>DAOTTO010000350.1:0-8632 GCA_034437895.1 Anaerolineae bacterium | reverse complement strand
ATTTTGTGGAACGCGCAGACCTTCATCCGCGTGTCATTTCAGGGCTATAACACCCGCACCGATGCCGACGCATTGTTGAAAGCGTTAAAAGAGTTGCTTTTGTAGCTCAACGACAGCGTTAATTTTCTGTTACTGGGATGGTGAAGAAGAAGCGCCCGCTAGGTTTATTCTTGAGCGGAGCCTCCGCCCAAATCCTCCCACCGTGCAGTTCGATGATGCTGCGCGAGACGGCTAAGCCCAAGCCCACGCCCTCGATATTGGCGGCGCGGGTGGCGCGCGTACGATAAAACGGCAAGAAAACACGCTCGGCATCGGCTTCATTGAGGCCAGCACCTTGATCGATTACACTCACGACGATGCACGGTAGGAAGGTTTCTTGCGGGGCGCTTTTGGGTAAATCGGTACGCTTGGTCGCCAGCACATTGGTCACGCGGATTTCGCCTTTTTCCGGGCCATATTTGATCGCGTTATAAACGAGATTGGTCAGCACTTGCCCAAGGCGGTCAATATCGACATAAACTGCGGGCAGATCATCATCAACGCCCATGATGACCTTTTGCTTGCGGTGCTTATATTGCATTTCCAGCTTGGCAACGGTTTCGATAATGATGTCCGCGATAGAGGCATTCGTCATGTGGAGCTTAAGTTCGCCTGCGTTGGCACGGGTGATTTCGATCATATCATTAAACAGCGTCGTCAGTTGATGGGCGCTTTTTAAGATAATTTCGGTATATTGGCGCGCCGAATCCGGCAGAGTATCTTTCTCTTTATCCAAGATAAACTGAGCGAAACCACTGATCGAGGTCAGCGGGGTGCGGAGTTCGTGCGAGACTCGTGCCAGTAGTTCGGAGCGCAAGCGTTCCGCCGAGCGTTTGGTCGTTACATCATGAAACGTGTAGATGCGCCCGATAAAGTCTTTATCCTGATACACCGGAGCGCTATACCATTCAAGATCGCTGGCGATTCCTCGTGCGTTCACCAGCTTAAATTCGCCTTCGTCGCGCTGGATGGGGCCGCTTTCTTGCCATTTCTTCAAGAGATCGCGGCGCACATGAGGGGCGACACGGATGTCTTCAAACAGCGCCCATAAAGAAGCGCCTTGTGCTTCGTCTTCTTTAAAGCCGAACATCTCGGTAAACTGCTTATTGATGGTCAAGATCGTTGCACGTTCATCTGGATGCACCATCAACACGCCGTTAGTCACGGCATCGAGCAGCGCGGCGCGTATTTGTTGGACGTAATTACTCTGCTGCTGCACGATTTCGGTAAGCGTCGTCATCGTGAGGAATTCGCAGATGATCTGGAACGTCCGCAGTTCAAACGCGCTAAATTCGTGCGCTTTGTCCGTCGTCAATACCAGCAGCCCCAGCCGGCGCTTATGGGATTGAAGCGGTAAGATCGTGATGGATTGGGCTTGCAGGCGATCAATAATGTCTTGGCTGAAGCTGTCCAACGTGAGCAGAAAATCTTTCAAGTCGATAATGGTCAGCTTTTTATCGTATTCCAGTTGTTGCAACCAAGGTTGGAAAGGTTCCAACGGAAAGGTCTGCCCGATCAATTGACCACTGCCAAGTTCTTGTGACCATGAGGCCGCAATCTCAAGGTAATCAAAAGGGCCGTTGGGGCGCTCTACATCAGCCGGCCCATAAAGCAAAATCGTACTGCTGGAAACATGGATATCGAAGATGTGGTCGCGCATCACATGGACGATGCTCTGGGGCGAAGGATCTTTGGCAATCGCTTGCGCGGTATAAGCCATTGCTTCCGTCGTCAGAAGTTTTTCCACCAAATGCTGATTTTCTAAAGCCGTTTGTGCGAGGTCGATCAGAACAGGGATGTCGGGAGCGCGCTCTGTGGTAAACGTGCTGCCACGTTCTTTAAAGAATAAGACGATACCACCCGAAATATCTGGCGGAATAAGAAACGCCCACAACGCCGCACCCGCAAAGCCCATCGTTTCATCCAGCGAATAGAACTGAGGGGTGTTGTCAGACTGTAAGCTGTTGGGTTTAATCCGTTCCAAACGCTCACTCAGCCATTGCATCATCATCACCCAATCCGGCATTGGGCTGACCTCTGCCGGATAAACAGCCGAGATTTCTGGTGCATTGGTATCTACATTGCGGACATAAACACACCCCATATCCGAAGCGGTTTGAGCAGTTAAGTTGCGTAGCACATATAACAAACGCGGATCAGTCTGGTCAATCGGCGGATAAGGCGCTGCTATGGTTTCCACATCTACGCTCGCAAACTACATTGACAATATTCAACCAAGGGCAAGACGAAATTTAGCCGTTGCTGGCTTCATCTTCATTTTCCATCGCAATATTGGCGCTTTCCGGCGGACGCACCGTAAACATATATCCAATGCCGCGCTCGGTGCGGATGTAATGCGGGTGATGGCTGTCTGCTTCCAGCTTGCGGCGCAGACGGTGCATGTGAACGCGCAGGGTGTCTTCATATACATCTTCATTAGGCCAAACACGGGCGATCAACATCCGGTTTTCCACCACGCGCCCTGCATTCCGCAGCAGCACATGTAGCAGGATAGATTCAGTCGGGGTTAGCCCCATTGCTTTGCCACCGAGTGTAATACGATTATGGGCAAAGTCAATATTTAGGTTATTATCTATCTCGATGACGGGTTCACTGGCGTAATCAAGGCTGGGCATACGCGCCAACACGACTTGAATGCGGGCTTCTAGTTCGCGCAATTCAAACGGCTTGGAGATAAAATCTTCCGCGTATTTCTTCAACCCCTGCACAATCGTGTCAGTGTCATTGTTGGCCGTGATAAAGATGATCGGGACATCAGCCATCGACTTTAAGCGACTGCTGACTTCAAACCCATGATACGTGGGCAGCGCAAGGTCGATGAGGGCGATATGCGGCAGACCGCGTGCCTTAACATGTTCCAGCGCCTCTGGCCCATCACTAAACGGGAATACTTCATAATTGCTATGATTGAGGAAGTCCGTAACCAATTTATTGATATTGGGGTCGTCCTCAACGAGCAGGACTTTTGATTTCTTCATTGGATTTTTTACCTTTCTGAAATATTGCGTTATGTGTGCGTATTCTAAATTGAAATATATAACAAGTCTAGGCTTAAGTCAAACAAAATTTTGAATTAAGGCTTTTTGGCTGGAGGTGAAAAAATCGATGGATGGGTGTTGGTTAAGCATTTACCAATTTTTTCCGAAATTAACGGTGGTACGATTGTAGGATGTTTAAAAAATCAATAGAATGAAAATAGACGTAGATAATTTCTACGTCATAACACGCACTTCTAAAGGACATATCACAACATCATGGCACTTTTCACCATCGTCGAATATGATGCACTAACCGACCCCAAAGCAAAACAAGTCTATGAACAAATCACTGCCGAACTAGGCTTCGGCATCGTCCCCAATTTGTTCAAATCAATGGCAAGCCACCCGGATTTTCTGGAAGCAAACTGGAAAAAATTTCGCGGCGTAATTTTGCAGGGCAGCCTGCCGCGCACGTTAAAGGAAATGATCGGTGTTGCCATTTCGCAGTCGAATGACAGCGAGTATGCGCTCAAAGTCCATTTACATGGGCTTTCCGCTCTGGGCATGAGCGAAGAAGTACTGCGAACACTCGTTTCAGACTTTGAAGCCTGTCCACTGCCTGCGCGTGAGAAGGCCGTTATCCGCTTTGGTCTATTGGCAGCCACCCAGCCCAAACAGCTTAAGCAAGCGCATTTTGATGAGCTTCGCGCATTCGGTTTGGATGACACAGAAATTTTTGAAATCGTCGCCACCGCCAACCTCTTTACAGGCGTTAACCAATACACTGATGCTATTGCGCTTGAGGTTGATGCGCTCTAATGCTAACCATAAAGCCGACGGGTCGTCTTGAAGATTTAGACCGCGACCAACTCCTGCAAACGGTTCGCCGTTTATTGGCGGAAGCGGATGCCCTTTCCAGCCGTATTGCCGCTGTGAGCGAAATTGGCATCGCCATTAACCGCACGTTGGATCTAACGGCGATTCAGCGCGTCATCGCACAGCAGGCCAAGTGGCTGCTGGATTTCGATCATTGCAGTGTTTGCCTGCAAAAAGACGACGTGTGGCAGATCAATACCCTGTTCGGGGCGCAAGAAGCAACCCCGCCCCAATTGCTCGAAACAGAGAACCTAGGGCCAGCGCTTACACGTGGGCAGCCTCAAATTGTACGCGAAGGCAGCCCCTCGCCTTTTATGGCGCAGTATGCCTCGCAAATTATTCTTCCCCTAGTTGCTGACAACATCATCCTAGGAACGATCAACTTCGGGCTGGCGAAAGCACTTGGCTACACCCAAGACGACATGCGGATCGTCTATATGCTGGCGCTGCAACTTTCTTCCGCACTCCGCAACACACGCAACTTTGAAGAATTGGAGCGCACCCGCGATGCGTTACAAAATCGTGCAGCGGAATTAGAAGCACGTAATCAGGAATTAGACGCTTACAGCCACACCATCGCCCACGATTTAAAGTCGCCGCTCAACAATATCATGCTGCGGAGCGAAATATTAGCATCGCGCTTCTCAGATAAGTTGCCGCCCCAAGCATTAGATTTCGTCAAAGGTATACGCGACAGCGGCGTAAAAATGAACGAGATGATCGACCAACTGCTGTGGTTGGCGAAGCTGCGTAATGTCAAAGACACGGTGAAGCCGACGGAAATCAGACCAACAGTCGATAACGCGGTCATGCGCTTTATGGCTGTGCTGGAAGAAAAAGGCATCAAAGTGGAGATTTCGCCCGATATGCCGTGTGTTCTGGCGCATAGCCAATGGGTTGAAGAAGTCTTTGCCAACCTCATAAGCAACGCGATCAAATATATGGGGGATACATGTGCCGCGCCTTCCATTACAATTCGGGCAGTTGCAAAGGGTGATTATGTGCGCTGCGAAGTACAAGATACCGGAATCGGCATCGCCCCGGAGGATCAGGCGCGTTTGTTCGAGATGTTTACCCGCTTACATACCCTTAATGTTGAAGGTTTAGGGCTGGGTTTGTCTATCATCCATCGGATCGTGACCAAATTGAACGGGCAGGTCGGGGTGGAAAGCAGCCTCGGTGTCGGCAGCACATTCTGGTTTACGCTTCCAGCCGCGCCGATCCCCATAATTGAAAAAATAGGTCAAGATGACGAGTATTACAGCGATAGTGGTCGATGATGATGTGTCTTTAGGCGATATTTTTGCCTATGCGCTGGAGACAATCGGGTTTGAGGTGGAGGTCATTAAAGACAGCCGCCTGGCATGGGAAAAAATCCTGTCCCGAAAGCCCGATCTCGTAACGTTGGATTTAGAGATGCCGCATGTGACTGGTGCGGATCTGCTGCGGCAGATTCGGGCTGATGACAGCCTGAAGCAGGTTAAAGTAATGATGATGACCGGGAACGGGCGGGTCGCCGAGGAAATGGGCGTAGAAGCATTAGCCGACATTATCCTCATCAAACCTGTTACCTATACGCAGATTAAAGACTTCGCCTCTCGGCTGATGCAATCCCCCAAAACTTCTGTACAATCAAGCTGAGTGTTCATCCTGTCATCGTATTTGTGATATAACGCCGCTCAATGGTGAACCTCAAATGCTAATCGCTAAGAGCTAACCGCCAAGAGCTAAATTATGTCTTCAATCGCTCACATCATCCGCCGCCGCAAACGCCGCCGTACAGACCGCCGTTCTAAAGTCGCCAACAGCCAAAGCCTACTGTGGGGCATAGCGGGAACTGCCGCATTAGGCATTTTGGTTCCCGCCGTATTTCTGTTTGGCGATGCCATCAACGCCTATGCCCGCGCCAATCAAATGCTGCCTAATCCGCGCCAGACGATTGCGGTTGCCCCCCTCATCGGCGCGAGCGAAATTTACGATTCCAGCGGCACCACACTACTGGTTTCGGTGGCAGACTCGCTTGGGGAACAGCGCGTATGGCTCACCTTGGCGGAACTCCCCGAAGCGGTTGTGCGCGGCACCTTAATGATGGAAGATGCGGATTATCTGACGACTCCACGCTTAAATCTGCTCCAAGCTATCGGCGAACTGCTGAATAACAACTTAAAAGGCCCGCTTCCGCCCGACCCTACTTTGACCGGACGGCTGGTGCGGAATGCGATTTCGACCCCGCCGGAGATTATCACGGTTGAAGATCGCGCTTTAGAGATCGCGCTGGTGGCGGAGGTGAATCGGCTATACACGCCGGAAGAAGTGCTGGAATGGCATCTCAACACCAATTATTACGGCAATCAAACGTATGGAATCGAAGCCGCCGCGCAAATTTACCTCGGTAAATCTGCCCGTGATTTAACCTTAGACGAGGCCGCGCTGCTGGTGAGCATCCCCACCGCGCCGCAGTACAATCCGGTGGATGACCTCGAAGCCACGCGCAGCCGCCAAAGAGATGTCTTACAGCGTTTGCTCGGCAGCGGTACGATTACACAAAATGCTTACGAATCCGCATCTAATACAGTGACGATCATCCGACCCGACGCGGGACAATCGCCCCTCGTCGCGCCCGATTTTGCCCGTTATGCACGGCGGCAGGCTGAATCTATTTTGACGGCGCTCGGACGGGACGGCGCGGGGCTAGTCAGCCGGGGTGGATTGAGAATCACTACCACGCTTGATCTTGATCTGTATTATCAAACTGAATGCCTGCTGCGCTATCGGTTAGAGCAGCTTTCCGGGCGTGATCCCTCCACAGTGCGCTCATTGGACGATCAAGCCTGCATCAGCGCTCAATTTTTGCCGCCTGTGCAGCTTGCGCTTCCCAATGAAGATACACTCCCGCCAGACAGCGGCATTATCGTCATCCTCGATGTCAATACAGGCGAGATTAAAGCGATGGTCGGCGCGGGAACAGAGACCGCCTATCAACCAGGTCCAACGCTGCAACCCTTTATTTATCTGGATGCGTTTACTAATCTGGGTGGCAGTAATAACAATCTCTTGTTCACGCCTGCCACGATGGTGCTGGATATTCCGCGCCAATTCCCCGGCGCACAGGACGGCCTGCTGTATATTCCCAACAACGTCGATGGCTTGTTTTTTGGCCCGATGAATCTGCGGGATGCGATGGCAACCGGAAGACTTTTGCCCGTGATGCAGGTCGCCAATGAACGCGGACTCAACAGCGCCCTTCGCAATACGGCGACTCCGATGGGTATCAACAGTCTGAATGATAATGTGTACGATCTGTCGCTGCTGGAAAAAGGCGGCGCGGTTTCCGTTTTAGATACGGCCTATGCCTATTCGGTTTTCGCTGGACAAGGCTATATTACGGGGCGGGTGATTAATCAGCCGAATCCTGATTTACGCCAGCATGATCCAGTTGCCGTCCGCCGCATTGAGGATGCCAACGGCGTTATTCTATGGGAATATGGCGCGGATCAGGCGGCTGCCAATCGTGTGCCTAAACTGCAATCCGAACTGCCCTATCTCGTGAACGATATTCTTTCGGACACGACCTCGCGCTTAAGGATTCTGGGTGATGTCGAGCCTTTAGCGATTTCGCGCCGTGCCGCTGTGATGAACGGTGTAACCGGGGATCGCCACGAAAATTGGACAGTCGGCTATACGCCGCAGATCGTGACCGTCGTGCATTTATCACGCGGAGGCGCAGACGATCCAGACCGTTTCGCTCTGGCGCTCTCGCCGGATGCGACGGAAGGCGCGGGTGCGATCTGGCAAGCTGTGATGGAATACGCCCACATCCGCGACAATCTGCCCGTGCTGGATTGGGAACGTCCGCCGACTATTATCGAACAAACCGTCTGCGACGTTTCCGGCCTGCTGCCCACCGATGCCTGTGCCGAACACCGCCACACCGAGATTTTCCCGGATGGCTACCAACCGCGCACACCCGATACCTATTGGCAAATCGTCGAGGTCAATTCGCAGACTAATCAACGCGCTACCGCCAACACCGATCCAGCCTTAAAGCGGGCGGAAGTCTACTTCATCCCGCCGCCGGAAGCGCTTGATTGGTGGGGAGCCAATAACCGTCCTTTACCGCCGGAAGAATACGATACAGTCAGCCGTCCCGACGCCTTCCAATCAACCGTGATTACGCTGCCGGAAAATTATGCCTATGTCGGCGGTCAGGTCGAGATTCGCGGCAGCCTGAATCCCGTGAATCTGCAATATTATCAACTAGCCTATGGTGCGACCATCAGCCCGCGTGAATGGACAGACATCACCCCCCAGCAAGCCACTTTCGACCCGAATTTGCCGTTAGGGATATGGGATACGACAGGCTTAGACGGCTTATATTCGCTGCGCTTAACCACCGTGTTGACCGATAACAACATCGAGACGAGCGTGATTTATGTTACCGTCGATAACATCCCGCCGAGCGTGGTGTTTACGTCACCAGTGGAGGGGCAGGTTTATCGTTGGCCTACCGAGGGCGTGATTCCGGTGCGCGTGTTAGTGCAGGATAACATTCGTATTGGACGTGTGGTCTTTTATCAATATGGGCAAGAGGTCGGCATCCGTGACGACTGCGCCACGCTGCCGGATGACTGCGGTTTCGATTTTGAGATGAACCGCGCCGGCGTAGAATTATTTACGGTGGAGGTTTTCGACTCAGTCGGCAACAGTTCCACCGCCGA
>DAOTTO010000349.1:0-5621 GCA_034437895.1 Anaerolineae bacterium | reverse complement strand
AAAGAAAAAGGGGTGATGTTTTGGGCTTTATCTGTTTGAAGACTTTCGCTTGTCCCCACCCCTAAATTTCCTCCCCATACAATGGAAAGGGGACTTAAAGACTTGTCATTCTCCCCCTCTCCAAACATTAGAGAGGGGGGCGGGGGGTGAGGATAGGAACTAAAGCGAAAGTTCTTGACTTGCGTCACATGATGAACAAGGCCGTAGAACCCTAGACCAACGCCAGTGATAAAGACCGTTTGCGTATGTCCGGTGAAAAGTTGCAGCGCCCACGCCATCGCCAGCAGGAGGACATGGATATTGTAGGGGCGACTCGGCGAGTCGCCCCTACCAATTAAGCTGCGATCAAACAGCAAAAACAGCCAAGGCATCCACGCGATTCCCTGAAGCTGATTGATCTGTTCGACATGTGCGCCGACATAGCCGCCCAAGGCGAAGATGCTGGCGGCAGTCAGCGCCGGGATCACTTCCAACCGCACGACACGCCGCGCCAGCCAGAACGCGCCCAAAGCTGCCCAACCGATATGCAGCAGAATACTGATGCGAATGGCATCCGGCGGCGCGAGGCCAATCGTCAACCAATTCGGCGGATAAAAGGTGCCAAGCTGAGAATTCGCCAGCAGCGGCACACCCATAAACAAATCAGGCGACCAAAGCGGCAGCCTTCCAGCGCTTAAAGCCGCATCTCGCGCCGCCCAATAGGGATAAAAATAGGCGTAAGTATCGCCCCGCGCCAGAATCCAATCGGTAAAAGCCAGCTTGTAAAAAAAGATCAGCACCAGCCCCAACAGGACACTCAGCGGCGCGACAAAGCGCAGAAATGAAGTCCGCCGCCGCGTCATCAGGACTTGAGCGCCGTCCGAGCATTCGGTGACTTAATTTTTTCGAGGGCTTCTTTGGCGGCAGTTTGCACCGCTACATCTGTGTCTTGCAGCAGTTTGGTCAATTCCGGCGCGATCCGCGCATCGCCCATATTGCCTAATGCCCGCACAACAGGCAGCCGCACCCATGAGCTTTCATCGGTGAGCGCTTCTAGCAAGCCGGCTAAACTCTTTTTGTCGCCGATGGCTTCTAAGGCTTTAGCGGCGCATTCACGGGTATTCATGTCGCCATAATGCAGCTTTTCCAGCAGTCCCGGCACGGCAGCCTTGCGCCGAGCGATCAGCCCAATCATTGCCGCTTCGCGCACGTCATGATCGGCATCATCCAGCGCGGTGAGTAAAGCGGGAATCGCAGAGTCGTCCTGCAATTCGCTTAAAGTACGGGCGGCGGCCAAACGGTTACGCCAATCGTTATGATGAAGATTTTGTGCCAGCACAGTCGCGTCTTTTTCTAATTCGGGCAGGGCTTCCGCATCTTCAAGCGGAGGAGACTGCTTTTTCTTTTGTGTTACCCAACCGAAGACCACCGCGCCGATAAAGACGAAATAAAGGCCGCCTTGCAGGAAAGTCCGTAACATGGGATTTCGCCCCCTAATTGACTGTAGCTTTAATGGACATCATGATACTGTGTCCTGAGCCAAAATCGCAGAGAGAATTATTTAGCTCATTTTTGGATAAATTAATTTGCTCATTTACCCTCATTGCCCAACCTCATCCCCCGACCCTTCGCCATTGCCTGGCGAAGGGGAGAAAAACGGTTCACAATGGTGCTTTAAGTCCCCTCTCTACGAAGTGGGGAGGGGATTTAGGGGTGGGGATAGAATGAAAACACTATCCGAAACTCAGGTTAGGTTAAATGTGCGCGTACCGCCCCTGCCAGCGCTTTAATGCCGGCTTCATAACCGCCGCTGGCATCAATGACGCGATTAAAGGCCGCCCGATGGCCTTCCGCGCCGCGCAAGGTCAGCCCGATCACAGGCTTGCGATATTTTTGCGCGAGGCTGAGTGAGACATTAATCCACTCGGAGCGCATCGCGCTGGGTGTCAGTAAAATCACGACGACCCCGGCGGCACGTACCGCATCCCCTAACGCGGCTTTCCAAGCGATTGTTCCGGGTTTGAGCGCTTGATCCTGCCATACGGAAACGCCCTCATCGCTCAAATCGTTGACTAATTTATGGGCGCTTTCCATCTCTGTTTCGCTGTAGCCGACATAGATATCGTGCTTACGCGCCGCCACTTCGCGCAGCGGAAATGTAAAAAAGTCCGTCGGGCGGCCTTCTAAGCCTTGAATAGAATGGGCGAAATCCTGTGCGAAGGTGGTAACGGAGTCGTAACGGTCTTCGGGGGACTTCGCCAGTGCTTTAAGCAGCACCGGAGTCAGATCACCCGGTAGGCCGGAGCGCACATGATGCGGCGGCGTGAGCAGTTCGTTCATGTGTAGTTCCATCATTTTGAAGATGCTGCTGGATTCAAACACCTGCCGTCCTGTAACGAGCAGATAAACTACCGCCCCCAGTGAATATTGGTCGGAAGCCGCCGTCATGCGCTCACCTTGCCATTGTTCCGGCGAAGAAAAAGCATGAGTCGTCACAGAGTTGGTCTCTTTAAGTGAAAAAATGACTTTAAAAAGTTTGGTCAGCCCCGTATCGCCCAAATAAGCGCGGCCTTCGCGGTCAAATAAGATGTTGCCCGGCTGCACCTGCTGATGGATGATGCCCCGCGCATGAGCGTAATCCAATCCGGCGGTGATGCGTTCCACCATCGCGGCGATTTCGCCTAACGAGGGCAGCCCATTAATATCAAGCGGCTCGTTGCGGGCTAAACCTTGCTGCACATGCCGCTTGAGCAGTCGTTCTTGCAGCGTCCCCCCCAAGAGACGCGGCATGGCGATGTAGACGATGTCGTCCGCCGCGCCGTAATCGACAAACGGCACAAGGTAAGGATGGCGCAATCCGGCAACACGGCGGATTTCTTCCATAAAGCGTTCAGCATAATCCTTGCTCTGAGCAGAGAGCAGCACCCGCAGAGCGACCTCGCGTCCAGTAGCGGTGTGGATAGCGCGATAGACCGCGCTGGCATTATTATGACCGAGCGTATCTTTGATGGTATACGGGCCGATAGTTTGATCCGTAAGATAAGGCGATTTATCGGTCATTAAAAATGTATTCCTGTTGGACTTAGTTGTATTATGGTTAATTTTATCCGAATACGGCTAGTTCACCTAGTACCGCTTGATAAAGATTAATAGTGAATGTGGAGATCATGAGAGGCGGATTGTAATTTAATATGGGCATTGTAGGGACACCATGAGCTTGCCCCGTTTCCGGGGAAAGGGTTAGGGATAGGGGTTCTTAGTGTCCCTACAAATGATCTCCGTGTTTACAGCGCCCAATCCATCGGCGCGGGCGAGGGAAAATCGGATGTGACGGCTACCGCCCCGCCGTTGCTATATGAGGTTTTAATCGCTTCCATAATTTCTACTACGTGCGCCGCCTGTGCGCCTGTCGCCCGCTGCGGACGATCTTCCGCAATCGCCGCCGCCATATCGACCACGCCCCGCGCCCATTCCGTGCCATTGTAGCCTTCGCGCAGGATCGGCATTGGTGCATAATCGGTGGCGTATTCACGGACAGTGATGGGCGAGTCGAAGCTGTGCCAGCTTTCCAGATACATCGAACCCAAATCGCCATGAAATTCGATGCCGATCTGCTTGCTGCCTTGCGGTACATAAAAATTACACGTCAAGCGTGTTATCGCGCCGTTGGCATGTTCGACAGCCGCGACGATAAAATCGGCTGTATCCAGATGAAACGGCTTGCCCTCTAGCGTTACGCGGTCAGGATAAACCACCGTCCCGAAAGCCGTCACGCGCCGCGCTGACCCGAAGATCGTCGTTAGCACCGTTAGAGGATAAACGCCGACATCAAACATTGGCCCTACATCATAAAAAGGCACAGGATTCGGATGCCATTTCTCGATTCGCGCCCAATTGACCTCGGCATAAGCGACGCGTACCGTGCCAATTTGCCCCTCACGGATGGCCTGCCATGCGCTTTGCTGGGCTTCACCTAAAAAGGTGATTGGCGCACAGCCCAAACGCAGCCCTTTAGAGTCCGCCAATTTGACTAGCGCATTCGCCTCGTTATAAGTGAGTGCCAGCGGCTTTTCGCTAAAGACGTGCTTTCCAGCGTTCAGGCATTGGGTGATAATTTCAGCGTGGGCATGATGGATCGTCAGATTGATAATCAGATCAATCGATGGGTCTGCCAGCAGCGCCTCAACCGATTCGTAGGCTGTCCCGCCGAATTCTTGGGTAAATTCGACTGCCCGCTGCGGGTCGAGATCAGCCGCGCCGACGAGGGCGATATGTTCATGCGGCTTAAGCGTCGTGCCGTAGCCTTTGGCGATGTTGCCGCAGCCGATAATGGCGACGTTAAATTTTTTCTCACTCATACGTTTAGCCAGCCCTTCAGCATTGTGTAGCTCGCTTTGATCGCTTCGGTGGGATCTTCGTGTTCCGGCTCATGTTCGACACTGATCGCGCCGCTGTAGCCGATTTTTTGCAGCGCCCGCACACACGCTTCTATCGGCACAACGCCGAGACCATAGCCGCAGGTATCGTGTCCGCCCGCCGCCAAAACATCCTTCAAATGGACGTGGAAGATGTGATCGCCGATTTCTTCCAGCGCTTTTGCTGCGTCATAGCCATTTGTGCCAAACCAGCCTGTATCGACTGCTGCGCCAATCGTGCCGTCGCCGCCATCGCCGATTTTGTCGAGCAAATCTTGGGCGGTCTTTTCGGCGGGATGATTTTCGATGCCGAGTTTGATGCCGTGATCTTTGAGCAGCGCGACTAACGCGGGGCGGTTTGTTTCAGTCAGGCTTGTATTGCCGCCGAGAATGGTCGTCCCCATAGCAACCGCGACTTTACACGCTTTTTCCACATCTTCGGCGGTTTCCCCAAATCCACCCGCCATACTCGCCACCGTCAAGCTGTGCTGCGCCAGCAGGTCTTTAGCGATGGCGATGTGTTCCGGGGTTGCCCATGACCAATGCAAATGGGCGTTCCAGATGTCTATTGTAGAAAAGCCCATCGCCGTAACTTCACTGAGGAGCGCATCAAAACGCTCGGCATACGTTTCAATTGGACGGAAATAAGCGTTGGCGGCGTTGTCGCCTTGCCCCCAACCGTCAGTCATGTTGTAACCAATTTGTCGCGCCACGAAATTAGCGCTCATAAAAGAAAGGGTCGTCATAGCTGCTCCTCTATAAAGGTCAAATCAATAAATGTGAATTGGATAAATTGAAGTATCCAAACGAAACGACGACACGATGTATGTGTGCTGGGAGTGACACATCGGTCACTCCCTACATCCACCAAATAGACACTCCCAGAATGTGAACCTTATCTTTGCGACACTTTGCGTTCTTCGCGCCTTTGCGTCTAATCTTCCGCCCTATTTCGCAATTTCACTTTTATTTAGGACTTTCGCTCACGCATTTACCCCACCCCTAAATCCCCTCCCCATTGCATGGAGAGGGGACTTCAAGATGCGTGTTTCTCCCCCTCTCCAAGTATTGGAGAGGGGGCCGGGGGGTGAGGTAAGCGAAAGTCCTATATCATTGATTGTTCTCATTTGGTGTTCTATGGTAATATTAGAAATTTTGTTCTATAATTTATAGAAATTGGAGAATATTGCTATGAACAAGCAAAAATCACCTCACGGAATAGAATGG
>DAOTTO010000348.1:0-2359 GCA_034437895.1 Anaerolineae bacterium | reverse complement strand
AGCATGTGCGGCTATCTTTAGAGCATATTCCCTTATCTATTTGCCCCAAAGCGTCTTAGCGGAACTGGGTTATCTGCTTGTTAAAGTAGGCGGGAGTCGGTTAGCATCTCAATTTTTACGTCAACTGCTAGTCTCCAAATATCAACCTGTTCCATTGGAAGGAGAAGATTTTCTGCGGACAGCGGAATTGCTTGACCAATACGCAGATACTCGCGTTGATTTTGTGGATTGTACAGTTGTCGCTATTGCAGAGCGCCTTAAAATTGCCCGAATCTTGACGGTTGATCGCCGTGACTTCAGCGCCGTGACTTCAGCATCATTCGTCCCAAGCGTGTCGAGCATTTTGAACTTCTGCTATAATCTCATCACGCACTGGCGTTACGCGCCCATCCGCTCTGGGTTCAAAATCAAGAATTACTCACCACTCATTGCTCATTACTTTTTAGTCCCACAGCCGATAGCCTATCTCATACGCACGCGGCAGCGCCGGATTATCCAGCGTATTAATCGCTGTTTCCACGTAGGCAATGTCGGGGTCGAAGGTTAGCGCGGCTTGCAAAACCCCCGCTGTTAGATAACGCAGTTCAAGATTTTCTGGCATCTCCACTTGGGCTTCTCGCACCGGAGTCCCGATCACGAAACCCCATTCTCCAAACGACGGCACATACGTATGCAGCGGCAGGATGTGGAAGTTCGCGTCTTGAATCGTGTTGGCGATCATCCAAAACGCCTGCCGGACAAAATAAGGCGAGGTCGCCTGCGTGACGAACGCCCCATCCGGCGGGATATGTTGGCGCAATAGGGTATAAAATTCGCGGCTGTAAAGTTTGCTGAGACCTTCGTTATTGGGGTCGGGCAAGTCGATAATAACGACAGGATACAAATCGTCGCTTTCTTCGAGGTAACGATAGGCATCGGCATTGATGACGATCACGCGGGGGTCATCTAACGCATCTTGATTCATATCGCGCAGGATCAAATTCTCACGCGCAAGATCAGTCATCGCCGGGTCGAGATCAACCAGAATAATTTGCTGAACATCATCATATTTCAACACTTCCCGCACGACCAAGCCATCGCCACCGCCCAGAATCAATACCGTTTCGTGAGATCGCGCCGCACTCATCACAGGATGTACTAACATCTCGTGATAGCGATATTCGTCACGACTGCTGAACTGAAGGTTGCCGTCCAGATACAGCCGCAGGTCGCTGTTGTTGCGTGTCATGATGATGCGCTGATAGGTGGTCTGATGCCGATAGATGATGAAATCTTCGTAAAGGCGCTGCTCGAAAAAGCGCAGGAAATCGGCTGAAAGCACTGTTCCTCCGACCATTATCAACATGACCGCGCCGGATGCCCACCATAAGCGTCGTGTCCAACGCGGCGAAAGCCTTGAGCGAAACAATTGCAGACAGATCATCGCCACGAGGATGTTAAATACGCCCATCAAAAAGGCAGTACGTACTACGCCCAGAGTGGGCAGCAGCAAAAGCGGAAACGCCAGCGACGCGATCAATGCACCGAGATAATCAATCGAGAAGACATCCGACAGCGCTTTGCTGAGTTCAGAGCGATCTGCGACGATTCGCATCAGGAGCGGAATCTCTAGCCCGATGCAAATACCGAGTGAGAGCGTGATTGCGATCATCGCCAGATAGTAATAATATTCGCCGCTGTTGGTGGCAAAGACCGCGTAGAGGAATGAGGCTGAAAGCCCACCGAATAGCCCGGTCAGTAACTCGACGATGATAAACCAGCGCAGTTCGCCGCCCACAATCCGCCGGGAGATGAGCGCCCCTAAGCCCATCGCAAACAGAAAAAAGCCAATCGTAAACGAGAACTGCGTTACGCTGTTGCCGAGCAGATAGCTGGAAAGAGTCCCGACGATCAATTCATAAGTGATGGCACAAATACTAATGATAAGAACAGCAGCGAGAAGCGTCGTCCGTTCACGCGGGGAGATAGCAGCGCGGGTCGGGCTTGCACTATCATGAGGTGTAGTTATTGTCTCAAAGGTCATGGAATTTGTTCAATCGGTGGTCGTTTTGGTCTAAATGAGCGAATAACGCCACAATAAATGCTGTCGGATTTTAGCTTGCGGAAGATGAGTATCGCAGATTTGGCGCAACTGTGAAAGCGTCAAATAAACATCGCTGCGCCCGTGTTCCTCCCAAGCTGCATGAGCTTCATCAGGCTCACGTAGTCGCCCATGATGCAGCCTTTTTAGTACAAGATGATAAGGAACGCCAAACGCGGCGATAAATTTTTCCCGTATGGTTTCTGCTTCAAAAAGATCAAGTACCATCAGCCGCCCATTGACCTTGAGCGCTCGTTTAATTTTCGGAAGCGCTTCTTC
>DAOTTO010000347.1:0-4559 GCA_034437895.1 Anaerolineae bacterium | reverse complement strand
TGGGGGTATACTCGCCGCCTAAATCACGGATGCGGTCAAAGAGTTCGCGCTCCAAGCGCTTGAGTTCTCGATAGGCCACATACAGGAAATTCCCTGAACCACACGCTGGGTCAAAGACTTTGTAAGCGCAAAGTTCCTCATGGAGGGCGCGTAAATCAGCGACAGTGGCGGCGGCGAGAATGCGTTCATGCCAAGGCCGCACGATCACAGGGCGCACAATCCGCAAAATATCGACTTCATAAGTAAAGTGTGACCCCGTTTGATGACGTTCAGCCGCTTCTAGGCTTTCCTCAAAGACCGCGCCAAAGATGCCGGGATGAATGAGCGACCAGTCATGCTGTGTGGCGGCTTGCAGCAGCTCTAATTCAGTTGTCGTCAGTTCCACCGGGTCAATTTCCGCGAAGAGACCGCCATCAAAATACGGGACATCATAAAAACGTCCGGCAGGATGTTTGCGCTGCTTATTCATGATCGTAAACAACAGAAGGACGAGTTCGGAAAATTTGATCTCAACCGCCTCTAATTTTCCGGCTTGCAGACTGTCGGTGATAATGTTGCTAAAAGTACGGCTGGGCAGCAGACCGATATTTTCCGCAAACAAAGCCAGCAGAGATTGCAGTACAAAGCGCTGCGCCTGCTGCTGTTCGATGCCGCGCTTCATCAGGGAGCGCAAGACCCGCGACAAGCTGAAGGCTGCCTCTTTCGTAACGGCGACCCGATCATTGGCAAATTCGGGCTTTTTAGGAATGGGCAGTAGAAACGACAGGGCGGGATGGCGCTGCGGCAGCTCTTCTACGCGCACCTTGTCCATCGGTTCACGCGGCTGCACGTTGAGATCATAAATCCACAACTCATCAAAATTACACAAAATGACATATTGGGGACGATCCTCCGCCAGATCAATCCAATAATTCAGGGCTTGATCGTAATGACGGCGCAGGTCTTCCCCGCGTGATTTCATCTCGATCAGCACTTTTTTGGAAATCACATAATCGGCAAATTTGGTGGATGTTTTGCCATCCTGTTGGCGACGGACGCGCTCTTCAAAATGCCCACCCGCTTGTAACGCGCCTTCGTAGCCTAGCGCTTTGAAGAAATATTCAACAAAACTGTTGGCATCACCGCGTTCATAGCCTCGGATATGCTGCCGCCAATAATCCACAAAAGTTTGAAATTGATCTTGAAGGGTCATTATTTATATCCGTAGGAGATAGGACTTGGTTTGAGTCAAGCGCGTACAGAACACTTGTTATAAAATTATACCACGAAAAGCATTAACTTCCCGGCATATTTATCTGTTTGCATGGGGCGATTGCATGAAAGTTAATTTTGGTATTATAAATTCAAGTCCAGATTAAATTCAATTTCTCCCTTTGGTCTAACGGTGTTCCAAGAGAGTTGCGTTACAATGGAAGGATAACCTTGCTCATCTAAAATAGATTTAATTGAGGAGCTTCCATGACTAATCCCCCGGTTGATGTCCAACACTATGGTCAGAGCATTTGGATTGATAACATTCGGCGCAAACTGCTGAATGATGGTACTTTCCGCAAGTTGATTGATGAATATGGCGTGGTCGGCGTGACCTCCAACCCGGCGATCTTCCAGAAAGCCATTGGCAACTCCGACGATTACGATGGCACCATCGGCAATCTACTGGATTTAGAAGCCACTGAGATTTATGAGGCGTTGGCGGTGGAAGATATTCAACAGGCCACCGATTTATTTTTACCCATTTATGAGCGTACCAACGGACGCGACGGCTATGTGAGTCTGGAAGTCGCGCCAACGTTGGCACGCGATACCGCCGGCACGATCACCGAAGCCGCCCGTTTGTATAAGATGGTCGGGCGGCCTAACGTGATGATTAAAATCCCCGCTACGCCCGAAGGCATCCCCGCCATCGAAGAAACGATTGCCGCCGGAATCAACGTCAACGTGACGCTGATTTTCGCCGTCGAAAATTATATCGAGGTGGCAGAAGCCTACATCAAAGGGCTGGAACGCCGCCTTGCCGCCGGAGAAGACGTGAGCAAAATCGCCTCGGTTGCCAGCTTCTTCCTCAGCCGAATCGATACAATGGTCGATCAGATTTTAGAAAATAATATCCACGCCGCCCGCACACAAGGCGATACCGCTCGCATCGCCGCCAACAGCAAATTATTGGGTCAGGCCGCGATTTCCAACGCGAAGGCTGCGTATAAGCGCTTTATGGATTTATTCTACGGCGAGCGCTTCGCCAAACTACGTGAAGCGGGTGCAGTCGCTCAGCGTCCTTTATGGGCATCTACCGGGACAAAAAATCCTGCTTATTCGGATGTCAAATACCTCGACTCGCTGATTGGGCGCGATACTGTAAACACCGTCCCGCCGGATACGTTAGAGGCCTTCAAAAATCACGGCACGGTTGCCGAAACATTAATCCAAGACCTCGATGAAGCCGACGATATTCTCGACATGTTAGCAGAAGTCGGTATTGAGATGGATCAAGTGACCAAGCGCTTGCAGGATGACGGCGTTGATCTGTTTGAAAAAGCATTTGTCGAGTTGATGGCGCAAGTCGAAGCCAAGCGTATCGTCCTCCAAACAGGTATCGCTTCTCGGCAGCGGATGGCGCTTGGGATTTATGGGGACGCGATGGATAAAGCCGTCAAATCGTTGGAAAAGGAATTTTTCAATTCCCGCCTGTGGAATCATGATGGCAGCCTATGGAGTGATCGCGGCCCAACCATCATAAAAATTGAGCAGCGGCTCGGTTGGCTAGATGTCGAAAAGACGATTGATCTGCCGCGACTCAAAGCCCTTCAACAAAGCGTTCATAACGGCGAATTTGATTTTGTCGTGCTGCTCGGCATGGGCGGCAGCAGCCTCGCGCCGGAAGTCTTGTTCAAGACCTTCGGCAAGGCGGAAGGCTATCCCACGCTGCTGATGCTCGACAGCACCCATCCCGCTCAGATCAAAGCAATTCAAGATGCGGTTGACCTGAAAAAGACGCTTTTTGTCGTCGCCAGCAAATCCGGCGGAACGCTCGAAACCGACTGCTTCCAGCGCTATTTTTATCAGCAAAGCGGCGGGGCAGGTTCGCACTTTATCGCCATTACCGACCCTGACTCTAAACTGGAAGCTACCGCCCGCGAACTCAATTTCCGCGATATATTCCTGAATCCAGCCGATATTGGCGGACGTTACAGCGCTTTAAGTTATTTCGGCATGGTGCCAGCCGCCTTAATCGGCATTGATTTGGATCGCTTCTGGGGCAGTGCGCTGGATATGATGAAAGCCAGCGGTGAAAGCATCGCAGGGGACGCGCATCCGGGACTATTACTTGGCACAGTGATTGGTGCTTTGGCAAAGCAGGGGCGCGATAAATTGGCGATCTTCAGCAGCCCTTCCATCGGCACATTTGGTAATTGGGTCGAGCAGTTGGTGGCGGAAAGCACTGGCAAAGACGGCACAGGGATTCTGCCCATCGTCGGCGGCACAGTGGGTCGCCCACATGATTACAACAGTGACCGCCTTTTCGTCTATCTTAAGCTGGAAGGCGACCCGGCCAATACCGAAATGAGCGAAGGAATCAAAGCACTGCGTGAGGCGGGGCATCCGCGTGTGACGCTGGAACTGCCGGATAAATACGCGCTGGCAGGCGAGTTCTTCCGTTGGGAATATGCCACTGTGGTCGCAGGCCGCTTGTTGGGGATTAACCCCTTCGACGAGCTAAACGTCACCGAGAGCAAAGAGAACACCCGCCGCCTGCTCGATTATTACATCCGCAGCGAAAAACTGCCGGAAACAAAGCCCTTCTTGAGTGGCGAAAATGTCCAGCTTTATGCCAATGAAGCCACCCTCGCGCCGCTGCGGGAACTGTGTAATCAACATGGTTACGACAGCCACAGCCGCACGGAGTTACTCGCCGCGCAGATCACCGGGACACGCGAAGGTGATTATTTCTCGATATTGGCCTACCTGCCTTATACACCCGAAATCAGCGCTAAGTTGGAAGAGGTGCGCCGTCGTTTGCGCCATGTCACGCGCCGCGCTGTGACCATCGGTTATGGCCCGCGCTATCTACATAGTACCGGGCAGCTTCACAAAGGTGGCGCGAATAATGGGGTCTTTATCCAAATCACAGCCGATATTCCCGAATCCAGTGACATTGATATTCCCGACGAATTGTTCAGTTTCGGCACGTTGAATCAAGCGCAGGCCGCCGGGGATTTGGAAGCGCTGCAAACACATGATCGCCGTGCCTTCCGGCTGAATATCAGTGAGGACATCATGGCCGGAATCGACAAACTTTTAGCGGCGATTAAGTTTGTGGAAGATCGCAGTCAGTAGGCAGCCCTTAGCGTTTATCCGTTAGCTTTTTAGGGGCGTATTGCCTTTCGGGGTGGTACGCCCTGTAAAATAAAATAACCTGCGCTCTCGTGCAGAATCTACAAACTTGTGGCGATAAATTGCTTTCGGCTGTTACCATTGTTAGAATGGTTCAGGCATTAAACGTTAATGTCACGTCATAGTTCCATTTGTAAGTTCAACTATAGGAGTTTTGAAATGTCTAA
>DAOTTO010000346.1:0-2378 GCA_034437895.1 Anaerolineae bacterium | reverse complement strand
GTGTTACGATGAAACTAGTTTATTGCTATCGCCGTAGATAATGTTATCAGTGCCTTTATATGACGGCAATTATCTGACCGAAAGGTAATTGGGAAATGGGAGACCCTGACCCGAAAATGATAAAACAACTGTTGGTCGAACTCAGAGACGTAAACAAAGAACGGCGGCGCACGGCAGTCATGAAGCTCGGTATGGTGGGCGGTGACGAAGCAGTGCGCGCATTGATGGGGGCGGTGCAAAACGATCATGAAGATTTGATCGTGCGTGGACGTGCTGCCTTGATGCTCGGCAAAATTGGCGACTCACGAGCGGTGTATCCGCTGATCCGCGCCTTAGATGCCCCCGGACACCAGACTCCGCTTTACGCGGCGGAAGCATTGGGCAAATTGGGCGATCCCCGCGCCATCGAGCCGCTGCTGATGTTGGCGGCGCAAGGCCGGGATAAAACCCGTGAGGCCGCGCTCGAAGCCCTTAAGCGGTTGGGGTATCCGATTGACGAGCCGAACAACGACCTGCAACCGGAACCCGAAGCGAACTAACACTTAATCTCCCTGCATTGTCGCAGGGAGATTTTTTTATCCCCGCGCTATGACGCAGTTTTGTGCTGTGTTCAAATTTCCCCGACCCTCGTACTCGTTTTCTTCGGGTATAACGAATAGCTCGATTTTGCACTCTCTTAAACATCGCTTCATCTAAATCGGGTCTACAATTGGATACATAACTTACACAATAACTTGTTGAGAACATCGTATGTTGTTTGAAATGCTCATCGGAACAGTGTTGATTGGATACGGAACAAATTATGTAACACGCCGTGAAGCAAGATTTAGTCGTGGGTATTTCAAAATTCAGGGGCGCTCCGCCGAATTTATCGGTTTTGGAATGATTCTCGGCGGGATAACGATTTTAGTCTCGCAACTTTATCAACTCGCAGCCCTTAACAAATCGGATGAGATTGGCTTCTGGACAGGTGTCCTTGCCCTTTTTTGCATTGGGTTAGGTTTTGGTGCAGCACTTCTTAATGGCATTTTCAACGCTGCAATTAAGTTAGGTGAAGATATAAGGGAAGTAAAGCACAATCCACGTTTACAGCACCCACTCGAAGATCAACACGATGAGCTACCATATGTTTAGACATGTGATATTTCATAGCGATCATACGCTTCATCAATGCCCATTTCCCCGAAGACAGAAACGAATGCTTCTCTAGCGCTCAATTCCCGCAGAAATTCCATATCGTCACGCGAAAACGCCGCTTCAATCGCATTGTGATGCTGCAACATAAACAGCATTTGCTCCGGCGAAAGTGTCCATGCTGCCTGTTCTTCCATGTCGAGTTTTTGTTGTCGCTGTGGAATAGCCATTTTACTCTCCGTATCCTGTTTCATCAGTATATCAGCGAGTCGGGTTTATGGTACAATTCGCGGCATGAATGCCCATTTCACCCCCATAGGATAAGCGATGGCTGCAAGCGATTGGAAGACGATTGTGGGTCTGGAAGTCCATGCCGAACTCCTGACCGAAAGCAAAATGTTTAGCAACTGTCCGGTGGTGGATAGCGTCGAAGCGCCGCCCAATACCGCCGTTGATCCCCTCTCACTAGGGATGCCGGGGACGCTCCCCGTCATCAATATGCAGGCGGTTGAATTTGGTCTGATGGTCGGGCTGGCGCTGCACTGCGAAATTCCGCCGATCAACCAATTTTCGCGCAAGAGCTATTTTTATCCCGATTTGCCCAAAGGCTACCAGATCAGCCAGTATGATCGTCCGCTGGCGGTCAATGGTTATGTCGATATTGAATTGCCGGATGGGACGATCAAGCGCATCGGTGTGCGCCGCGCTCATCTGGAAGAAGATACGGGCAAGCTCACCCACATGGGCGACGGCAGCAGTCTGGTCGATTACAACCGCGCTGGTGTTCCCCTGCTGGAAATCGTCTCCGAGCCGGATATTTTCACCTCCGAAGAAGCCGAACTTTACGCCCGTAAGCTCCGCGCCCTGCTGCAATATCTGGGCGTGAATCACGGCGATATGTCCAAAGGGGTGCTGCGTTTTGAAGCGAATGTCAGTGTCATGCACAAGGACGACAGCGAATTCCGCACCCGCCGCGAGATCAAGAACCTCAACAGCATCCGCAA
This sequence comes from Anaerolineae bacterium, assembly GCA_034437895.1. Classification (GTDB taxonomy): domain Bacteria; phylum Chloroflexota; class Anaerolineae; order Aggregatilineales; family Phototrophicaceae; genus JANRLJ01. The sequence goes on along the minus strand of DAOTTO010000346.1, from coordinate 240 downwards.
TATGATGCGGGCGATTGATGAGGAAGTCGCGTGGCAGATCAAGACCTATGAAACAGGCGGCAAAGTCACAGCGGCAACACTCGGCTGGGACGAAGCAAAAAGCAAAATTATCGTGCAGCGTTATAAAGAACGCGCCGACGAATACCGTTATTTCCCCGAACCTGATCTGCCGATTGTCGAGATCAGCCGGGAGCGCGTGGCAGAAGTGACCGCCAAGTTGCCGGAACTGCCAGAAGCCAA
>DAOTTO010000345.1:0-4075 GCA_034437895.1 Anaerolineae bacterium | reverse complement strand
CCCTCCCCACATCGTAGAGAAGGGACTTAAAGAACCATTGTGATCCGTTCTTCTCCCCTTCTCGATTGCATGGCTGAGGGGGGGTAAGGCTAAAATGTGCTAACGATGGTCTGACCACTGTGAAAGGTCATCGCCATCTCATAGCTATACAGCCCCAACACCTGTGCCTGCGTTTTGCTCAACTGACAAAACCCCGTTGACACTTCTTCTATCCAATAGTCTAATTCTTCTGGATAAAACATTTTCTCACTAAGTTCGTTAGGATGGGTCTCTTTTTGTCCTAGTGTGGCCTTATCCTTCAAAAACCTACCCTTAAAAGCCCCCACCCTCCTCCCAATCTGGCGAGGGGAGCAAGGCTTCTCTTTGATGAAATATTCGGGGGGTAAGGTGCATTTTTAAGCATTCAATTTGATCTTACTCACTACAACTGCCCGGATAAACATCCTAAAATGACCCAAACCTTTCGTCAGCGGCGCGGCGCGGCTGTGCTAATTTTTTTAAGTGTGCTGGTCATCGTGATGACGCTGCTCGGCGCGGGACTCGGCGCGGTGCGGCTGAATCCTGACCAGATTATCGCCATTCTGCTGAACAAAATCGGCATTCATACGGCAGTCCCCTATTCAACCAGTCAGGAAAATATTCTGCTGGTGATACGCCTGCCGCGTGTCGTGCTTGGATTATTGGTCGGCGCGGCACTGGCCTCGTCTGGCGCAGCAGTTCAAGGGCTTTTCCGTAATCCGCTGGCTGATCCCAGCTTGATCGGCATTTCCAGCGGCGCGGCGCTCGGCGTAACGCTGATGATGGGCTTAAGTCGGGTTGTGAGCGGTCTCGATCATCCCGTGATTGAAACGGTAGCGGCCTTCGGAGGCGCGATACTAACCATGCTGCTGATTTATCGCCTAGCGACTACTGCCGGATTGACGAATGTCGTCACAATGCTGCTGGCGGGTGTGGCGATTAATGCGCTGGCGGGTGCAGGCGTGGGCTTGCTGGTCTTTTTGGCGGGGGGCGTGGCAGGGGTGCAGGATTTCGCCTTTTGGAGCCTCGGCAGCCTGACCCGCGCCAATTGGGATTCTGTGCTTGTGATGCTGCCTGTGACGTTAATTCTGTTGGCAGCGCTGCCGTTTTTGGCACGTCCGCTGAATATTCTGCTTTTGGGCGAGGCGGAAGCGGGGCATCTCGGCGTGAGTGTCGAGCGCATCAAGCAGATCATCATCGTCCTCGTGGCGCTGGCGGTGGGGACGGGTGTGGCAGCGGCGGGTGTGATCGGTTTTGTGGCGTTGGTCGTGCCGCATTTATTGCGCCTGACCGTCGGCCCCGATCACCGCTACGTACTGCCGGGATCGGCCTTAGCAGGCGCGGCGCTGTTGGTCGGCACGGATTTACTCGCTCGGACGATGATGCCGCCGATTGAAGTCCCGCTCGGCATTATCACGGCGCTGATCGGTGGGCCATTTTTCTTGTGGCTACTGCTGCGTGATCGCAATCGAGGGACGTTGTTATGACGCTGGAAGCACGTAATCTGACAGTCACGTTGGGCAAAACGGTTGTGGTCGATTCAGTTTCGCTCAAAATCGAACCGGGCGAAGTGGTAGCGGTGGTCGGCGCGAATGGCGCGGGGAAATCCTCGCTACTCAAGGCACTGTGCGGCGATATTCAGGCTGCACATGGCGAGGTATGGATGAACGGCAAGCCGTTGGCGCACTGGAAACCGATTGAACGCGCCCGGATGCGCGGTGTACTGCCGCAAAGTTCGGTGCTGTCGTTCCCGTTTACGGTGCTAGAAATCGCTTTGATGGGACGCGCCCCGCATCTCAAAGGCGTGGAAAGTCCACACGATTATGCTATCGCCAACGCCGCGCTGGAAGCTGCCGAGGTGCTGCATCTGCAAGAGCGACTCTATCCCACCCTTTCCGGCGGGGAACGCCAGCGCGTCCAATTTGCCCGTGTGCTGGCGCAAATTTGGGAATCATCGGACGAGCATCCGCGCTATCTGTTGGTGGATGAGCCAACCAGCAGCCTTGATCTGGCGCATCAGCATCGCACGTTAGCGGTGGCGCGGCATTTTGCCGATGAAGGCACAGCGGTGCTGGCGATTTTGCACGATTTAAACCTAGCGGCGCAGTATGCAGATCGCATCCTTGTGATGAAAGCCGGGAAATCGGCGGCGGAAGGGACACCCAAAGCCGTCCTCACACCGGACATCATCGAAGCGGCTTTTGGTATCGCCGTGATGGTGATGACGCATCCGACGCTGGATTGTCCGCTGGTCGTGCCTATTGGCGGTGATGTGAGCTTGCCTTCGCTTGTATCTTCAACAATTTCCCGTCATAATTAACGTCAGTTATGGATAAGTATTTTTGAACTCACAAACCTCACCCCCCAACCCCCTCTCCATAGCTATGGAGAGGGGGAGTCGAGCGGAGCGAGGCGGGGGTGAGGTTGAATAAGAATCGCTATCCATAATTCACGTTAATTAATAACCTAGCGTAATTCTCAGAGTAAAAGGCGTACCCCGCATGACTGATAAAGCCCAAGCGCACGATCAGGTTAAAGCGCTCGTTCAGGAATTTTTGGGGCTGCCCAAAACCCGCCGCCGCGAGCTGACCGAGGATGAAGTTTGCCGTTATATCCTCGATATGTTCACCGCACTGGGCTGGAACACACGCACCGAAGTGTCTGGGCAGGAGCCGATAAAAGACAAGGGCAAGAGTAGACGAGCCGATTTCGGCTTTTATCTGGGTGGGCAGCCTGTATTTTATCTGGAAGCCAAAGGCACCCGCACCAGCCTGGACGATACCGGCTACATTCGACAGGCGATTAATTATGCGTGGCTGCGCGGGACGACGTGGGCGGTGCTGTCTAACTTTGAGCGGCTGCGGACGTTTGTGGCGGAAGAACTGCCGCCCACTGGTGAGGAAGAAGCCGTCCGTTTTTATCCTAACCTGACGATTGACGAATATGTGGATAAATTCGACGAACTCTGGCTGCTTTCCAAACCCGCCATGCAAGCCCGCCTGCTGGATGCTGATGCAGAACGCGCTGGCAAAAAATCCCGCGCTCAATCGGTGAACACCGTCGAAAAACAGCTTTCCAACCAGTTTATCGGCTGGCGCGATACGCTGCAATCGCATCTGACGCGCTCCAACGACGAAGAATTGTTCGAGTCGATTGATTCCGCTGTGCAAAAATTACTTGACCGCATGATCTTCCTCAAAACGATGGAAGATCGCGGTGTGGAAACCGGGCGCAAGCTGATCGAATTGGAACGGCAGGCTGGCAAGGGCAATTTGTTCGATGCGCTTAAAAGCCATTTTAGCACGATGGATCAGGTGTACGACTCCAACCTGTTCCAGAAGTCACGGCTGGATCAGCTTATCATGATCGAGTCGGATGTTGTGGCGCGGTTTATCAAATCCTTTTACGAAGTGCCGGGCAAGCCGCAAGATAAATATGATTTTGCCGCCATCAGCGTTGATGTGCTGGGGCGGGTTTATGAGGATTATTTAGGCGATACCCAATCCACCCGCGCCACCCGCAAAGCCGAAAAAGAAGCCCGCCTCCGCTTACAATCGCGCAGCGAAACCACCCGCACCAAACAGAGCAAACGTAAAAGCAAAGGCATTTATTACACACCGCAGTATGTCGTCCGCTATATTCTGGGGCAGACCCTCGGCAAACTGCTGGAAAGCGGCGCAGACCCGCACACCCTCCGCATTCTCGACCCCGCTTGCGGCAGCGGCAGCTTTCTCATCGCCGCCTTTGATCTGTTGGATCGCTGGCTGGAACGCGCCGAACCGGACGTGAGCGCGGCGGAACGCAGGCGGCGCATCATCACCGAAAATCTGTATGGCGTTGATCTGGATGAACAAGCGGTGGAAATTACCCGCCTGAATCTGGTGCTGCGAGCGGCGGCGGAACGGGTGGAACTGCCCACGCTCCACAACATCAAACACGGCAACAGCCTGATTGATGACAAAGCGATTGTGGGCGAAAAATTGGCCTTCAAATGGGATGAAAAGTTCAAGGCGGTGATAGACGCAGGCGGCTTCGATGTCGTGGTCGGCAACCCGCC
>DAOTTO010000344.1:0-13261 GCA_034437895.1 Anaerolineae bacterium | reverse complement strand
GAAATCGCGCTTCGCAGCGACTCGATGCTGATCGGTTATCATCTTCGCCCGGATGCAAGCGCGGAAACCCTGATAAACGGATGGTATTTTACAGGCGATATGGGTTATCTGGCTGACGGCGAGCTTTACATTACCGGACGCAAAAAAGACCTCATCATCGTCGGCGGCAAAAATATCTATCCGCAAGACATCGAAAATCTACTGAATGACATCCCCGGCTTGCATCCCGGCAGAGCGACAGCGTTTGGGGTCTTAAACGACGCATTAGGGACGGAAGATGTGGCGATTGTCGCGGAGGTAGAGGCAGACATGCTCGGAAATGACGAAAACAGAGGCAGAATCTCACGCGAAATCCGGGCGCGGGTGGCACAAAATACCGATGTGACAGCGCGTTATGTGCATCTCGTCCCGCCTAAGTGGTTGATTAAGACTAGCAGCGGCAAAATCGCCCGCCGTGCCAACAAAGATAAATTTTTGGAAGAAATAAGTCGTTAATCAAAGTCGTCCGGCAGCCAACCAACTTCATCACCCGGAAAAGCTGAACCACCTATCGCCCCATTGTAGGCTTCTTCAATTTCATGATCGGTCAGCCAGTAAGCATTCTCAATATATTCAATCGCTTCTTCAATCAAAGCGCGAAGGCGTGGGCTATACATATATTTGAGGACAATTTTTAGATTTTTGATCGCTTCAACTTGATAATCGCTGCTATTCATCAATTTCCTCCAGTGCTTTATCAATCATCTCGTCAAGCTGTTGTTCTTTAATATTTCGGCGAATTATCTGATAGTCTGGCTGCTGCCTAATTCGTTGATGGGTATGGATACTTGTTTGATAATCTGTATCCAAAGCAAAGGCTTCTTCTAATTCTCTCTCTTGCTGTTGTTCGAGTTCTGATCGTGTTTGACGATCTTTGCCGTAGATCCAAAGCAAGAAAATAGCCCATAGCAGCACAAGAATCGTCCGCGTCAGTAATTTGTTGGTCGTCATTTCTACGCCCTTTATTGTTCTACAAAGCGGAACAGCGTATTTAAATCGCAATCGAAGTAGTGCATAAGTTTTTCAAGAATTTCCTTATCGAAACGTATCAGGTGGCCGTTGACGTAACGCGAAAGCGTTCCCTGTGGAATACCTGTCGCGGCGCAGACATCCATCTGCCTGATAGAACGCCCGATTATTTTCTCTTTTTCTTTGATGAGTTCATCGATTCTCAGCTCAATTTTTCGCATTGATCATTACCCTTACAGAATATCCTATATATTCTATTTCGTCAAATCGGATTATTTAATTCGATTTAATTAAGATTATATTGTATTTATAAATATACCAGAATGCGACAAACTATCCCATGTAACTTGCTAAAAAATGTTAAAATTGAATCATAGGGCTATAGAAGGCACAGAGAATTAAAAATGGCAGAAATTACGTTTGAGGAAAACGCCATTACGCTAGATGACCTGCTCAGAATGCGTGGCGATATTCGCGTTGAAATCATCAATGGAGAGATCAAAGAAATGGCAGCGGCTGGTGTTCAGCATGGATTCATCGCTATCAATATTCAGCGTGTGCTTGATCCTTATGTTGTGGCTCATGACATAGGCGCAGTTCTGCCAGATGGGGTCACGTACCTGATGTTCTCGCCAACACGCAATCTCAAAGATTCATTCATGCCAGATGTATCCTTCATCTACAAAGAAAATTTACCCGCCGATTTTGACATTTCCAAGCCACATCCAGGCATTCCAGATTTCGCTGTTGAAGTGTTTTCCCCCGGCGATGATGCTGACGACATACAAACCAAAGTGCGGACTTATTTAGAAAAAGGCACAGTACAAGTGCTGGTCGCTTATCCCAAAGCGCGAGAAGTCCATCAATATCGGCGTGAACAACCAGAGATTTCCCGAATTTATCGGGCAGGCAAGATCGACTTGGAAGAATTATTTCCCGGCATTGAACTCAGTGTAGAGACCGTTTTCGCCCTCCCCGCGTGGGCGCAAAAGCAGGCGAAAGCGACGATTGAATGACATCAAACGGCGGAAAACGCAAACGCCGCGTCAAAAAGAAAAACTCGCCAGCCATTGATGAATCTCAGTACATCAAAAGCCCGCCCAAACCATTTGTGACCGAAGACCAAGATTTACGTGATTTGGTTAATATTATGTATTATGCGAATGCGATTATCGGGGAAACGTTGGCAGATACTGTGCGTTTTGAATTAGGCACAATTGAGCAAGTTAAAGGCAAAAATCATGTCAAAAAGGGGCAATTAATTCTAAAATCGCTCCGTAATTGGCTGGAAAAACGCAAAAACCGCGATTCAGTTGATCGCCCAGCCGCCATTCTTTTGTACAATGATCTTGCTGATGCGCTTCAAATCGAAATATGGCGTGAGGAATAAGGAATGGCACAAGTTAAACAAATTACATTTGAAAACGCCGCAGCCCAATTGATTGAGCATATCCCCGAATACAAAGCGATCTACGATCAAAAAAGAGAGGCCTTTGGCGAAGAGGCACAGTACGTGATCTTTGGGCTGCCCTTTGTCCAATTTTTACGCGAAGTTGTCCAGCATAAGCCAGCTCATGATACGCTCCTCCAACGCGCTTTTTTCTTTATAGAACAATGTGCCAATACAGATGATGAAGATATCTTAGCACTTATTCGCACAGGCTTCCTTGAAGATTTAATAAAATCCGGTACAGATGAAGAAACATTCGTGCCTTACATGGGCGCAAAAACAAAGTCACTTCTCGCAGAAATCAAAGTATGGTGGGCAAAATTCGCTGAGGCCAACGAAAAAAATGACCTTCCCCGCTAATTTTCAATTTTCGCAGAGTAATTTGCAGGATTATGTCGAATGTGCGCGGCGCTTTGAACTGCGTTACCTGCAAAAACTTAAATGGCCTGCCGTCGAAACCGAGCCGATTGCTGAGCGCGAATATCACATGCGGCAGGGCGCGGCTTTTCATCACCTGATTCAGCAGTATCTCATGGGTGTTCCAGCGGAAGCGATCTCGCAGACTGCCAAAGAAAATCCGCTGCGCGAGTGGTGGGAGCGTTTTTTGCGCTCGGATATTTTGAGCAGCCTCCCCTCACAGTGCTATCCAGAAATCAGCCTTTCCACTCCCATCGGTTCGTATCGTCTTTTGGCGAAATATGACCTAATCGCCATCGAACCGGGTCAAAAAGCTATGATCGTCGATTGGAAGACCGCCTTAAAACGTCCAAAGCGCGAAGACCTCGCCCGTCGAATGCAGACGCTGGTCTATCCTTATGTACTGGCGCAAGCCGGAACACAGCTTAACGGCGGTCAGCCCTTGCAGCCGGAACAAATCGAGATGATTTACTGGTTCGCGGAAGAGCCGAAGCGCCCGGAACGATTCGCTTATGATGCGTTTCAATTGACGCAAGATGAGCAGGTTTTAGATCATCTGATTGAAGAGATCAGTACGCGCACTGTCTTTGACTTGACTCCCGACGAGCGTAAATGCCGTTTTTGTGTTTATCGCTCGTTGTGTCGGCGCGGCGTAGAAGCAGGGGATTTTGAGGAAAAAGAAGACTTGGAAGCAGAAAGCGGCTTTGATCTGGATTTCAACTTCGATCAGATTGCGGAAGTCGAGTTTTGAGCGTGAAAACGTGGATTAATCCGCAGCCCGCGCTTGTTACGCCAGAATTTGCAGCACTGATCGGTGGGCATCCCCTCCTCGCGGCGACTCTGGCACGACGCGGCATCATCGATCCACACGCCGCCCAAGCCTTTCTTGATCCTGCCGCTTATATGCCTGCCTCGCCCTTTGATCTGCCCGATATGGAAAAAGCGGTTGAACGGATTCAACGCGCCATACAGGAAAAAGAACGCATCCTCATTTGGGGCGATTTTGATGTCGATGGGCAAACATCGACTGCCCTGCTCGTCTCTGCCCTGCGCGAACTCGGCGCGGATGTCGTTTATTACATTCCCAACCGCCACACCGAAGGACACGGCGTTTACATCCCGAAGTTGGGGCAACTGATCGACTCCGGTGTGAATCTCGTCATAACCTGTGATACGGGCATCTCCGCGCATGAAGCGATTGATTATGCCAATACTCGCGGCGTGGATGTCATCATCACCGATCATCATCTGCTGCCACCCGAACTTCCCGCCGCGTATGCCGCCGTCAATCCGCAGCGCTTGCCTGTAGGCCATCCGCTGCGAACCCTCCCCGGCGTGGGCTGTGCGTATAAAGTGGTGGAAGGGCTTTATCAAATCATGTTAGGTAGGGGCGACTCGGCGAGTCGCCCCTACGATCTCAACGACTCTACGCCGAATCGCCCCTACGATCTCAATGACACTACGCCAAATCGCCCCTACGATCTTAATGACACTACGCCAAATCGCCCCTACGATCTCAATGACACTACGCCAAATCGCCCCTACGATCTCAATGATGTAGTACTATCAAAATATCTCGATCTCGTCGCGCTAGGCATCGTGGCGGATGTGGCGGAACAAATCGAGGATACACGCTATTTGCTCCAGCGAGGGTTAGCCCTTTTACGCCAGACGGAACGGCTCGGTCTGCGTGTGATGATTGAGCAAGCAGGCATTAATCCGCTGCAACTCAACGAAGGCCATATCGGTTTCGCCTTGGGGCCGCGTTTGAATGCGCTCGGACGGCTGGATGATGCCAACGTCGCCGTCGAACTGCTGACGACCACCGATCTCGAAACCGCCCGTATTCTTGCCAACCGCGTAGAAGGACTGAACAACGAGCGTCGGATGGAGTCTGATCACGTCCTTAAAGCGGCGATAGCACAAATCGAGCGCGACCCAATGTTACTAAACTCGTCGGTCTTGATTTTGAGCCATGAGGGTTGGCCCGGTGGCATTATCGGTATTGTCGCCAGCCGCTTAGTCGAGCGTTACAGCCGCCCCGTGATTTTGCTGACTACTGCTCCTAATGAGCCTCTGGCGCGGGGATCGGCACGTTCCATCAGTGGGATCGACATCACGGCGGCGTTGGCACAAAATCAGGACATGCTGACGACTTTCGGCGGACACACGATGGCAGCAGGACTTAGTTTGCCGTTAGAACGTATCGCTGATTTACGCCGCGCCCTCTCGCGCACGATCAAAGCGCTGCCGGGTGCCGCCGATACGACTCCCACACTTCGGATTGACGGTTATCTACCACTGTCGGAAATCACGCCGCAGCTTATCGAATCTTTAGATCGCCTCGCGCCATTTGGCCCCGGCAATCCGCCGCTGATTTTGGCGACGGAAAAGATCACACTCAAGAACCAACGTACGATTGGGCGCACAGGCGATCATCTCCGTCTGACCGTCGAGGATGAAGACGGTGATGTCGCCAGCGTGTTATGGTGGCAGGCCGAACCAGAGTCGATCCCCAAAGGCCGATTTGATCTGGCTTATACGGTTCGGATCAATGACTTTCAAGGTAAGCGTGAGGTGCAGCTTGAATGGGTGGATGCCCGTCCAGTCGATGAAGAGCCGCAGACGTTCAGCCAACGCGCCTCAGTCGAAATTCTGGATTATCGGGATATGAGCGATTCGGCAGCGGCTTTACAAATACTGGCGCAAGCCGAAATCACAAATAGGATGATCTGGGGGGAAGGCAAAACGCCGCCCAATCTCGAAGCCAAAATGCGCCACCAGCTCCGCCCCGCGCCCACGCTCGTGATCTGGAACACGCCGCCAAGCGCTGCTGAATATCGCGCCGCGCTGGAAATCGTCAATCCGGCAAAAGTAATTTTGTTCGCTTTCAACCCCGGCACAGATGCCGTACAAACGTTTTTGCAGCACTTCGCAGGTGCGATCAAATTCGCGCTCAACCAACGCGGCGGCGAAGTGGATTTAGATGAACTTGCGGCGGCTGTCGCACATCGTCCTACAACCGCTCGCGCCGGACTCGATTGGATGGCGGCGCGGGGACACATCATGATTGCACAGGACAAAGGCCATTTAATCACCCTTGCAGACGGTACAGGCAAGGAAGAAAAAGACAAACTAAGCGCGACGACAGCACGCCTTGCAGAACTGCTTAAAGAAACCGCCAATTATCGGGCTTACTTCAAACGGGCGGATAAAGATTCCCTGATTCAGTTTGATCGCTAAACAATCAGGCTAATTTTCTATAGTAGACTTACTTTTTAGTCGCCGTAAAAATAAGGATGAAGGTCATCCTCAGGAATATAAGCGCAGGCCGCTTTATAGATTGAACTTAAGGTGCCTGTTGAAATGGGTTTGCTGCTGTGAACCGGCACATGAAGCGTCTGTTTTTTGTCATCAACAATCCGCCGCAGTTTGTGATGGCTCCCCTTAATGCTAATTACATCAAATCCAAAGGACTCCAGTATCTTGATGATCTCTGCGCCAGATAATCTACGCAATCTGGGCATAATCTGGCAGTTCCATCCTAATGCTCACGCGAGGATTCGGCACGACATTATAGGTCTCTACAGTGTCCTCGTCTTCGAGCGCTAAGGCGATTACTTCACGCAGATTTTTGAACATCTCGTCTAAGGTAAGACCGTCCGTGACTGCGCCAATCTGAACACAAGACGCGACATAATAGGGATGTCCGTCATCACCCTCCGCTTGTCCATCATAATATTCTACGAGAACTTGCAGCGTATCACTGGGTTGTGACATTTGTTTGGTTCCTCTCTCATGTTTAGCATTACTCTAAAGTTGAGGTTCACACTTCAAGACTGTTTAAGGCGCTATGTAGCTCATTATATGTGAGTATGAGTGTCTTTGCACCGGCGCGGAATAAATATCACGTTACTGTCCGCAAATTTCTTAGCGAGAAGTTTTGTCCTCTTTTTTTGGCAAATTGGCAGTCATTGGCAGTGATTTGTGGGGTGATGGCAGTGCGTTTCGGCCTAAAGTGAGGGAAATCTCGTTATAAGAAAGGATTTCACTTCATGGCGACACAAACGGCTTCTCCCACTATATCTGTCCCAACACTCCGCCGCGCCCTACAAGGTGATGGGCTTTTTGGTATACTCTCTGGCTTAATCGTGGCACTCGGCGCGGCAGAACTCAGCAAGTGGATGGGGTTAGAGTCCTCCGGCATTTTGGTGATCTCAGGATTTGGGTTAATCGCTTACGGGTTCGCCTTATTCTGGTACAGCAGCAGCCGCCCGCTCACACGTTCCTTTGCCCTCACAATCATCGGCATCAACATCCTATGGATCATCGGCAGTATCTTTTTGCTGACTGTCAACCCTTTGCCATTGACGACTGAAGGCCGTTGGTTTGTGCTGCTGGCAGCGGATATGGTGGCTTGTTTTGCGATCTGGCAGTTCGTGGGCCTGCGCCGGATGAAATAGAACAAGAAAATTGGAAATATCAAGTAGGGGCGACTCGACGAGTCGCCCCTACTCTTTTTCCTAAATCTTGGACTTATATCTAATTTGTCGATTGGGTGGGTTAAAATAGTTTTCGCGTCAATTTAAAATTTAAGAAGGAAAACACGTATGGATATGCTGGCGGGGATTCAAGAGCAACTCAAAGAACTCTTTCCGGGTGTGCTGGATATTCAATTTTTAGAAGCAGCGCCGGAAATCATCAAAGCCAGCATCATCGTGCGTCCCGATTTATGTAAGGCAGGCGCTATTTTGCACGGCGGCGCGATTATGGCCTTCGCAGATACATTGGGCGCAGTGGCTACCCTACTTAATCTTCCCTCCGGCAAATGGACGACGACGATAGAATCCAAAACGAACTTTTTGGGCGCGGCGAAGGTCGGCAGCGTTGTGATCGGCGAATGTACGCCGCTGCATCGCGGCTCGCGCACGATGGTTTGGCAGACTAAAGTCATGACTGAAGCGGGTAAAGTCGTCGCTTACGTGACGCAAACACAAATGGTGATGGAATAGATTTGGATAATTTGCACCACTAATTTTGTAAACTTTGTCGATTGAATAACGCCCTTTTTCCATTTAAGATTGAGTTATTATGAGCAAAAATATGCTAAACCCAGTCATCAAGAAGGCGAAGAAGCAAATCACCCAACCGCAAAGTTAGGGCTTTTTTCGTTTTTTTGAGGAAATAACATCAAACGACAACCGCCCACCGAGGCGGTTTTTTGTTGTTATGGCCTGTTTTAAATCAAGGGATTAGTGATGATATACGCCGCAACCAGTCAACTGAATAAGCAGAGCAAGTCCAAGAAGCCGGAGACCCCCTCTGGATAGTTGTGCTGCGTCGTTTCTTGATCGTTTACGCACCGCCGTCCAGCCCAAACTGGATGGCGGTTTTTATTTACCAAACCGAGATCGCTCGAAAGGAAAAACCTATGTCTACTCTTATTCGCGCCGTGATTTGTCCTGAATGTGAAGCCGAAATTACGCTACCTGCCAATATCATGCAAAATGAACTCATCGCCTGCCCGGATTGCGCGGCTGATTTGGAAATCATCAGCCTGAATCCGGTGGAAATCGCCCTCGCACCCGAAGTCGAAGAAGATTGGGGCGAATAATCATGCGGATTGCCCTGCTCGTCACCCACATCCGCCCGGAAGAAAAACTGCTAATCGGCGCTTTTCAAGCACACGGCATCGAACCTGATGTGATCTTAGACCGCGATTTGCACTTCAATATCAACGCGGGCATGGAACAACCCGCCCCTAACGGCAGCGCATGGGGCGATTATGAGTTGGTGATGGAACGCTGCGTCAGCACCTCACGCGGATTGTATGCCACCGCGATTTTGAATGCGTGGGGGATTCCAACTATCAATCGCTACAGCACCGCCGCCCTTTGCGCTGATAAGCTACATACCAGCCTCGCTTTAGCCCAGCATGGCATTCCACAGCCGCAAACGCGCCTAACTTTTACGCCCGATGCCGCGCTGAATAGTATCGACTCCCTCGGTTATCCGGCGGTACTCAAGCCCGTCACCGGCTCATGGGGGCGGTTGCTGGCGCGAGTGAATGATCGTGACAGCGCCGAGGCCATCTTGGAACATCGGGAAACTTTAGGCGATTACCAACAGCATATCTACTATGTGCAGGAATATGTCCACAAGCCGGAACGTGATATTCGCGCTTTTGTGGTCGGTGATGAAACGATTTGCGCCATTTACCGCACATCACCCCATTGGATCACCAATACCGCACGCGGCGGACAAGCCACCAACTGCCCTATCACGCCCGAAATCAATACCTTATGCCAGCGAGCAGCGGCGGCAGTCGGCGGCGGCGTGTTAGCGCTTGATCTGTTCGAGACACCGGAGGGCGAACTATTGATGAACGAAATCAATCACACGATGGAATTCCGCAACAGCAGCACTCCAACAGGGGTCAACATCGCGGACGCGGTGGTGCGCTATGCAATAACACAGGCGCAGCCAGCGCTAGAGGTGGCATTATGACGGCTGCGCTGACAACTTTGCGCGTGGGCATTGTGGGCGGGAGCGGCTACACGGGCGGGGAACTGCTGCGCCTATTGAACGATCATCCCTCAATCAAAATAACACAAATTACCAGCCGCGAACACGCCGGACAGTACGTTTATACCCGTCACCCGAATTTGCGCGGCGCGAATCGGCTGATGTTCATCCATCCAGACGCGCTGGAAGCCTGTGATCTGTTGTTTCTAGCGCTGCCACATGGAGTCGCAGCGCGTGAAATTGACAACTACGCCGCACTCGCCCCCAATATCATCGACTTATCGGCTGACTTCCGGCTGGACGATCCCGCCGTTTATCAACGTTGGTATGGCGAAGTGCATCCTGCCCCGCAATGGCTTGACCGTTTCGTCTACGGCTTGCCCGAAGTCCGGCGCGATGCCCTCGTCGGCGCACATTATGTCAGCGGCGTAGGCTGCAACGCGACGACGATTAACCTCGCGCTGCTGCCCTTAGCCCGCGCCAATTTGATTGAACGTGCCGCCGCCGCGCTGAATGTGGGGTCTTCCGAAGGCGGCAACCAACCCAATGAAGGCTCACATCATCCCGTCCGCAGCGGTGCAGTACGGACGTATAAACCGAGTGGACACCGCCATACCGCCGAAACCCGCATGATTTTGGGGGAAAGCGTGTGTGTCGATTTCGCCGTCACCGCCATCGAGATGGTGCGCGGAGTGCATTTGGTGGCGCACGTTTATCTATCGCAGCCGCACACGGAAAAAGAGTTGTGGCGGCTTTATCGCGCCGCTTATCGAGATGAGCCATTTATCCGGCTGGTGAGCAGTTCAACCGGACTGCATCGCTATCCTGAACCGCGCATCGTCGCCGGGACGAATTACTGTGATATTGGCTTTTCTGTCGATTCGGACGATCCGCGCCATGTCGTTGTGATCGCCGCGCTGGATAATCTCGGCAAAGGCGCGGCGGGGTCTGCCGTGCAGTGTATGAACGTGATGTTTGGGTTTGATGAACGCGAAGGTTTACATTTTACGGGGATGTATCCATGATCGAACACCTTTTAATCGAAAATGTTTTAGTTGTCAAAATCGGCGGGGCGCGGGGCATCAATTTAGAACGCTGCGCCGATGACATCGCCCGTATCAATCGCCCGATGATCGTCGTGCATGGGGTCAGCGCCATGATGGATGCTTTATGCCGCGAGCGTGGGTTGCCCATCCGCACCCTCACCTCCCCTAGCGGACACACCTCACGCTATACCGATCCCGACACGCGCACGTTGTTCGTCGAAGCAGCAGAACAGATGAACGCGCAGCTTGTGGCTTTGCTGCGGACGCGGGGTGTTTATGCTCATGGCTTGACCGGAGGCGACGTTCCGCTGTGGGGTGAGCGCAAAAGCGCCATCCGCGCCGTCGTGGATGGGCGTATTCGCATCGTCCGTGATGATTACAGCGGCACGATTACGCAGGTTGCCTCCACGCCATTATTCCATGCGCTGAATCAAGGTTTGGTCGCGGTTGTGCCGCCGCTGGCGAACAGTTCTGATGGCTTTCTGAATGTCGATGGGGATCGCGCTGGCGCGGAAATCGCGGGCGGTATTCACGCTACCGATTATGTGATCCTCAGCGGTGTGCGCGGTTTATATCGTCACTTCCCGGATGAATCGACTTTCGTCCAGCAGGTCAACGGCGGCGATTTAGACTCAGCGCTGGCATGGGCGCGGGGACGCATGAAGCGCAAAGTCATCGGCGCGGCGGAAGCCTTAGCAGCGGGTGTGCCGCGTGTGGTCATCAGCGACGGACGCGCCGCATCTCCGATCAGCCAAGCCCTCAACGGAATCGGAACGGAATTTTGTCGATGAGCCTTTTTATCGAGACGGACGTTCAACACATCGAAGATCGCTTTACTTCCGGCGCGTATTCTAAACGCCCGCTCACACTGGTAAGAGGCGCTGGCTGCACCGTTTGGGACAACGCAGGCAATCCATATCTCGACGCGACCAGCGGCATGGGCGTAGCGCTGCTCGGTCACAGTCATCCGAATGTCGTCGCGGCGGTTCGGGAGCAAGCCGAGCAGATGATAACCTGCCCCGAAATTTTTTATCATCCGCGCCGTGCCGATCTTTATGCACTGCTCCACCAAATCACCCAGATGGAACACTTTTTTCTGTGCAACAGCGGGGCGGAAGCCATCGAAGGCGCACTTAAAATCGCACGGTTGCTCACAGGTCGGCGGGGGATCGTGGCGGCAAAACGGGCTTTTCATGGGCGGACGTTAGGCGCTGTCGGCTTGACATGGAATCCACAGTACCGGGAACCTTTCGCGGAATGGACACCGCAGCATATCACCCATATCGCCTTTAATAATCTGAGCGAGGCCGACTCCGCCATCACTGAGGACACCGCCGCCGTTGTCATCGAGGCGGTACAGGGTGAAAGCGGGGTTTATCCAGCCGACGCGGATTTCTTGCGCGGCCTACGGGCATTGTGCGATGAACGCGGGGCGCTGCTCATCATGGATGAGATTCAAACCGGATTAGGGCGTACAGGTCGCTGGTTCGGTTATCAACACGCCGATATACAGCCGGATATGATCTCGCTCGGTAAAGGGATCGCTGGCGGCTTGCCGATGGGAGTGGTCGCGTGGAACGGCGCAGCCATCGAAGGCGGCACACACGGCAGCACCTTCGGCGGTAATCCGCTGGCGTGTGCGGCAGCAGTCGCCGCCCTCACTACCCTGCGCGATCTGGATGCGCCAGGACGCAGCGCCGTCGTTGGTGAACGCTTACTCCGGCTGCTGCGCGATCAATCCTTCTCCTCCGTCCGTGAAATACGCGGATCAGGGCTGATGATTGGTATCGAACTGCGCGGACGAGTCACGCCGATCATTCAAGCCTTGCAATCACGCGGCATTTTAGCACTGGTGGCGGGTAAAACCGTCTTGCGTCTGCTGCCGCCGCTGATTTTGAGCGACGATGAAGCCACCCACTTAGGCGAGAATGTGATTGAGGTGCTGCGCCATGTTGATGCCTGAGCTTCTCCAAAATATACCGACTGCCCCATTGAGTGATGCGGAACGCCTGCTGGTCGATCTGGTCACTATTCCTAGCCCATTCACCCAAGAGGCGGAAGCTGTAAATTTTCTGGTTGGATGGATGAGCGCACACGGTTACGATCAAGCCTTCCGCGATGAAGCGGGGAACGCCGTCGGCATGATCGGGAACGGAAGCCGGACGGTCATCCTTTTAGGCCATATCGACACATTTGGCGCGAGTCTCCCGGTACGATTGGAAGGACGGCGCTTGTATGGGCGCGGCGCGGTGGATGCTAAAGGTTCGCTGTGTACTTTTGCAGCGGCGGCGATTATGGCGCAGCTTCCGCCGGATGTGCGGTTGATCGTCATCGGCGCGGTAGAGGAAGAATGTCCCACTAGCAAAGGCGCTCGTTATGTCGCCGCGCACTATCAGCCCGATTTCTGCGTGATCGGTGAACCATCGGCATGGGATCGGCTGACATTGGGCTACAAAGGGCGCTTATTAATTGATTGGCGCTGGGAAGGCGGCCTGGCCCACAGCGCCGGACAAACCGCGACTCCGGCGGAACAGGCTTTTGCTTATTGGGAGCGTATACGGGCATATACCGCAGCCGTAAATGAAGGCCGTGAACGCATTTTTGACCGTCTCGACGCGACCTTACAGAGCATCCAAACCGGACAGGATGGTGTGTATGGATGGGCTAATATGACCGTCGGCTTCCGCCTGCCCTTGGATGTCGATCCCGAAGCCTTAGCGGAAGCGCTGCACGATCCCGGCTGTGTTCGTATCTATGGGATGGAACGTGCCTTCGCTGCCCCGCGTGATTCCAGCCTCAGCCGCGTGATGCGTGG
>DAOTTO010000343.1:0-28254 GCA_034437895.1 Anaerolineae bacterium | reverse complement strand
CCCGGCCCCACCAAATCGGCATACGGAATGCCCCGCGTCCGTGAGATACGCGGCTCAATCGCTTGGGCAAAATATTGTTCGCTGCCTTCTTGGGCGCGGGTATGTCCCAATTGATTATTGAGCTGGACTTCCATACACATCAAGTTGACCAGTTCTTCCAGCGATTCAATCCGGCCTTCACCAACACCTTTAGCAATCTTAAACGCCTGCTGCGCTAGGCCAGCGGCTAACCCTGCCGCCCAAGGAAGAAAACGCTCTTCCGGCGGGTTTTGATTATGTTCAGCGGCATAACGCCAATCAAGCAGCCCGGTCACAATGCTCAGAATTTCGGCAATACCCGTTCCGCGAATATAAGTGGGCGCTTGGCTGACGATTTGCCAATCAATAATGACGCGCTCGGCTGGCCCTGTTATCTCGTACTGCATTCCGCCTTTTTCGCGCACACCTACCAGCGGCGTAAAAAAGCCATCGACACTTAAGGCCGTCGGAATAATCACCACAGGGAGATTACGCTTCCAACCGATGTACTTAGAAATATCCGAGACCAACCCGCCGCCCACCCCATAAATCACCTCGACTTGTGGGGGCAAACCTTCTGCTAGTGAATCCATAAATTTGCGATCCGTGCTGTGGGGTTCGGCTTGCACCACCAAAGGCAGTTCATCCAACAAAGGCCCCACACTCGCCCATGATCTATTTCCCGTCAGCAGGGCCGTCGGGCGAGATTCTTTTACACTCGATAAACTTTGTATCTCGATACGCGGCAAATTCCAAAGGGTCGTCATGGGCAGCACGCTCCATTTTTATAATTCAAATGATCGACAAAATAAGATCAAGCTGCTAAATATAGTGCGAAAGGGCATTAATTTCCAGTTTGTTAAAGACATTTTAGCGAATCTGTGCGATGATATAAGTAAATCAACAGTTATTTTGACCGCTTTCCACCCAGAACGCAAACCCTGAGTTTACAAATGGGGTTATTTTTATAAAGTACATTAACTAAATTTTAATGGAGGTTCGCTAAAATGGAGGTTCTATCGCGTTATATCATTATGGAGATGGCGCTTATGTCATTTTTTAGCAGTCGTCGGCAGTCCGACCCCGAACCGATTTCACGCCCGATTGAAAGACCTACTATTACGCCCACACCGGCGTTACCGGCCCCTTCGCCTACTGGATTTGAAAGTGTCTTGGGCGCACACTGCATCATGGAAGGCAAGCTAGAAAGCCACGCCAATATTCGTTTGGATGGTATCTTCACCGGTTCGCTGGAGATTATGGGCAATGTATTGGTCGGCGAGACCGCCAAAATTACCGCCGATGTCAATGCCAAAAATATCTCGATTGCCGGGTCGATTAAAGGCAACGTACATGGTCAGAAAGTACAGTTGCTTCACACTGGGCGGGTTGTGGGCGATATTTATGCTGTGTCGCTGACGATGGAAGAGGGCGCGTATCTGGAGGGCAAAATTTCGATGGTGCAAGAGCCGGGATCAACCGAGACAGAAACAGCCGATTCTGCTGATCCGGCCTTCCTCGATGACGTGACGGACGACGAGTCATCCGATAATCATGGCGACGACACCAGCAACAATTTTTAGGCTTAACGCATGATTAAAGTGCTTTTCGTCTGTATGGGGAATATTTGTCGTTCACCGATGGCGGAGGCGGTTTTCCAAGATCGCGTCAATAAAGCTGGTTTGGGCGACAAAATCACCTCTGATTCGGCGGGTACAGGGGATTGGCATGTGGGAGAAACTGCCCATCCCAAGACGCTTAAAATCCTACAAAAAGAGGGTATTCCTTATCGAGGTCGCGCTCGCCACTTTACCCGCAATGATCTAAATGAGTTCGATTACGTCCTTGCGATGGACACCGAAAATCTGTCGGTTATCCGGCGGGCTGCATCCGGCCAAAGTAAGGCTGCGATCAGCTTATTTTTGCATTATGCAAACCTCACTGAATTGACCCGTAAAGCCGAAGTCCCTGACCCTTATTATAGTGGGGTCTACGAACTCGTTTATGATCTCGTCAACAAAGGCAGCACAGCATTATTAGATCACATCCGTGCCGAACATAACCTCTAGCGACTGGTAGGCTTTTTCGGCTGGGTGCTTTTCGCTGGTGCTGATTTCGCAACTGCCGCAGGTTTTTTGGGCGCGGGTTCCTTTTTAGCGGGTGATTTAGGGGCTGCTTTGAGCGTCTTTTCTAATTCCAGCAAGAGTGTTTCGCTGTTTTGATAGTCCCCAATAAAGGGGACGTAAGCCGCTGTTCCCATGAACAGGGCGACTAAAGCCAAGACCGCCTGTCCGCTCAAAATCAGCACGAAACACACAATCCCCAAGACTACGCCCAGAATTTTTCGCCACTGCGGGGTCACGCCATCCGCGACATGCCCACGAATTACGGTTGAACCGCCGTCACGTTGCGCTGTCGCCGTGAGGCGGGTTGAACGCGGGATAAAGCCGAACACATAAGAACTGACGGAAAGCGTGAAGCGTCCGCCTTTTTCAATCGAACCCATCATCTCCGGGCGGGTGCTGGTGGCTTTAGCCTGCATCCGCTCAGTGATGGCTGTCATACACTGAGCAACAGATTTATCGGTATAGAGTGTAAATTCCATAGTGGTTTTTGGTCATTAGTGATTAGATGTTTAGTGAGAAATTTGAGAACACAAGTTCCAAATTATCCCCTAATTATAGATGACTTCGATGCAAAATCCTATTACGTTTTGCGTTTTGCTAATCACTAAAAACTAACAATTAGGCGCTCACGTTAGAGCATTGGGATAGTGATGCCACCATCGACTACATACACTTGTCCTGTTGCAAAATTGGAAGCAGGCGAGGCCAAAAACAGCGCCATCCCCGCGATTTCTTCCGGTTCCCCAATGCGGCGCTGCGGTGTACGGCGCACCACATTTTCCATCAGCGTTTCGTTTTCCCAAATGGCTTGCGCGAATTTGGTCTTGATTAAACCCGGCGCAATCGCATTCACTTGAATATTCTCCGCCGCCAGTTCCATTGCCAGCGTTTGGGTAAGGCTGATAACGCCTGCTTTAGTCATGCTGTAGATTCCCTGCATCGCGCCAGGACGTAATCCATTCACCGAGGCGACGTTAATGATTTTGCCACCTTTAGTTTGCTTCCGCAGCACTTCGACAAATGCCTGCGTCAGCCACACATTGCCCATCAAATTGACTTCGATGGTTTTTTGCCACATGCTGTCTTCCGCTTCTAACAGCGTCCCGAAATGCGGGTTAGTAGCGGCATTATTGACGAGAATATCGACTGTGCCGTAATGATTTACCGTTTGCTCGACCAAATTTCGCAGCGCGGCTTTATCGCCATTATGCGCGGCGATAGGCTGCACATCATAGCCTTTTGCCCGTAACTCCGCCGCAATCGTCTCCAGTGAGTCTTGTTTACGGCTGGAAACGACGATCTTTGCCCCTGCTTCCGCCAAACACTCGGCAATCGCCAAACCGATCCCGCGTGATGCACCCGTAACAATGGCGACTTTACCTGTAATGTCAAATAATCCACTCATTTAATGAACTCCAAAAAGTTTTAGCATTTTTAAAGAAGTGGGATTATGAGCGATCAAAGGCACTCCGTCAAATGATCGATAATGACGACTGTGCTTATCTTTTTTCAGGCATATCTGGCTCGTCTAACTGCAAAACGATAAATCCCCAAACCAACCCCGCACCACTGCCGCCGCCGCCCGACTTTATCTCCCAGCCTTCATTGACCAAGCGCTCTAATTCTTTTTCACCATCTTCACGGCCTTCACGATCATCAATAAAACTCACGATTTTGACTTTTTTCGCCATGTTGTCGTCTCCTGTGTAGATTTTCAAACGTAATTGTAAGGCGATATGGGAAATATTGCATGTCTTGTAGAATTGATATTGCTGTATGATGTATTAAGCAATTGATGAGAAACGAATACTTGGGCTAAAGTTTATTCATGCTTTACGACATCACGCGCACAATAACGCTTGATTTGCAGGTCTGGCCGGGCGATACATCGTTCAGCGCCGCCCATGCGCTTCGGCTGGAAGAGGGCGCATCCGTCAATTTGACGACTCTTACCTTGAGCGCTCATACTGGCAGCCATGCCGATGCGTACTATCATTATCGGGTGGACGGCGCTCATCCAATGGATATGCCGCTAGAGGCTTATATTGGCAAAGCGCGGGTTGTGACGGTCACGAAACAAGATGGCGCACTGCTGCCGAAGGATTTTGCCCATATTGATCTGACTGGCGCAGAACGCTTACTCATCCACAGCGCGGTGAGCGATTTGCCAGATTATCAATGGCCTCAGCGTTTTCCGTATTTGAGCGTTGAATTGATTGACTACTTAGCTTCGCTTGACATTCGCTTGATCGGGTTGGATTCGCCGTCAGTCGATGCCTTTGATAGTACCGATTTACCGTGTCATCAAGCGCTTTATCGCCATAAGATGGTTAACTTAGAGACGTTATTTTTACGTGATATACCGGATGGGATGTATGAGTTGATCGCACTCCCTTTAAAGTTGGATTTGGCCTGCGGTTCGCCTGTGCGTGCCGTACTTCGCTCGTTAAGATAAGCAATAGAAATAGAAAAGGAACGCTCTCATGATGCAAGGTGACGCTTTTATCTTTTTCATGATTTTCGCACTGACGCTGGCTGGCATGTATATCTCGCTGCGTCGCAATTGGTTTAAGACAGAGATTGTGGCTGCTGTCGGCACGATTGTGAGTATCACGGCGATGGTACTTTCTATTCTTGAAAGCGGCACTAGCGTAATTCAAGCGCTCTTCTTCGGGATTTTGATCGGCGCGATTTTTAGCGGCGCGATTCTGGCGATGGCGTGGTATTTCCACAGCAATGAACTGCGCGGGAAATATATGACTCAGGATGGCGACAGGCAAACGGATGAGCGCTACGCCTAAAAGTTGGGCGTAAAAGGGCGAAGCGGCGCTTCGCCCCTACGACTCATTTTTTCGGGATAGACGCGATAATCGGCAGGCCAAGCGCTTCTAATGCGTGACGGTCGTGTAAGGTCGGATCAAGGTATTCGATCAAAAATGCCAAGCCAATGCCAGCGATTAGGGCTACGCCCAATTGCAGGAGTGGTCTAAACCGATTCGGCAGCGAGACGGGGACGGGTGAAATACGCGGGTCATCCAGAATTTCCACCTGCGCCGGAACTTCCCCAAGCTGCGGGAAGTAATTTTGGCTGCGCGTCTGCAAAACTGTCATAGTGGCATCCGTAATCGCGCTGAGTTCGGCCTCATTCGACCAATTGATAAAAACTTGCCCGATGCTGCGCTCGTTATCTGAGTGGATACTCAAAGCCACCGGATCAATCGTCAAGCCAGTCTCCGCCGCAACTTCTGCTACATCTTCCGCGAAGCGGCTGCTGCGTACCCATTCAGTGAAGGCATTAACGGTCAATTCTGATGCCAGCCACACATCCTGATAATCGCCATCGCGCCCCGGAATAGCTTCTAAAACTTGCGAGGCCGTATAACGGATGACCGTGCTGTAGCCGCCAGAATTTGATGGGGCATCCCGCAGCAGTTCCGGTATAGCAAACACAGCCACCACCGCCACAGGAATCACAATTAGCCACCAGCGGCGCAGCAAGACCCGTAAAATAAGTAGTAATTCCATTGGCTCACCCCTTGTCTATAATTAAACGCAAAGGCGCAAGGAACGCCAAGACTAGCAAAGAAAATATCTTCGCATCTTTACGGTTCAATTCAAGCTGATTATGCACAAGCACGAAATCAAATACGAGGCACAATTCTATGGCAGAGAAAATTATCTTATACGGTCACGAGACCTGTCCATCACTGCCGCCCGTCGTCGGCATGTTGAAACAGTCGCACATTCCTTATGACTACATCAACATTCATCAAGTCGCGGCTGGAAGGGCGCGGGTACAGGAAATTAACAACGGCTACGAAAGTGTGCCGACGCTGGAATTTCCAGATGGCAGCACCTTGACCGAACCCTCGCCGGGACAACTAAAAGTCAAATTAGAATCGCTCGGCTATAAAGTTGGGCTTCTAGCGCTGATTTACGGCAATGGCTGGCGAATCTTTATTGCTGCCGCGATAATTTTTGCGATTGTACGCGCTTTAGGGATTATTTGATTGTTACTGTTTGCCGCTTTTGCTGGAAATTTTCCCAACTTTGCTCGACATAAGTCGTGATCTGTGTATTGAAAACATGCGTATCAAATTGGGCGGCGTGGGCGCGGATTATGGCAGAATCATAGATTGACGCATCGAAATTCGCCATTTTTTCTACCAGCGAATCGACAGTCATCTCATCAAATAATTCGCCTGTTTTGCCGGGGATGACGGTATCTAATGCGCCGCCGCCGCCATAGGCGATCACAGGACGACCCGCCGCCTGCGCCTGAACGGGCGTGATGCCGAAATCTTCTAAGCCGGGGAACAAAAACGCTTTGCACCGCGCCATTAACTCCGGCAGTTCTTCATCCGCCACATAACCGAGAAATTCAACCGTCGGCCCCGCCATCTCACGCAGGCGATCCATATCGCGGCCTTTGCCGCCGATTTTCAACGGCAGCCCCAAGCGAGTCGCGGCCTGCACCGCCAAATCAATTCGCTTGTAAGGAATCAACCGCGAGACTACAAGGAAATAATCTTCGGGTTGGACGTTCTCGACGGCAAAGCGCTCAGTATCAACAGGTGGATAAATGATGAGCGACTCACGGTCATAATATTGTTTGATGCGCTGTTGAATCTCTGTCGAAATAGCGATGAAATGGGTCACACGCTGCGCGGCGGCATAATCCCATTTTTTCATCCTAGCTATCAATGGACGCAGCCCCATTTCGGCAATCCCTCCAATCCCCTCACGAGCAATATAGCTATCAAGCTGCCAAACATAGCGTGTCGGCGCGAGGCAGTAACAGATATGAAGCGTATTTTTACCATACTTAAAACCATGACAGAAGCCGCTTTTGTTGCTTAAGACAACATCATAAGCGGATAAATCAAGCCCACCCCACCCCGCCGGATACAACGGTAAATAGGGTTGATGATGGCGATGGATTCCCGGAAGTTTATCCAGCCAGAGGGTGCGGATGTCCCAATCCTGATAAAACGCGGGCATCAGATCAGGCGCGTAAATACTGGTATAAATTGGGTGATTGGGATAAAGATCGACTAATGCCGCCAGCACATCCTCCGCACCACCGATCTGATTCAACCAATCGTGAACGAGTGCGAGTTTCACTCGGCAGAATCCTGAAGCAAGGCGCGGATTGGGGCGTAATATTTGCGATGGATGTCGGAAACCCCTAGTGATTTTAACGCGGCGTTATGGAGGTTCGAGTGATACCCTTTATGACCTGCAAATCCATAGCCTGGATAGGCAGTTTCGAGGTCACGCATGTGTAAATCGCGCCAGACCTTTGCCAGAACACTGGCAGCCGCAATCGACAGCGACAGTTGATCGCCATGCTTGAGGCTGTACTTTTCACGATGATAGGGGGCATTAGGCCAAGCCATCGAATCATGCAGGAGACAATCCGGCACGAAACCCGGCAGGCGGTTCATCAACGCCTCTAAAGCGCGGTTCATCGCCAAGCAAGTTGCGGGGTTAATGCCTATTTCGTCAATTTCGGCGGCGCTGGCACTGCCTACGCCCCAAGAAACCGCTGTTTCTTTAATGCGTTCCTCAAGCCCATATCGCTGGCGCGGGGTCATCTGCTTGCTATCGCGTACACCAACCAGCAGCGTAGACAGGTTAGGATTTTCTAGCGGCAAGCAGACAGCGCCAGCCGCAACTGGCCCCGCCCATGCACCCCGCCCCGCTTCGTCAAAACCGACGATATTGCGGCAGCCGTCTTCGGTATATTTTTTTTCATAAGTGAGTGCGGCGGTCTTAAACGCGCGTTTTTTCTTTTCGATCATAAAGGCCACGCCATCCGTTGCGGCGAATTTTAAGTGTTTCCACCACCATATTGATGGAATCTTTAATCGGTTTAATTTTGGACTGCGGTTTGTAAATCCACGTAATCGGCACTTCGATAATCTGATAGCCGCGCTGTTGGGCGATAAAAAGCAGTTCGACATCAAATGCCCATCCATCAACCGTCTGCATTGGGAATAGTTCCAGTGCAACCTCACGCCGGAAACATTTAAAACCGCATTGGGTATCGTCAAGGCCACGCACAGCGATTACACGGACGATCAAATTAAAGATGCGCCCCATGATGTGCCGAATTTCTGGCTCACCCACACGCCGCGCCCCAAGTGCCTCGCGGGAAGCGATAGCGATATCATATTTACCTTGTTGGGGTGGAAGAAATTTCAGGACTTCTTCAATCGGCATCGAAAGATCAGCATCACAGATAAACAGATAGTCGCCTTGCGCCCTGAGCATCCCTGCGCGGACGGCTGCGCCTTTGCCTTGTTTTGCCTCGGTGATTATCTGAATATACGGTGAGGCCGCAGCAGCGGCTTCCGCAATTTCCAGCGTATTATCGGTGCTGTTGTTATTCACGATGAAAACTTCAATCGAAAGCGTGTGTTGCTCGACAAAAGCAACAATGTCCTTCAGGCTTTGTGGCAGACGGTCTGGCGCACCTTCATTATATGCAGGGATGACCAGCGACAATAAAGGGCGACCTTGCGAGTCGTCCTGACGCGGGAAATCCGGTTTTATTTCTGCGGCTGCCATAAAATACTTTCCAAATAGTCGATTGAGACGGTTCGCAGCGCTTGAATTTGACGGCGTTTTCGCCAGAACCGGGGAAGACTCCATAAGCCAGCCCACATGCCACGAAGCCGAGCGCGGGCGGCCTTTCCTCGCCAAGAAAGCAGCGCATCCCTAATGCTGCCGGCCTGATTTTTTAAGATCAACCAGCCATATTTGCGCCAGAGTGCCGTCGGATAATTCTTGATGAGTACGTAAATCAGGTTGCGTCCGTCATAATAACTAGCCGTGACTCCACCACCAGTTGCCGACAAGTGATGATACACGATTGCATTAGGCGTGTAAAGACAGCGCCATCCGGTCAACTGCGCCCGCCACGCTAAATCAATATCTTCCAGCGAGAAGAAAAAATCATCATCTAATAAGCCAATTTGGTCAAGCATCGTCCGGCGATAGGCTGATGAACCGCCACAGGCACTGAACATCATTTCTTCATGGTCAAATTGGCCTTCATCAACCTGCCACACACCACGATTGCCCGCCCGACCATCTACCGTGAAAAAATCGCCTGTCGTGTGAATATGATCGCGTTTTTCAAACAACAGCATTTTGCTGGCGACGATACCAATTTCGGGATGCCGATTGAACGCATCCACAATCGCCGCCGCCCAACCCGAATCCACTTCGGTGTCGTTGTTCAGCAGAGAGACAAATTCCCCCTTCGCGGCCTGCATCCCGGCGTTACACGCGCCTGTAAACCCGCGATTTTCCGGCAGTTCGATTAAGATTACCTCGGGATAGTTCGTCTTGATGTAGGCTTGTGAGCCGTCATGCGAGGCATTATCCACAATAATAATTTCCAGCGCCGGATAGGTCTGTCGGCGGAGTGCATCAAGGCAGGTGGATAGGAAGCGTAAGCCGTTCCAATTGGGAATAACGACGGAAAACAGTGATGAGTGATGAGCGATGAGTGCTGAGTTTTCAAACATAGCGATGAGTAACAAGCGATGAGCGATGAGTTTAAACACTCATTACTCATTGCTCATTGCTGTCAATAATCCTTCCTTTTGCAAAAACGCATCAACGGCCTGCTGCCAGGGACGCAGCTCGATCCCGATACTGCGCCCAGCCAGATTCGCCATTCCCGTATAGGTCGGTGGCTGCGACGGACGAGGCCATTCGCGTGCCGTAATCGGCTGAATAAGCGTTTCGGCGTAACCTGCTCGGTCTAAAATATAGCGTGTAAAGGCATAACGTGAACATGCCCCTTCATTCGTCAGATGATAAACCCCGTAGCGTCCCGTCTCGGTCAATTTCGCAATCGCTTCTGCCAAATCGTCATTATAGGTCGGGTTAGCGACTTCATCCGTGACAACCCGCAGCGGCTTGCCTTGTCGTGCGCCGCCCAAGATCGCCTGGATAAAGTTTTTCCCACCATGCGCGAAAAGCCAAGCCGTCCGCACGATGTAATGGCGCGGATTGATGTTCATCACGGCGCGTTCCGCCACCACTTTGCTGTAGCCATAAGGGTTAACCGGATGAGTCGTGTCGTATTCGTAATAAGGACGGTTGAGCGTCCCATCAAACACTTCGTTGCTGCTGACCTGAAGCACCGCCGCCCCAACTTCAGCCGCCGCCAATGCGACATTTTGCGCCCCGAAGCCGTTAATCAAAATCGCTTTTTCCGGTTCACGAGCGCAGCCATCGACATCCGTCCAAGCAGCGGGATTTAAAACAATATCCGGCTTTAAATCCGCGACAAAAGCACGTATCGCTGCGTAATCCACAATATCCACCTCAGCGATATCAATCCCCATCACTTCATGACGTGGAGATAATACTTCGACCAGTTTTCCACCGAGTCTTCCGGCTGCCCCAGTGACGAGAATCCGCATTTAATTGTCGCTCCAATAATCACAGACTCGCGCAAATTGTGCCTGCCAATAGGCTTCCGGGTCGGAGACATCTTCGCCACTCAGCGCGGAAGATTTAAAAAATCCTGCGCCGCAGCGTCCAGTCTGTTTTCGGACGACCAACACTGCGAGTGAAGGTTGATCTGGCTGCTCATCCAATTCGTCCAATTCGCGCAGCATCGCATGAAAAGCAGGTGCGCGATGATGCACGTAGGCGGTTTGGATCTGCGCGGCGAGATCAGAATAACAAATCGTCAGGCGCATTTTTGCCATCGTTATCAGAATAGCGCGGATTTCTTGCTTAATCGTCCCCCAATCCGCTTCTGTGAAATGATAGCGCTTATCCGTCATGGCTTCTTTCATAGACGCTTTACCATGTACCATTCTTCGTCAGCAGGTTTATCGCGGGCAGGATCATGCTGAAAGCCTGATTTGACATAAAAGGCTTTTCCGACTTCATTCCGTCCATGCACATAGCAGTAATATTCGTCGATTCCTTGCTCGCGTAGATGTGTTTCCATCAACGCCAGCAGTCGCCCACCAATGCCGAGCCGCCAATAATCAGGATCAACGTAAAGACGATAAAGTTCTATGCCGTCGTCGCTGATATTCGGCCCAAAATGGCAAAATCCGACCACGACGAAATCATCCTCTTTAGCGACCAAAAAGGTCGTGCGCTGGCTGTTGACCGAGCGTTTAAGATTTTCGGTAGAATAAGCGCGTGCTAAGAAGGTTGAGATAAAGGACTCGGTGAAAATGTCTTTATAGGTCGCTCGCCAACTTTCTTCCGCCGTAAACTGGATTCCCGTCACATCGGCTTCGGTAGCTTTGCTAAACGTAAAATCGTCCATTTGTACCTCGCTCTGTCGCTTTATCATTCATCGCATTACCAACGTCAGCGTTGTATCATCGATAATGACTTCGGAAAGCGCATAATTCTGCCCGCCTGTTTCCAGCGCGACTTGGCGCAGGACATCGTTGCCCGTCGCTTCGATTTCGTCTACCGAGTCGCCAATCCCGCCGGGGGCAGAGGCCGGATCATAAAGTACGTCTTCTATATCGACACCGACTACATCAAAGCGGGTACGGCTGGCATCCAAACGCAGCACCACGCCCACACGCTGCCAGAGTCCGCTGCCGATATTGACATCGGCATAAATAATCGCCCCACCGGAGCGCAAATCAATCCCGGCATTGCGATAACGTCCATCCGAACCTGAACAAACCGTACTGCGTTGGTTACAAAGTGCCAACAGGCTAGGTTCGGTAAAACTGGCTGTCGCCAAAGGGGCACCACCCGCCCCGCTGCCTGTCGTTACGGTAAAGTCACGCGAGTCTAAATCCAGTTCGCCATACTCTCCCAAATTGACGGTTACTTGTGCGGGATTAACCGCATCCTGCACAACGGGGACAGCGGCGGGTTGAGCATTCGCGAAAACATCATCAGTTTCGCCGATGCGATCTATCCCCGCCAATTGCAAAATAAGCGGGGTAAAGAGGCCAAAGGTATATAATCCGGCACAGAAAACAATCACCCCAAAGGCTGCGGTCAGTAAACAGCCTAAGCCAATCATCCAGTTCGGAGGCCGATTCCGCCGTCCTGTATAGCGTTCTACACGCATTCCGTTTATCAGCCCTAAAAACCCACTTCTTTAAAATCAGGAATATTGTACAAGCTACGTTGTTACGTGGTAAGGTCGCAAATTTCCGGTTATAGTCCTCTTACAACAACATAGGATTAAACCGAAGGACATGCCGTTATGCGCGTAGGTCTACAACTGATCTGGTACGATTGGCCTAAAGGCACAGCAAAATTAGGAAAAAACTTACGCAAAATCGCCCGTGAAGCCGAAAGTGCGAACTTTTACAGTCTGTGGGTGGTTGATCATTTCTTCCAGATGGAAGGCGCTGGCAAGGCTGAAGATGCTATGCTGGAAGCGTACACCCAATTGGGATTTCTGGCGGCCTCCACCCGTCGGGTTAAGCTCGGTGTCCTCGTAACCGGCGTGATCTATCGTTATCCGGGGATTCTGGCGAAAACCATCTCCACGCTGGATGTCTTAAGCGGCGGACGCGCTTGTTTAGGAATCGGCGCGGCATGGTATGAGCGCGAATCGTTAGGGCTAGGTGTGCCGTTCCCGCCGCTGGCAGAACGTTTTGAGCAGCTCGAAGAAACGCTGCAAATCATCAAGCAAATGTGGTCGGGCAAAAATGGCGCGTTCAACGGCAAACATTATCAACTGAAAGAAACGCTCAATAATCCCCAGCCTGTCAGCCAGCCGTATCCGCCCATTTTGATCGGCGGGGCAGGCGAGAAGAAAACCTTACGGTTGGTCGCCCAATATGGCGATGCGTGTAACTTTGATGCAGGTATGGGCATTGATGGACTCAAGCATAAATTGAATGTGCTGCGCGAACATTGTGACGAATTGGGCCGCGATTATGAGACGATTGAAAAAACCGTCGTCACCGGAGCGCGTCCGCTGGAAGGCGCACAAGCCATCATCGACCAATGCGGTGCATTCGCGGAAGCAGGTTTCAGCCACGTTATGTTCAATATGCGCCAAGCCGAAACGCTTAAACCGATTGAAATTTTTGGCAAGGACATTATCCCAACCGTTTCCGCTTTTAGTTCAAATTCTTAGAGGTCTTGGAGTCTTACTCCGGCAGTTATGAGGGTATGGGGTGGGTCATTTAAGCCCAAGTGCTGCATCACCCTGGCAACGCGCTTATGACCGACCACCTCGCCCGTTCCTGAAGTCCCCTAAATTCCGACACCGGAGGGCGGCGCACTGCCGCCCGAACCCACACCAGAAGCCAACAACACGCCTTAAGTTCGTTAAATTAACCTCAGTTTTGGATAGCATACTTTGATTAACTTTTATGATGTTCTCATCCCCCGACCCCTTCGCCATTGCATGGCGAAGGGGAGAAAAACGGTTCACAACGGTTCTTTGAGTCCCCTCTCTACGAAGTGGGGAGGGGATTTAGGGGTGGGGATAGAATGAAAACGCTATCCGAAACTCAGGTTAAATTAAAACGGCAGCATTTTGATTTACATAATTCTGCCGTTAAATTTTTTGGTTGCGGATCAGATTTAAAGCATTTTTAGGGCTTTTAAGGCGTGTTCGTATAGTTTTTTAAGAAGACGATCCAAACAACAGGCTTTCGCCCTCATAGCCGGGCATCATAAAGGACTTTTCTAATTGAAAGCCGAGTTTTTTAAGGACGCGAATCGAGCCATCATTATCGGGTGCGGTAATCGCCACAATCCGCTTGAGGCCGATGACGCTGCGTCCGTAATCTAGCATCGCCGCGCCCGCCTCATTCGCGTAACCCTTGCCCCAAAAGCGCTCCAAAAAGGCATAGCCAAGATCGACATCTTCTAGGGTATCACGCTTGATTAGTCCACACATCCCAATCGGAAGGCTGGATTCTTTGAGAGCAACCAGACACAGACCAAACCCATTTTTTTCATAGCTGGCAACCGGGCCATCGGTGATATATGCCCGCGCATCGTCAAGCGTTCTAACGCCGCGATCTGCGATATTTTTGATATAAGCAGGTTCATTGAGCAGTTCAAGCGTGAAATCCGCATCTTCGGTGGAAAGATGCCGCATAGATAATCGTGGTGTCTCTAGCACATTCATGAGGAATCATCTCGGCGTGGGTGAGGTGGATAAAAATAGGTTACTGACAGAAAGCGATAAGTTTATGAAATGAAAACGCCCCTTGCGGGGCGCTGTGTTTTCGTGTGTGGAGAGGGAGAAAATTTTTTCAAAATTTATTTTTTTGTGTACTCCACACAACTAACTTGTCCGTATAGTATCAAATGTAGACAGCACAGTCAAAAGGAGTTTTCGCGTACAAGTGGCAAAATAGGCATGTGTAGTAAAAATTATCGATAATTTATTTAGGCACAAATGGGGCATAATCTCATATGATGCATCGTAAAAATAGGATTATTGCCTGGTTTCCTGCTTATAATTGAGAATGGACAAAGAAAATATAAGTAAAAGAACAAAATTTTAGGATTAAAGAGAGTTTAAATATAGAGGGGTATTTGATTAAATTCATGCAGATTGCCCAAGCAGAAATTATCAAAATCGGTAACATCCCGCGCCGTAAAACGTAAAGGCGACAATCTGTCGCCTCTAAACGTTAAAATCAGGGACAAAATATGGAATTTAGCTACTGCTGTGTGTAGCGGCAAGCTGACCTAAATCACTTATGGGTGGATATTCACTGGCAATAATTTCGACCACTGTACCGATTTCTGCCCAATCATAGAGTGCTAGGGCTTGTTCATCACGGGACATCACACAGCCGAAGGTATAGGGTGCGCCGACGTTGCCACCACCGAGGTAATTACCATTAGGGAGCAGTACGCCGCCATGAAAGCCGTTGACGAGACCAGGCACAACCTCATAAATACCCATGAACCAGTTCATCTCCCACTGTCCGCACACTACCCCGGCTGAGTCGCATAGGCTGTTGCTGCTGCCGTAGGCTTTTTCATCGTGGCTGAGTATCTGGAAGATTCCGGGGGAAGTTGGGGCGTTGCTTACGCCCGATGAAATCGACCATGAAAGGACTTCCTGCCCATCCTCATACGCTACCATCCATTGTGTATCCAGATTCACAACAATCCGTTTGTTCGGGAGTGGATCAAACTGCATCGTGACATCGCGCGACGGAATCTGAATTAAATCGCCGGGGCTGAGGACATTCATATCGCGTCCATTATTAATCTGCTCAATCAAATAATAGGGAATACCCGTTTTTCGTGCGATTTCATAACCTGAATCACCGCTTTGAACTTCGTAAGTCGTTGGACGATAACGGACACGAAAATTGACTTCGGACTGCCTTTGCGAAAGCGCCCCTCGCAGGGATTCCATCGTTTCATCCGGCGAAAGATAACGCAAATTATCCCCTTCCGTGTTCAAGGTGGCATTGAGCGCGTCGATATACGGCAAAAAGGCTTCTTCCCGCAGTGTAAGTGATGTTGGGCCAGCTTCTAGCCAGCCTACGAAGATTTCTGGCTCGATAGGCCACGTAAAATGCTGATTATAAAATGGATCATAACCCAAGAGCGAAAGCGGTTGGCTGGCAAGTGCTTGCGCCTCATCTAAAAACGGTGTGGGATCGGTAACATCCGGGCGGAGCGTCGTCATCAATAAATCGAGTTGACCCCGCTGTACAATTTGGGCGATATCCAACCCCAATTGATCGAGTGTGAGGGTCACATCAAGGCTTTGCCCATTCGTCCCATCCATTCCGACAATCTGACCGCTGCGCCATTCATAACCAGCGTTAAACGGCACTTCGTTCAAGGTTTCTGTCATATCCAGCAAATAGGTTTGTGCCGTAAGATAATCAAAATCCACTATGGGAACGATCTCATTTCCAAATGGGATTCCGGTGAGGCCAGCGCTGCGAGCTTGTTTGGCTGTCTCCGCTGCATTAATTCGCAGCCCAAGATCGGTTGGGTGGATAGATTGCACCGTTTCGCCATCAATCACAAGATCAATCTTGATTTCGTCCATCCAAGCTGTCGCTAATTTCTCGGCAGCATCTTCCTGTGATAATCCGGCTAAACCAACACCTACCGATTGGATACCGGGAAATATTTTCCCGGAAAGTAGATAACTGACCATCAAAAGGCCAAATATGCCGATCACGATTCCCGCTGCACCACGCATCACAATCGGATTGTGGGTGATGTGCCACCTTGCATCCTGAGCGATTATTTTTGCTAATTCAATGAACTGCTGCCAGCGAGTCGACTCGCCAAAGGGCAGAGAAAATCGACCCGTTGTGTTTTTAGGCTGCGGTTCTTCGATTTTAGTCGCCATCGTCTGGTGCTTGCGCTGGCGGGCAGTTTGACGTTCACGCGCACTATTCGACTGTTTGCGTCGCGGTTGTTGTGCGTCCATATTAAACACCTGTTGCATTTACACACATTACGATATGAAGTCTATTTTAGCACGTTTGGGCGTTAATGTGCTTCTGTCTGGTAATCATCACGCGGAGGCGAAAAGACATCAATAACGAGCGAATCATTGATGACTCTAACACCGTGAACAATGCCACCCGGAATGGCATAACTGTCACCGGGTTCGCAGATGCGCGTGTGTTCGCCAATCGTCATTTCAATGGATCCGTAGACGACATAGCCGACCTGATCGTTAAAATGGCTGTGAGCATCAATGACTGCGCCGCGCTCTAAAAAGAATTCGCACACCATCATCTCCTCAGTCATCGCCATTGTGCGGCGATGTACCCCTGTTTTCATCTCGATTTGTTGAGCATTTTCAGGGGTAACAAAAGGCGTATTGGGCATGGCGTTTTCCTAAAATAGTGAGTCTGTCTTCCTAAACATAGCCTGTATTATCCTAATTTTGCTGTTTCGGTCAACAACACGCTATTCGCAATCGAACATCCCCACGCTACAATTCCCGCGATTGTATCGTAAAAGACTGCGTTAAGGCATCTTAAGGGAATTTATCAACGATGACGCTTTCAAAGTCGTTTATCTATGAAATCAATACATGGGTTTGGCTGAATGATTTGAGCAGACGCTATCAACGTCCAGTTCAATTAGGAGATGTGCCGGAAGAAGTGCTGGATGAATTAGCACGGTTAAATGTCGATTTTATCTGGTTTATGGGCATTTGGCAGCGCAGCCCGGCTGCTCGTGCGAGTGCCTTGAACTATACCCATGAATATCGTCATGTGCTACCAGATTTAACTGATGATGATGTTATCGGTTCGGCTTATGCCATCGGTGCGTATGAAGTCGATTATCATCTTGGCGGACGGGAAGGACTGGCTGCACTGCGCCGCCGCCTCGCAGATCGTGGCTTGAAGCTCATTCTTGATTTTGTGCCGAATCATGTCGCCACCGATCATCATTGGGTTACGCAGCGCCCGGATTGTATGATACGTGGCTCACGCGGTATTTTGATGAAGCATCCCGGATTGTTTTTTGAAACACACAGCCCTGATGGGAAACCCTTGGTGATCGGGCATGGGCGTGACCCATATTTTCCGGCATGGATTGATACCGCCCAGCTTAACGCACTCTCTCCAGAATATCGCCAAGTTGCCTGCGAAACGCTGTTGGATATTGCCACCCAATGCGATGGGGTGCGCTGCGATATGGCGATGCTGATGATGAACGAGATTTTTTCTAAAACATGGGGGACGTTCCTAGCCGGAACAGTGCCACAAACTGAATTCTGGGAGGAGGTCATACCCGTGATTAAAGCCCAGTATGGGGAATTTCTCTTTATCGCGGAAGTCTATTGGGATATGGAATATGAACTGATTCGGCAGGGCTTTGACCTTACCTATGACAAAGTATTATATGACCGGATATTGGAAAGCCACGCCGGAAAAGTGCGGGAGCATCTGCTTGCTGCGCTTGATTTTCAAATCCGGCAGGTACGCTTTATCGAGAATCATGATGAATCGCGTATTGCTGCGACGGCGGGCATAGAACGCAGTCGAGCCGCCGCGACCCTCATCTGTACCCTGCCGGGGGTGGTCCTGCTGCATGATGGACAGTTGATGGCGCGTAAAGTCAAACTGCCCATGCAGATTAAACGCCAACCGAATGAGCCTTTAAATCACGCGCTCTCGACCTTTTATTATCGTCTGTTGGCGGAAACCCATGCCTCGGTTTATCGTCATGGGACGTGGCAGATGTTGGACTTAAGTCCGCTGCATGAAGGCGTGAACACCCATAATAACTTATTGGCTTATAGCTGGCGCAGTGGAGACGACCTACGGTTGGTTGTGGTTAATGTTACGCCCAACTGGTCGCAGGCTGTCATCCAACCTGGGGATTGGCCTGCGATGACGGGCGGGATATGGTCGCTTTATGATGTGCTGCGCGGCGCGTATCATATTTACGATGGCGATAAACTGGTAACAGAGGGTTTAACCGTCGAGATGGAGCCGTTCCAATCGTGCATCTTCCGTTTCGAGCGCTTGGATGAAACCAGCCATCTGTGGGGAGACCGCGCTAGAAAATCTGGATCTGAGTAAATGATCCGCTTCCCGCATCGTAGCCGAAAAACACGCTGGATCGTCATCCTGTATGGGGTCGGCGTTTTTTTTTGGCTTGGGCTGGAAGATAATAACCTTGTCGGAGCAATCCTCATGGGGCTTATCAGCGCGGGGTTGGCAGTGTTTTTGTGGATACAAGAACGCTTAGCACAACGGATTTTTCCAGCACGTTATTTGCCTCTATTAAGTCTTATCATGGGTGGTCTAATCGGGGCAGGTACGAGCTTATTTTCAGCCGGATTGATGCTGTTTAAAAATGCCCGTCATGCCCATCTGTTTCCTGATTATCCGGCGGGACTCATGGGAGCAATATTATCCCGCGCCCCTATATGGACGGTGGGCGGAGCGTTGGTCGGCATAGGGATTGGTTTTTTATGGCTGGCGTTTGCCAGGCGAGAAAATAAGCAATCTGAATAATGGCTTTTTCCCTTTTGGAGCAACCTTTTGCAAGAGAATTCGCAAAATAATCGGCTGGTGTTTTCGGTCTTTGTGCTGGCGATCTGCCGCGTCGTTATTGATATGACACGGCGCTTCGCTTATCCTTTTATCCCAGAAATTTCGCGCCAATTAGGGGTTCCGACGGAAAGCGTTCAAACGATCATCGGATTACAGTCCGGCGTGGGCGTTGCCAGCCCTGCTTTCGGATCACTCACCGAGCGTTATGGGCGCAAACGTATGATGATGGGAGCGTTGTGGTTAGTTTTTTTTGGCGGGATTTCTGGTGCGTTACTTCCCCGGTTTTGGCTTTTTGCGCTTGTGATGGTCGTATTTGGTATCAGTAAGATGATTTACGGCCCCGCGATGCAGGCTTATCTGGGAGATCGTGTCCCTTATCACCGCCGGGGGATGGCTTTCGGCGCGACGGAACTCAGTTGGGCCGGCTCATTGATAATCGCCGCACCCATGACTGGATTTCTGCTTGCTCGTTATGGCTTGCAGGCGGTTTTTTTGGCGCTGGCTTTGGTCAGCTTGATTGCATTAGGGGTAATGTGGCGTTATTTGGTGGATGATACCCCACAGGACGAGGTTCAAACGCGACCCATCAATCCTTTGTTAATATTCACCATCCTACGCCACAATCGGGCGGCGTTGGGGGCAGTGGTTTTTACATTGGCACTGGTGCTGGCGAATGAAGTTTTTTTCATCAATTACGGGTTATGGATGGAAGAGGCTTTTGGGCTTAGTCCGCAGCGACTTGGGGCAGTGACCAATGTGATTCCGATTGCGGAAGTGATCGGTGAATTCTTGGTGATTGGTATCTCGGATCGCATCGGCAAACGACGTTTGGCGCTGATTGGCGCGGGACTCGCCAGTTTAGGGTATTTCGCACTTCCGTTTTTTTCGGGAAATCTCCTGCTCGTGATGGCAGGTTTATTTATCATCTTTCTCGCTTTTGAAACAGCGGTGGTTGCGTCGATTCCGTTATTTAGCGAAGTTGCGCCGGAGTCGCGGGCGGTGATGATGAGCGGCAATATGAGCGCGGCATCAATTGGGCGCTTTGGAGGCGCGGCGCTGGGTGGGCAGATTTTTGCGTTGACTGATAACTTTACGGCGGTGTGTGTTTTTGCAGGCGTGATCGGGGCATTGGCATTCTTTGCTTTATGGATTTTTGTTCACGAGTAAAGGGTATCCTTCGGGTTTTTATTCGGCGAGTTTTTCCAGCGCTTTCGCCCATTTTTGTGCGCCTTCGCCGCGTTTTTTATCCCCACTTGCGTCGAATGCGGCATTAGCCTGTTGCATGGTGGTGAATGCCAACCGGTTCTGATTTTTACGGTGATAGGCCAGCGCTAAGTAATACAGCGTTTCGGGACGTTTGGGATTGGCCTTATACGCATTGGTGAAGTGTGCCAGCGCCTCATCCCATTTTTGACCTTTATAGGCGATGATGCCGAGTCCATAATGCGCCAACATCTCGTAAGGATAGCGCTTGAGGGCTTCCTCAAAATCATCCTTTGCATCCTCGTCAATGCCATCTTCCAGATAGAAGAACCCACGTGCCGCATAATATTCGGCGTTAGAGGGGAGGAGCTTAATCGCTTCTTCCATCGCCAGAATTGCCTCATCCAGTTTGTGCTTAGTATAGGCATCCAGCGCTTTTTTATAATATTCGTCGGCCTCAAAGCGCGTGAGGCCGAGGCGCTGCGTAAGTTTAGCCATGCGTGAGCCTTTAGCTTTTAGCAGTTAGCGATTATGTGTTCATACTGTATTATACAGAAAAGACCCCTATTTGGTTGACAGAGCTGGAGGTAAAAAATGGATTTTGATCTGAACGACGAACAAAAAATGTTTCAGCGTGTGGTACGCGATTTTTGTGATGCAGAACTTAAGCCTTACGCTGCCGATGTGGATGAAAAAGCTGAACTGCGTTGGGAAGCCATCCATAAAATGGCGGGATTTGGCCTGTTGAGCTTGCAAATCCCGGAGGAATACGGCGGGGCGGGGCTGGATACCATCAGTGCGTCAATTGCAATTGAAGAAATTGGGCGGGTGTGTGGATCAACGGCGCTTTCGATTTCGGCGCACAACGGCCTCGGCTGTGGGCCGATTGTTAATTGGGGGACGAAAGCGCAGAAAGAAAAATATCTGCCTAAGTTGATGAGTGGGACGGCGCTCGGATCGTTGGCGCTGACCGAACCAAATGCTGGGAGTGATTTGGCGGGGGGCGCACAGACCAGCGCTATTCGTGACTGGGACACCGACGGTTGGATTATCAACGGGACGAAAGCATGGATTACGAATGCCAGTTTTGCCCCCACGATTAATACATTGACGCGCACCGATTCCAGCACGGGAACACGCGGGTTTAGTATGTTATTGGTCGATACTGATTCGCCGGGATTGACCATTCATGCCCCGGAAAAAAAGATGGGGCTGAAGGGATCACCGACGCACATGATTAGTTATGATGGGGTGCAGGTCGACGCGGATGCGGTGTTGGGCGAGGAAGGGCGTGGGTTTCATCAGACCATGCAAACGCTCGATTCAGGGCGAATCAGCATTGGCGCGTTGAGCGTGGGATTGGCACAGGGCGCGTTTGAAGAAGCGGTGCGTTATGCTCAACAACGACGGGCTTTCGGCAAGGCGATTTCTGAACATCAGGCGATTCAGTGGATGATTGCCGATGCCGCGCTGGAGATTGAAGCGGCGCGGACGATGGTGTATAAAGCCGCTTGGATGAAGGACGCGGGCAAGGATTTCGGTAAAATGGCGGCGATGGCGAAGCTGTTCGCCAGCGAAGTCGCCGAGCGTGTTTGTAAAAATGCCATCCAGATTCACGGG
Source organism: Anaerolineae bacterium (assembly GCA_034437895.1). Classification (GTDB taxonomy): domain Bacteria; phylum Chloroflexota; class Anaerolineae; order Aggregatilineales; family Phototrophicaceae; genus JANRLJ01. The sequence goes on along the minus strand of DAOTTO010000343.1, from coordinate 6,293 downwards.
AGCTATGGTTACAGCCGCGAATTTCCGGTGGAGCGCATGTACCGTGATCAACGCTTGATGAGTATCGGCGAAGGAACAAGCGAGATTCAGCGGATGGTGATTGCGCGGCGTGTTTTGCAGGAGATGGAACACGGCGCACACGTCCCGGCATAAGTTCCCCTCACTGCTGCTGCCGCCGCCGATTTAGCAGGGTCGGCGGCAGATGGTTGCCTTACGGTTGCCGAAATTTATCTCACCCCCAACCCCTCTCCAACTTGGAGAGGGGAGCAAGAGGCCGACTTTTTGATGGTCGTGGGGTTAGGTGTTTTATGTTTTTTACTTGAATTTACCAAGATTGTTTCTCAAATGAGCATAGCATAAATCAAGGCGTGAATGTGGGACATTTGTCCGGCCTTTTGTCCCGTTTTTGCTAATCCTGTTCCTCACGCTCCCAAATTGTGATCGTGCCATCAACATGCCCCACAGCCAATTGAGTGCCATCAGGACTCCATGCCATAGTTCGCCCTTGATCGTCAATAGTAGCCAAACGTTCTCCGCTTGTGATGTCCCACAATTGAATATTTTCCTCCCCTAAAACCGCTAGGGTTTGATTATCCGTATTCCAAGCCACTTGACTCACTGAACGAATTCCGGTGATGATATCTCGGTAGATCGCTCCGCTTTGTGGATTATAAATGTGTACTGCCCCAGCTAGTTCACCGCCCAAATCGCTGGCAGCAATCCATCTTCCATCGGAACTCCAAGCAATTGCATTACACAACCCACACGGAAGCCGATCTATAAAATCATCTGTAATGACATTCCAGATGCGTACTCCACCACCGATGGCAGCAATTTGGCTTCCATCAGGATTCCAAATTACAGAGGTTATAAAAGCAACTAAATCGTCCAGCACATGGAAAATTTCGCCTGTTTCGATATCCCAGATGATAACATTTCCATCATAAGCAGCGCTGGCAAGACGGGTGTTATCTGGACTCTAAGCAACAGATTCAATACCACCAATGTTGCTACCAAGATAGAGAGACCTGTCATGTCCACTTAATGTGTGCCTTAACGGAAACTCAACCCCTTGATTTGTGTCCCAAATACGGACAAGATTGTCTGCACCACCGTCTGCAATGTATCTCCCATTGGGACTCCAATCAACTGTTCCTATACCTTGGAAATTGGCGGTAGAGTAAGCAAACATATTGACCAGTTCGCCGCTGTCAGAATCCCAGATACGGATGTCATTATCGCCGTCCACGCTGACGAGTTGTGTCCCTTCTGGATTCCAGTCGATTGAAGATACACTGCTCATATAACCGGGGTTAAACAACTCGTTTTCCCAGGCTGGAAATCTATAGAAGTCATAGGAATCGTCAAGTTCGCTCACTTGCCAAAGACGTATCGTATTGTCCTGCGAAGCGCTAAGGAGTTGGCTTCCATCAGGACTCCAATCAACAACAAAAACATCTTCTGTATACCCACCTAAGTTAGTGAGCTTTAAACCCATAGCAACGTCCCAAACAGCTACACTGTTAGGATAGGGTAAGGTCGAATAGTTGGAGCCTGTGGCGATCATTGTGCCATCGGGGCTCCAATCGATTGGACCCATGCTGCCTGACTGAATAACGAGTATTAATTCCCCCGTATTTGTGTCCCAAATACGTAAGAAATTGGCTGTTACTAGCGTGCGATCAGAAGGCCGGCCTGAAACAGTAGCGATTTGACTTCCATTAGGACTCCATGCGATTTTTAGAACAAGGCTTAATTCGATTGTTGTAAGAATTTGCTCGTTTGTTACATCCCACAATTCAACACCGGTGTCTGAGATAACGGCGAGGAGGCTTCCGTCAGGACTCCAACTTAATCCGAAAGTTGAACCTTCAATCAAAAAAGTTTTGGTTAATTCACCGTTGAATGTGTCCCACAGCCAGACGCGCTGAAAACCTATCCCCGCGATAAAGTTTCCGTCAGGACTCCATGCCGTTTGGCTGACATATCCTTGATCTTCGGGGACTTCCAGAATAGAACTGGAGATACCGGAATCTACATCCCAGATATATATTTTGTTATCCCAACTTTGTTGAAGAAGTTTTGTCGTAGCTATCTGTGTACCGTTGGGATTCCATTCCAAGTTGTGGTGATCGGATAGTTCAATATGTGATATATCGTCGAACTGATTTGTATATATCCATATTCCTTGTGAACCTATAGTGGCAAAAGCCTCACCGTCTGGTCGCCAATCAACATCGGTTAGAGAGCCTTTACCTATTTCTATTACCTCTCGATAATGCGTAGGCAAATCATTTGAGTCTTGTGCATATAAACTTGCTATTGGAAATTGAAATAGAGCAATCACGAGGAAATTGAAAAGTATCCAGCAGTCATGTTTTGTCATGTTTTTTGACGTTATTAAAATATTAACCATAATAAGATTAAACCTGTTTTCTGTGCGGATAAAATTATTTATGAGCGCAATGTGTCATCTAATCAAGGCGAATTTGCGAATCTGTTTTTTTGCTAATTCTGTTCCTCACGCTCCCAAATTGTGATCGTTCCGTCAACATGCCCCACAGCCAATTGAGTGCCATCGGGACTCCATGCAATATTTCGTACATCTTGTTCAATCTCTATAGTGGCAAGTGTTTGGAAAGTCGAGGCATCCCAAATTTGGATGACATCGCCATGAACACCGGCGATTTCATTTCTAGTAGGATTCCAAACGGGAATGCTTATGCCGGGATATGAAATTGCAAATGACTCTAAAAGATCGCCGTTAGTTACATCCCATAAATTTAATTCACTGCTAGCGAGATAGGGATTCTCTACGATGCTTAATAGTGTACTCCCCGTAGGATTCCACATAATTGCGCGACAATACATACAATCTATTGATGTACTTAACTCATAGCTTTCCGCATCCCATATTTTTATAGTTGGACTCACGACTTCACTCGGCATACTTTGACCAAGGCTAGCGATAAAGTCTCCGCTTGGACTAAATAATGCTGAATTGGAAAACCATATTTCTGTTTCGGTATCGGTCTCAAATTCTGAGACGATTTGACCGGAGATCATGCTCCAAATATCGACTTTACCATCATAGCCTGTAGTGATGATGCGGGTGCTGTCTGGACTCCAATCCACATTTCGGATGCCGCCTGGTTCGCCGAAAGAACGCCTAGATGCGCCACCACTTCCCTCAAATGTGGCTAAAACTTCACCATTACTCGCATCCCAAACCAGTAAGTTGTATTCATAGTTTGCGGCATTTGCGGCGGTTATTTGCCGTCCGTCAGGACTCCATGCTATATCGTTGAATAACCCGAACCGATCAGTTATTGTTAGCAAACGTTCTCCCGTAGAAACATCCCAAATATAGATTTCTGGTTCATGAGTTTCCGTATCGTTTCTACGAGATGCAGTTGCTAATTTACTACCATCAGGACTCCAAGTAATTGAAGTTAATTCAAGCCCATCGTGTTGCAAGCGTAATACTGCGTAATATTCGACAATTTGGGAATTAGTCTGTTGTAGCATAAATGTCGTCGCGTTAATTGGATAGACTGCGACTACCGCTAATATCGCTATCAAAAGACTATGCTTTAGAAAAACCTTCATAATCTTATACTCCAAATTTTAAAAATCTTGAACTGAAAAGATTTTTACGGTCTCGGTGAGATACAAAATCCCGGTTCAGTTCCACCTGCCCCTCCATTGATAAGGTTGAAGCATTTTAATCGCAAGTCACTACGCACCGTATAGTTAAATGACGCACCACCAATTGATGCACCATTGTAGCGGTCTAAAGCATATTCAGGGGCTATTTCGTTAGTACACGTAGGTTCATTATCTGTACTATTAAATGAGCCTTGCTGACTGGAAGGGAGAAACAAAATAGGATCTGTGGCGAGCGAAGGATTCCTACCTGTAGTAATAGTGCTGTTTACAGCTCCAAATCGAGGACGCACAGGAACGGGAGGAGTGAAATCGGCTGTAGCAAAGTCACGGACTTCTAAATGAAGATGTGTGTTGCTAGGTTGAACTGCCAATGAGCCAATACGCTCACCAGCATAGACATAAGCCCCTAAATAATAATAAGGTTCGATACTTTCTAAATGCCCATAAAGTACATAGTGACGACCTGTTCTTATGATTATGTTATATCCACCTCCTACAGCTCCCCAAGTAGCAGGAGGGATGATCTTCACAGGATCTGGGTCGTATTTACCCATACCCACTATGGTTCCACTTACTGCCGCAAGTACGCTTGTCCCTGCTGCGTCTCCGCTTGAAGGAAAGAAGTCCATACCCGGATGAGCGCATAAAGGGATAGTTGAGTATGCGTCTGAGTCTACAAACCCAAATCCTCTAAATGCGTTACCATTTGGGTCATTTGTGGCAAAAGCATTTAAAGGCTTATTTGTAAATACTAACGCTTCTTCCCAGTTCTGGTCGCTTGATGTTGATGTACTGAAATCACGATCTGCCAAAGCGCTTATGTCACATGGACTTAAACTGGAAAAATTTGCAGATACCCAAGATAAATAGCCCGGACGATTGATTGCATCAACGACACCATACCAAAGCTGACCATCTTCATCGGTTGCTTTTGCGCGAGCATCAAACTCGTTACCTTGCGTCAACATACAAATAGATAAGTCATCAATGCTTGGCCCGCGTCTTAGGTTTACTCCCGTTGCATTTACAGTAACTTTGCAATTTGAGATAGTAGACGGAACAATACAAGTATGTACTGTACAAATTCCTTGCACGATATGGTTACTACCAGATATAGGATTACTTGTAAAGGATAAGCGATCAGCTAACACAGGCGGGTTGAAATTAAAAGTTAATGTTTTGCACTGGCCTTGGCTTACAGTGTTACGGTAAGGGGCTGATACACTTACTGCCCCTGCTGTACAAATAATATCAATAGCAATCGCATTATGGTTAGGAGAATAGGGACGATATGCCACAACAGTAACTTGGGAAATGTATTGATAAGCAGATAAGTTTAGCTCAAAAGGAGGTACACGCGAAGCAACCGTTTGGCTACAACGTGTCGCTGGATTGAAAGAAGATTGATTCCATGCAGGGCTGTTAAGCGCATATACAGTCGGTCGGGTAATTTGGCAAGTTAGTACCATTTTATATGTCTTCTTTATACTGTTAGAAACAAGTATACAGGAAAAAGACTTTTTAAACCTGACGCTTACCCTACGCTTTACAAAATTTATTCTTCAAGCGTAAAGACAGAATCGGCGATGGTGGGATTACTTTCGACTGTGACGGGTTCGACCTCGAAAAAGGGATCGTTTTCCCAAAAGGCGCTGATTTTGCTCGGTAAGATCAGGTCATTAACAGAGTGCTGGTCATCCGAGAGGCGCATGATAAATTTTTGCTGGCGATTGTCGGGATTGAGACATTCAACGGCGACATAATCGAGCGTATTATTGGGGCGGAGGTAAATGCTGGCTGCATCGTGCAGTTGGGTGTTGGTGGCGTTAAAGCTCTGGTCACCGTTGAGGGTGAGTTTGACGAAATGATCGCCCAATGGGGTGAGCATGATGGCAGCCATCGCCCACAAACGACGGCGCAGGGAACTGACCTGCTCGGCATCGCTGACTTCGGTTGGTTTTTTGCCGCCGCGTGAGGTGCGATAAGCGGTGCCATCAAATGCTTCGATGCCACGCTGGACGGATAAGCCGAGCGGCTTGACGTTAAAATCCCAACGCATCGCTGTCGGAAAACGGAAATAGGCCGTTGCTTCGACTGGCACCCAGGTATTGACGGGGCCGATTTTGGCACGGGCGCGGCCTTTAAATTCGATTTTGAGACTGTCGAGCGCGGGGGGACGCAAGCCGTAACGCGCTTCAATCGCCTTCCGCAGCATGTCTTTTGCCTGTGGGTCACCATGAGCGAGTAGTAGAACAGGCATAAGCCAACTCCTAACGAGAAATTTCGCCGGAAGTGTACCATTAAACTGGTTTAAACTGGGGAAATATTTACCAAATTCATAAAGTTTTCAAACTTCTAGTGAAATAGGCGTAACATTATTTTGATTTTTGTCGATAGCATCTAGCAGTTCATCAAGCGCATGTTCTAAGCGGCGAAAAGACCGAGAACGTTCTCGAACAAAGTCAAAATCGATTAATTGGGTCATAGCAGCTTGATCCTCAGTTTCTCTTAGGACTTTCGCTCACGCATTTACCCCACCCCTAAATCCCCTCCCCATTGCATGGAGAGGGGACTTCAAGATGCGTTTTTCTCCCCCTCTCCAAGTATTGGAGAGGGGGCCGGGG
>DAOTTO010000342.1:0-1591 GCA_034437895.1 Anaerolineae bacterium | reverse complement strand
ATCACCTCAAGCGATTTTCCGTCGCGGTCAAGCTGGTTATGTTTGGGGACTTCGATGGCGATGGTCGTCCCCAGCACAATCGCGGTGCAGATCGCCGTCAGCAGTGCTGCCCAAAGGGGTGCGGCTTCTGGTCGGGCAAAGATCAGCGCAAAGGTCGCCAGCGAGGTCACGATCATCGGCCCTACCGCCGCGATCAACAGCCGCTTACCGAAATCGACATGAAACGGCACAAACTCCTTTTCGCCGACGAGGGCATAGGTCGGATAGCACACAATTTGCAGCATCCACGATGCGCCCGTGCAGTAAAAACACATCACCGTACAAAACAATAAAAAGGATTCGGAAGCGCTCATCAGGGTTACTTTCCTCAAATCATTAGCCAATATCATACGTCTGATGTGAAATGATTTTAGTGAAGCCTTTCAAATATGAACCACCAAGTCACCAAGAACACCAAGTTTTTAGATAAAAACGCACTTGTTTTTCCATGTTTCTCTGCGAACTCTGCGTCTCTGCGGTTCAAAAAGGATTTCTTCGACCTTAATCTGAGTTTCAATTCACATAGCGAGTATGATAGTAGTATAGAGCGTAGGCGGTGGTTGATCACTCATCCAGCGTCCAGTTTTTTTGTCTGATGCTCCAGAGATTGCGAGTGTGTGATGATTGATGCCCTGACTCATGTGCTGAATGCGCTTCGTTTAAAAAGCAGCGTGTACTGCCGTTCAGAAATTTCGACGGTGAACTGGTCGCTCCTGTTTAATGCTACACCCTGTGCCGCTTTTCATGTCGTCGAACAGGGGCAGTGTGTTTTACAAATCGAAGCGACGGACGAAACGATTTTGCTTAATGCCGGAGATTTCTTGATGCTCCCGCACGGCGATTCGCATCTCGTCAGCCAGCAAATGAATACGCCGCCGATGATCGCGATCCAACTGGACGAAGCGATTCCGCAAGGTGTCGAGATCAAACAGTACTTCGGGCAAGGAGAATTTACGGCGCTGGTCTGTGGCATTTTCGACTTTGAGCATCGCAACCGTTATCCGCTGATTTCGTTCATGCCGCGCGTCATCCACATCCAAGCGGCGCAAGCCCAACAAGCCGGGTTAGATGCCATTTTGCGGTTGATCGGTAAGGAAGCCGCTTCTGCTCGCCCCGGCATGGAAACCTTGCTCAAACGGCTGGCAGATGTGCTGTTCGTGCAGGTTGTGCGCTTTTGGATTGATAATCCTGAAAATGAGGTGCGCGGTTGGATCGGGGCGATGCGTGATTCGCAGATTGGACATTCGCTGAATTTGATTCATGGCTGCCCAGAGCGGGATTGGACGGTGGCGAGTTTGGCGCGGGAAGTGGCGATGTCGCGCTCGGCGTATGCGGCACGGTTTACGGAATTGGTGGGCGAAGCGCCGCTTCAATACCTCACACGCTGGCGGATGCAAACCGCGATGCAACTTTTGGATCAGGAGGATTTGCCGCTGATCGCCATTGCGGAGCGAGTCGGTTATGAATCCGAGGCCGCTTTTCATAAAGCCTTTAAACGGACTTTTGGTATTAATCCCGGCATGGTGCGCCGGAATTTTCATAACGCGAAGGT
>DAOTTO010000341.1:0-7247 GCA_034437895.1 Anaerolineae bacterium | reverse complement strand
ATGATGCCCCATCTCAAAACACAGACCTTGTTGGTTGAATATTTTACGTGGCAACCTATTTGCCACAACCGCCTATATTCCGTTGTTAAAGTGCCTCGATTGGCTCAATTACCGGGCTTTACGCCTCGTGCAATGTGCCAATCGAATGAATGGAAGTATAGCGCCAATGGTTTCAAGCTGCAAGATTTTCTACGCCTTATATCCCCCTATCTAAAGCTAGGGGCTTTACGGCCTTTTTCGGTAAAAACAGCAAAGTAGGGGCGCGAAGCCTTGCGCCCTACAAAACCACCTGGTTGAGACACTTAATTTTCGAGTTCAACCGCTAAGGCAACCGCTTCCCCGCCGCCCAAACATAAAGCTGCTAACCCACGCTTAAGGCCGCGATCTTGCAGCGCATGAATTAAGGTCACTAAAACACGTCCGCCGCTTGCCCCAAGTGGATGACCAAGCGCGATTGCGCCGCCGTGTACGTTCACCTTTTCGAGCGGAAGATTATAGCCTTCTCGCTCAAGCCCACGCATATCGCCTAAAACTTGGGCGGCGAAAGCCTCATTAATCTCAAATAAATCAACGTCTTCCATCGTCCATCCCGCACGATCCAACGCGACAGGAATCGCTTTAACAGGCGCATAAAATATCCACTGCGGATCAACCGCCGCCTGACCATAACCAACGATACGCGCAATCGGTGGATGCCCATGCTTTTCGGCATAATCCCGACTGCTGACAACAAGTGCAGCTGCGCCATCGTTCATGCCGGGTGCGTTGCCCGCCGTTACACTGCCGTCTTTTTCAAATGCCGGAGGCAGTTTCGCCAGCGCTTCAAGTGTCGTATCACGGCGGATAGGTTCATCCGTGTCAATAACAGCCGCACCTTTTCTGGATTTGAGGATTACGGGCGCGATCTCCTGCTTGAACTTCCCCGCATCTGTCGCCGCTGCTGCCAATTCATGGCTGCGGAGCGCGAACTCATCCATTTCTTCGCGGCTCACTTCCATCTGTTTTCCGAGGAACTCTGCCGCGCTGCCCATCGCCCAATTCTGGAAACTGCACCATAAGCCGTCTGTTTGTAGCGAATCGCGCACCTGAATATACCCATATTTGTTGCCCGTGCGGATGGAGTCGTTTAAATACGGCGCACGGCTCATACTCTCCACGCCTCCTGTGATGAATAACTCGCCATCCTCCGCTTTGATAGCACTGGAAGCCAGCATCACCGTTTTGAGACCGCTGCCGCACACTTTATTGACCGTAATCCCACCCACCCGTTCTGGGATACCTGCGCCAATGCTGATTTGACGTGGGAGCGCCTGCCCTACCCCGGCACCGACGACATTGCCGAGGATCACCTCATCAATATGGTCTGGATTAATGCCGCTGCGCTCGATGGCAGCTCTCACCGCAATTTGACCGAGTTCAGCGGCAGTAAGACTCGATAATGCCCCCAGAAAACGGCCTTGCGGGGTGCGCGCACTGCCGAGGATAACGGTCTCACGTCCATTTTTACCATTTGGTGTCATTTTAAAAGCCTTTTAACATTATAAAATCTCTCTATCGCATACTAAAATTGAACCATAGAGGATAAAGCGATTACAGGGGTAAACGTAAATTTTATTTGAGGATTCGTCCCTACGCGTTTTAGCGCTCATCCTTAAATAATTCATCCCATACACGTTTGAGATCAGCATACGTATTTTCCAGCGCGTCGGGAATAATGCGCGTATCACCGACTGTCGTCATAAAATTAACATCCCCAGTCCAGCGCGGGACGATATGAAAATGAAAATGTGCTGCGATTCCTGCCCCTGCTGCCGCACCCAAGTTCGCCCCTAAATTAAAGGCTGGCGGGTTATAGGCTTTACGAAGGACTGCGATTGCCTTGTTGATCGTCAGCATCAAATCGGTCAGCGCCTCGACGGACATCTCTTCCTGACTGGCGATATGGTCATACGGCACAACCATCAAATGCCCGTTGCTATATGGGAAGCGATTCAGCGTTACATAAACATATTCCGAGCGAGCGATAACCTGCTCGTCGGTATCATTCCCATTAACTTTATTGCAAAACACACAGCCTTCCACCGGCGTTTTTTCTCCCTTAATGTAGGCCATGCGCCAAGGCGTAAACAGACGATTCATAATAAAACCACCATTGATTGCCACATCACGATTATAAAATCGGTAAGGAGTGGTTACAAGCGGGGAAAAATCAACCAGACATGATATAATTGAGAAGATAACTTGATGATTATCGTGGATAGGCACAATGTCACTCACAACGCCTCAATTACGACAACTGCTTACATCACGCCCATTTCATTTTTTCCCGCGCATCGACAGTACACAAAATTACGCGCTGCAATGGCTGCGTGATGGTGCGCCGTCGGGAGCAGTCGTCATTGCTGACGAGCAGTTGATGGGACGCGGACGGCACGGACGGACATGGCACACGCCCCCCGGTGTGGCGCTGGCAATTTCGATTATTCTATATCCAAAAGTTGAAGCACTTTCCCAAGTGACAATGCTCGGTGCGCTGGCAATCGCAGAAACGTTGGATGGACTCGGGGCTACCGATGTTGGAATCAAATGGCCTAATGATGTGCAACTGAATGGAAAGAAAATCAGTGGAGTGCTGCCGGAAGCAGTATGGGACGGCGACCAACTTCGCGGGGTTGTGCTGGGTATGGGCATTAATGTGCGTGTTGATTTTACTGATACTGAGCTAGAACGGACTGCAATCAGCATCGAACCCGCACTTGGTATCAAGATTAGCCGAGCGGAACTGCTCGTGGCGCTGCTGGCACATATAGATGCTTTATTGATTCTACTCGGCACGGGGGAACTGTACAATCGCTGGAAAAGCCGTCTTAATATCCTCGGAGAAAGCATTACAATGATGGATGTAAACGGCCTCATTAAAGGCACAGCCGAAGACGTTGATCCACAAGGTGCGCTGCTCATTCACGCCGCAGATGGAACCTTGCATCGCGTCGTCGCGGGCGATATTGCCTTAGGGGAATGACTTTCTATCGTGAGCTAAAGATTTGTCTCTCAAGTGTAAGGTTTAATGCAAAATTTTAGTGTGGACGTTAATATCTGGAATGGTTGATTTGCTTTTTAGCTGGTTGCTAAAAGGTGATCGCTGAAAACTAGGAACTAAAAAATGGGCATTCGCCTTGATTGGGAAATTGAAGCTGAACAAAATACCTACCGTGCAGGCGAAGCAGCTCATGCGGCGCGTATACGCCGTTCCGCACGATTACGGCTTTTATTAATTGTCATCCTCCTCTTAGTCATTTTTGGTGGTATTGCCGCGGCGCTCAATATCCGCCTGCGAGATTTGGAAGCACGCGAAGAACAACTCTTACGCGATGTCGTAGATGCGGAAATCACAAACCTTCGACTTGGCAATTATGAAGCCTTTGCTGCCTTGCAACGTAGCGGCGATATGGCTTGGATAGACTCGCGGCAGCAGGAATTTGACGATTATCAAGGATTGATGCTTCGCAGCAACGTCCAGCTTACGGGTCAAATCGCCGATATTGTCATTGATGGGACGCGGGCGCGAGTCACTATCGAGGAGATTATCGACAGTGTGCCTTATAACCGCGTGTGGTTTTATTGGCGCTATCCCGACGATGGGGACGGTGATAGACAAATCGACGGTTGGCGGCACGTTCCACCGGATTATACCTTCTGGGGTGATTCGCAAACTTACAAAGGGCAATTTGTAACAGTAACCTACCGATCTGTCGATGAACAATTGGCAGCCTCATTGGGTGGGCGGCTCGACGAATGGATACAAATTGGCTGTGCTGCCTTAAATTGCGGCACGCTGCCGACGATTCGAGTGGATATTCAGGTGGACGATGACGCTCAACTCGGCTGGGGAACGATGGATGAATGGCTGATATTGTTTCCTTCGCCTTATGTCAATCGTGCGCGATCAGATTTGCCCTTCGCCCCAGAATTACAGATTGAAGCGGCTTCGCTCCTTGCGGAACGGTTGGTTGCTCACGCCAGCGCCAGTATGCTGCCTAATTATCCAGCGGATGCGTCTTATCTGCGGCAAGCGGTTGTTTCGTGGCTGGTGGGGCGCTTCGTGCAGATTGATACCGGTGCCTACTTGATTCAAAGTCTGGCAAACAACTACAACGAGACCACGGTTGGCGCATTGATTCAGGCTTTACAACCCGACTCACAAATCAACATTTTGAGCGAAATAACAGGCGTATCGTCCCTCGATCAACTCGTATTGGATTGGCGCGATTTCTTCACTTGGCGGCTCACGGTGGAAAGCGACTTGATGAGTCAAGGACAGTATGATGCCTTCTTAGGGCTTTATGATACGCGGGATACCAATGTCCAAGTCTTAGCTGATGAACGCTATAATCAGAATGCAGCGCCTGAGCCACAAGTCGTCACGCTCGTGCAGCCGACTGCTCCTGCAGTGGATGGTTTGCCGCAGCAGCTTGTAACCGTCCAAATCGGCATACAAGGCAGCACCCGTGAAGAAATTATTCTATTCCGATTGGTGAATAATAATTGGCAGCGGGCCGGTTGAGGACGAATCATCATGCAAAAGCGCAACGCAAAAAATGAAGTGGTGTTACAATTTTCATACAAAATTTCACCATCGCATTATGCTACAATCTGCCTATAAAAACATTATTAAAAGAACGAAGGTGTGCTATGTTGGACGACCTGCGGAGATCCGCAGATGAAGACGAACAGAATTTATTCGATGACGATGATGACGTGTTCAGTGGTGAGGTCATCCGGGGTGATGATGTGCTTTTTCTGGGCATGACCCCGATTGAGCGGATGTTCATTTCCATCTTCTTATTTATGAATGTCGCTGTATTAGGACTCGCGTTACTGTTGGCAACCGGACGACTCGGTTAAATCTCATTTTTTTCATCTTTAGCGACAATAAAACCGGGAAGCATAATGGCTCCCCGGAGTTTGTTTTATCTGGTGTGCGCCAGCCGATTAATTGTCCGGCATAAGAACTAACGTTGCTACTGCGGCATCTTCTACAGCGGTACGCGAATACACCATCGTGCGATATTGAATATTGATCCACATCTCGATCATATCATCATAATTTTCGCTATCAGGATGTCCGCTTTCTCCCGTAGTATGCACGGACAAGCTATTATCCCAATTACTCAGGTCATAAATGACGCGCTCAGACGGGCCAGAGCCAATACTAAAATCGCCATAGCCCCAATTAGTCGCATTTACAGCATTGCTCGTGCCGCTGACAGGGAACGGCCCGCGATTAAAACGATTCTCAATCGGTGCGATTCCGCTTTGCCCAAGAGGATCGCTGGTAAAAGTCACGGTATGCAGCGCACCCCATGCCCACGCGGAGCGATCTTCGCCTAGTGCCTCGACGGTTGCGGCATAACCTTCCGAAAGCGCGGCTAACAAAATATCGTCGCGTGTTTCGGTAGCATCATCTGTAGCCACATCATCCCACCAGATATTTTCTGCGTCGTTCATTAAAAGCGTTGTCGCCCACCAATCGTAACCGCCTGCTTCGGAAAACCCTTCAAGCTGATCGTTCCAGAGGTTATCGGTCAAAGCAACCCACACATTTCCCCAAAGCGCCGCATACGGGCTGTCTTTGTGCATCTGGAAGTCCCACTCCAGCAGCCAATCGCGTACCTCTGCCAAGTCTGTATCTTCGATCTGTAAATCAGCCAAAAAGGGCATAATCTCGCGGGCGCTGCCATCCAAATTATCGCCATGAATCGTTTGGAAGGTTGCGACTGTATGCGGGGCGAGTCCCTCTAACAATTCATTGATGCGCTCCCCACGATAGCCATCATCCCAAAAACGTGCGATGATGTAATTGGAGTCCGCGCCGAATTCATCACCAAGCTGATCGGCAAGTTGGTCGTAATAGGCCAACGGCACAAGCGCCTGATTGGCTGACGCAATGTAGTTACGCGCTGGATTCAGAACACGCGGGAGGTTATCAAACGGAATAAAGCCTTTCCATTCGTATTCATCCGTCCACCCCGGAACAGGCAGCAAACCTGTATGGTCAGCCGCACGAATGGGGATGCGTCCCGGCGTTTGATAGCCGATATTGCCTTCGGTATCCGCATAGATGACGTTCTGCGAAGGATTATCCCAATAAGAAAGTGCTTCGCGGAATTCTTCCCAATTGCCAGCGCTGTTCAGCCCCATTACACCTTCAAACAATGTCCCTGGTTCCAGCGCCGTCCAGCGCAGCGCAAGTGGGTCTTCATTATTGAAACCGCCAAGCGTCCCATCATCGTTGATTTGGTTATCATTAATGATAGGGCCAAAATGCGTCACGCGCACTTGGAACGAAACAGGTTCCGCGTCATCGCCAAAATTGAGCGTTTCCTCACGGACGGTCATATCACGCCATTCGCCGTTCCATTCGTACTGAAGTTCGTTATCAGGATTAACGCGGATTTGATACAAGTCCTGCGTATCGGGGCCTACATTCGTAAACGCCCACGAGATATTCTGATTATGCCCGGCAACTACACCCGGATCGGGCGAAAGCGCAAAACCGACCACATCAAACGGGCAATCAGCGCTTACAGGCTGGCAGTGTAAGCCAACTTCATACCAAATAGAGGGCATTTGAATACCGAGGTGCATATCATTCGCCATCAGCGGCAGCCCAGTTTCGGTGATGTCGCCGTGCGCCACCCAATTATTACTGCCGATGCCTGCGCCAACCGGCAGCCCGACTGCTTGTAAGTCGGCAACTTCAAAATTACCCGTGAGGCGCGTATTTATACCGACAATCCCCGCGCCGATTTCAGCGTCATAAGCTGTGGCTAAAGTATCCTCGCTAATGGGCAAATCTTCCTCATCCACAATCGTCGGCTTCTCACCAAAAGGCCATTCAGGCAACCAGTCCTCAATCATCGCTTCATCAAGATCAGCAAATAATGCGGAATAGAAGCGCTCAAAACCTTGATTACCGCTTAAGTCCAGCGACATTACTTTGCCCCAGATGAGACTGTCTATCATTGTCCAAGGTTCAAGTTCGACACTCACGCCACTTAAACCAAGTAGGCTGTAATCTAGCGCGAGTTGGGCAGGTTCACGGCTGGAAATATAGGCATTCACGCCATCAGCGAAGGCTTGAAGGTTGGCGACAACAGCTTCGTCGTAACTCTCGGCCAGTTCACGCTCGGCAACTTCACGAAAGCCCATCGTCCGCAAAAACAAGTCCGTACCCATCAAGGCCG
>DAOTTO010000340.1:0-2900 GCA_034437895.1 Anaerolineae bacterium | reverse complement strand
GCGACAGTCGTGGCGTTACGCAGCCTCGGCCTAGCGATTGGCGACGCGCTGACGAGTAATGTGCGCTCTAGCAATCACGGCGATATTACGCTGACCAAAGGCGGCGGCTTCTCGCTGTTTCCGGGAATCAGCGAAGAAGATGATACCGAGGTGTTCAGTCAGCGCAGCGTTGACCGACTCAGCACATGGGTGGCGGAACAAAACGGCACGATGTCTGAATACATCTCCACCAGTGTGCAAGTCTCGGCTGTAGAAGCAGAATCCACCGCTGGAATTTTGCAATTCGTGACGGCGATCTTTATTGACCCCGCCACTTACCCGCCCACGCAAGACATCCGCGCCAGCGATCCCCCCAATGCGCCTTTGAGTGATTTGTTTCAGGGCGGCAACGAAGTCGTCATCAGCGAGAATTTAGCTGAAACGCGTGACCTTCAAGTGGGTGATTTTGTCGTTGTCAGCGGTAACGAGTTTATTGTACGCGGCATCGTCCCCACACAAGCAGAAGCAGGCTTGCGTGATTTATTTTCTGCATTTTTTGGATTTGTCTATTTTGACCGCGCCCTCACCGAGACACTTTCGGTTAATCCGCGCCCGAATCGTGTCAGTATCGCATTGCCAGAAGGGACAAGCGACGAAGACGTGTTGCAGGCAGTGGATGAAATCACCAGCCTATTGACGTTCAACGAAGGTTTCTTCCGCACCGATAATGTGCCGACGCTCATCGAGCAGAACGCCGTCATCGCGGATGTGACTTCACGCTTTGTCGTGGTCATGGGCTTAGGCGCGATGCTACTCGGCGGCGTGGGCATCATCAATACAATGTTGGTGATGGTCAGGCGGCGGACGGAGGAAATCGCCGCGCTTAAGACCTTCGGCCTAAAAGGGCGGCAGGTCGCGGCCTTATTTATGGCAGAGGCGATGATTTTGGGATTCATCGGGAGCCTCATTGGGTCGATTGTGGGTTCATTCTTGAGCGCCATCACCAATGCGTATGGCGAACAATTTATCCAGCAGCCGCTAACATGGCGCATTTATCCCGAAGCGCTTCTATTTGGCCTTGTGCTAGGGATGGTCGTCACGGGCGTATTTGGTGTGCTGCCCGTCTTGACGGCGGTACGAGTGCGTCCGGGCATTATCCTGCGCCCAAATGAAACCTATATTCCGGCGGTGGGTATTTTCCAATCGCTGGTCGTGATAATCTTCATGGTACTTTCGCTTGGCATTATCGCCGGGCAAATTATCGGCCCTTTCCCCAGTGATGTGCCTGGTGGAAGGCGTGTCGGTAATTTTTTCGAGACAACTCTCGGCAGCCCTACACAGCTTGGCATTATCGGTGTGGCGGTGACGCTGACCATTCTCGCGTTACTGGTCGGTTTGTTGTGGATTATCGTGTGGATTGTCGGCAAATTGCCGTCCTTCGGTTCGGTTGATTTACGACTCGCGCTGCGGAATCTATCCACCCGCCGCACCCGCACAGCAACCACACTATTGGCGATAAGTGCTGGAATGTTCGCTCTCAGCAGCATTACATTTGTCGGCGCAGGTGTGCGTGATCTGCTGCAAACAACACTCACGCAAACATTTGGCGGCAATGTCCTGATCTTCCCGCTTCTCCCACAAGAACTTGCCCAGCCCCTTATCGACGGACGACTGGATACGCTGGAAGGGATGGAATATCGCAGCCGAATCAGCACCTATGACGGCGTGATTTGGGAAGTCGATGGGCGCTCACTCCGCGTTAAGCCGGAAAATTATCAAGCGCTGGTGGATGAACTAAATGAAGCGCTGCAAAATAATGATAATGTGCGGGCTGAAGAAACCGCCCAAACCATGCGAGCGTATGAAGAGGCTTATGTTAGTCTTTCCGTGCGCGATACAGATAATCCCGATTTCACGGGTGGGACGCTGGTGGACGGGCGCTATCTGACCCTAGAAGATCGCGGACAAAATGTCGTCGTCGTGCAACAAACGCCCGAAATTGCGGCACGGGGGATTGAACTCGGCTCGACGATTCTGCTCGAAATCAACCGTCAGGAATACAGGCTTGAGGTCGTGGGTTTACTCGCGGATGACAGTGCATTTTCATCGAGCCTCACTTTCGGGGATTTACTCGTCCCGCCGGATACCTTGATCGGCGCTCAAAGCGATTTCAGCTTGAATATCGCCCAGATTGCGCCGGAAAATCTCAACGAAGCGCTGGTGAGTATTGCCGCGCTGCCGCTGGTTTTCCCGATTGACATCACATTTATCGACGGCATCTTCAGCCGCTTTATCGACCAATTTAGCGCACTGCCGATTCTGGTCGGACTGCTTTCTTTAGGCGCGGCGGCGGTGATTATGGCGAACACAGTTGCCCTGGCTACGTTGGAACGGCGGCGGCAGATCGGCATTTTGAAGGCGATTGGGCTTAAAGGGGGGCGGGTGCTGCGGATTATGCTGCTGGAGAATTTGATCGTCAGTTTGCTCGGCGGGCTAATCGGCATTGGATTAAGCGCGATTGGAGTCGCCATTATGAGCAATCTCTGGCAGGATGTCACCATCCTCATCCCGACAGAAACGCTGCCGATTGCCGTCGCGCTAGTGATCGCCGCCGTCCTGATAGGCGCGTTGGCGACCTTCCTGAGCGCGAATGTCGCCGTGCGCGAGCGTGTGTTAAATGTGCTGCGTTACGAGTAAAGATGTTGGATGTCTGTCGTAGGGGCGAATAGGCGATTCGCCCCTACAAAAGATTATCAGACGCTCTGCGAACTCCGCGCCTCTGCGGTTCAAACCGCATTTTTATAAATTTAGGACTTTCGCTCACGCATTTACCCCACCCCTAAATCCCCTCCCCATTGCATGGAGAGGGGACTTCAAGATGCGTTTTTCTCCCCCTCTCCAATACTTGGAGAGGGGGCCGG
>DAOTTO010000339.1:0-19034 GCA_034437895.1 Anaerolineae bacterium | reverse complement strand
CCCGGCCCCCTCTCCAATACTTGGAGAGGGGGAGAAAAACGCATCTTGAAGTCCCCTCTCCATGCAATGGGGAGGGGATTTAGGGGTGGGGTAAATGCGTGAGCGAAAGTCCTATATTTCTTAATTGAATCTCACGTAATTACAATTATATTGTAGTTATGATTAGGTTATAATGAGGTTTATTTTAGAAAAGTGACTTGTCTTTAGCATAATAACGCTATGTAAGGGCAATCTTACATAGAGAGGGCTTACGCCATCCAACGAGATTTTTCGTAGGGGCAAGATAATGCTCTTTAATAACTCACGTTACGCAGGTTATGGACTTTTGTAGGGGCGACTTTTGTAGGGGCGACTCGGCGAGTCGCCCCTACCGAAAACTTCCCTTAAGTGCGTAACCTCAGTTATTAAAATAATAAGGAAGTCCGTGTAGGGACATCGTATATGATGTCCACTTCGATTTTTGTGGCGGAAGCGCTCTATCGCGTCTCTACAAGTTCCCTATTTAACCTGAGTTCCGGATAGCGTTTTCATTCTATCCCCACCCCTAAATCCCCCCCCCACTTCGTACAGAGGGGACTTGAAGAACCATTGTGAACCGTTTTTCTCCCTTCGCTATGCAATGGCGAAGGGGCCGGGGGATGAGGACATTATAAAAGTTAAGGCTGTGTATTATGTTGTTATCATCGTCGCCCAAGATTTTGACCCCACCCGTGTTTGAAGATAAAGAAAAAACGCGCATTGCCGCGCTGCTCAATGTCATCGTGCTTGGGGTGATCTCCATCATTGTTTTGCATACCTTCAGTGTGGTGCTATTTGTCGCTAATCCGTTAACCAGCATTTGGGCGAACATCGTCGTGCTTGGGATGCTGTTCCTCATTCGGGAAATTTCCCGCCGAGGTCATGTTTATCCCGCCAGTTTTATTTTTTGTATCAGCCTATGGCTGGTCTTAATCCTCGTCAGCATGTCCTTCAAGGGTGTTAAAGACCTGCTCTATATTTCTATTCTGGTCATTATCATCGCCACAAATTTGTTGTTAGGCGCGAGGATGGCGGCTGTCGTCACTGCCGCGACAATCCTCCTTGGCTTCGTCCAAGTGATGCTGAATAACCCCTCGAATGAACTGAATCGTTATTGGGTCGGTAGCAGCACGATCTTTATCTCTAGTCTCCTGCTTTTCTATCTGGCAGATCGCAGCATCAAGCAAGCACTCAAAGAGGCGCGTGATAGTGCGGATCGCACGAATTTTGTCAATCAGGCCTTATATACCGAGATTGCCAGCCATAAACGCACGACAGCGGCGTTGGAGGAGAGTGAGGAGCGCTATCGGCTGCTTTTAGAAAATTCCCCCATCGGAGTATCCGTTTATACCTTACCTGATCTCACAATACGTTATGTGAATCCTGCGGCGGTCAGTTTATTAGGCGCTTCCTCCGCCGCCGAGATTGTGGGGCTTAGTTCGGCGGATTTTGCCGCGTCTGAATCAGCCGATTATGCCGCCGAAAAACGCGATAAAGTTGTTGCGGGAGCCACCGTAAATGATAATTTTTGGGTGCAGGGGTTAAATGGAAAGAAGGTTTTGATAGAAAGCACCACGATTAACATCCTGTATGAGGGTAAACCCGCCACTTTGAGCGTCTTTCAGGATATTACCGAGCGCAAAAAAGCCCAAGACTCCCTCATCCAAGCGGAACTTATCCGCGCAGAAGTGGAAAAAGAGCGCCATTCCATTCAACAGCGCGAAAATTTCGTCACCATGATCTCGCATCAATTCCGCAATCCCTTAGCCGTAATTTTGGCCTCGAAGGAAATCATGGAAAATTATCATGAACGCCTAACCCCCGAAGGCCGTAAGGAACATCTAGGCCGGATTGGGCATGAAGCCCTCTATATGAAAGGTATGCTAGAAGACCTGCTCACCATCAGCAAGGGCAGCGCCGGTATGCTGCAATTCCAGCCGTATGCGCTGGAGTTAACCGCCTTCTGTACCCAACTCATCCAAGAATCCCAAGCAAACTATCCAACGCATCATTTTATTTTTGAGGGCCAAGTTTCCGGCATATATTTGATTGATGACAAGCTGCTGCGGCACGCCCTAACAAATTTGCTGTCTAATGCTGTCAAATATTCGCCCCAAGGCAGCGATATTCAGCTAAAACTGAGGCGCGAAGAGGACATGGCCCAACTTATGGTGCGCGATCATGGCATGGGCATTCCGCTGGAAGATCAGCCCCACTTATTCGAGACCTTTTTCCGCGCCAGCAACGTCCGCAAAATTCAAGGCACGGGGCTAGGCTTATCCATCGTCAAAACGACCATAGAAACACACGGCGGCAGTGTAGGCTACCAAAGTCCGCCCGATGGTGGTTCGTTATTTACCATCCAAATCCCGCTTTGTTCAGCGCAAGAAACGGGCTAAATTCGGCGCTCATTTTGTGATTTCTCGTGAGGTCAATGTTACAATCTTGGGTAATCCTCGATTAAGTAAACAGGGTTTCATATGGACAGAGCAAAACTCCTCGACACGCTGGCCTTAGTATCTGGCGGTGATTTACTCATTACCTCGATGGACTTCATCCAGTGGGGACGCGATATTGAGTTCGGAATGCGCTATACCATCCCCCCGTTTGAAAGTATCCCCAAAGAAACCCATCCCTTTAAATTGATCTTCCGCGACTGCCGCGAACTCAAATACAAAGTCTACGCCCATATTGCCATCCATGAGCTAGGCCGAATCAGCTCAGTTGCCGATGTCGTCGATATGAGCTTAGGGCAAGGCAATCATCGCAGGGACGCGCAGATTCTCACCAACTTGTTCAGCACCAGCATCGCTTATGGCAACGTGCAGGTGGCGCGTGAGTCACGAGTGTATGATTTGTAGTGATGAGCACTCCCGCCCCCACTTTTGAACACATCTGCCCTCTCGTGCGTATTACCCTACAGAGAGGAGCAACACATTGTGACGGAACAAGCGGAACACCAACTGCTGCGGCAAGCGCAGGAAGGCGACTACGATGCCTTTGAACAGCTCCACGACGCGCTCCAGCCGCAGATCAAACGGTTTGTGGGTCGCTTGATCGGCTATGGACAGGAAGTGGAAGACATTACGCAGGATACCTTCATTTCCTTATATACCAATCTCTGCCGGATTGACCCCGTAGAAAATTTACGTCCGTATGTGTTCCGCATCGCCCGCAACCGCTGTTATGACGCGCTGCGGCGGCAAGGGCGCTTCGAGCAGGTCTCGCTGGATGATGAACCCGTCGAGATGCGGGTGTCCTTCGCGCATGTGCCGTATGAAGGCATCCCGGAAGATACCACACACTGGCTGCTGCTCCATCTGGAAGTGCAGGAAGCGATGGATCGTCTGCCGGAATTGCAGCGGCAAACGCTCATCCTGTATTGCGAAGAAGAAATGACGTATCACGAAATCGCGGAAGTCATGAACGTCAGCATCGGGACGGTGAAGTCCCGCTTGTTCCATGCCCGCGCCACCCTGCGCCGTCTGCTCAAACCAGAGACCTTACGCGCCATTGGGGACAACATTTATTGATGGAGGATCGCTATGAGCAATGAGTGATGAGTAACGAGTGCTGAGTAATGAGCAGTACGGCGCATACTAATCGCTAAAAGCTATCAGCTTTCAACTAACGACTAAAAACTGACAACTATCAGCCAAAAAAGGAACAAATATCATGTTAGAGAACGATACCCGGCGCAGCCTGCGCCAATATATTCCCGCCCTCAAGTCGCTGGCGAAATCCGCCGAGCGTGCCTTCCACATGGGGATGCACGAGGGTACAGGCGACATGGCCTTCCGCAGCTATGATGCCCTGCAAAAGAAAATCGCCGAACTGATGCCGGAGGATGTTTACGTCGGTGCATTAGGATTGAGCCTCGGCACGGACTCGAATGAACGGCAAAAATTGGCGCAAGTGCAGATGGCTGCCAGCCAACTCGTCAATTATCTGGATACCTTGCTGAATGATGGCGAGGCTGAGGATGCTAAGAGTGAGCTAAAAAATCTAGGCCGCGATTTATCCGACCAGATCAGCGAAATCACCCGCCGCACCATTCGCCGCGCCGTGCGAAGCATCGACTTTGATATGCCCGTGCCGCCTGTCCCACCCGTGCCGCCCGTTCCCCCTGTCCCTGGCTTTCGCGGGGGTGGTTCTCGCGGCGGATTCAAATTCAAGATCGAGATTGACGGTGACGAGAAGCGCAAAAATGGCGAGGAAAAAGGCAAAAATGCCGATAAAAACCTCAGCGGCGCACACATGGAAGGCGTAAATATGCGCGATGCGGAACTAGAAGGCGCGCACATGGACGGCGCGTTTATGCCCCGTGCGGATTTAAGCGGCTCGAACATGAGCAGCGCCTCGATGACGGGCATCAATCTGGAAAGCGCGAACCTGCGCGATTGCAATTTGAGCGATGCCAAGTTGGATGGCGCGTATGCCGTCCGCGCCGATTTCAGCAATGCCGACTTCAACGGTGCCAGTATGGAAGGGGTGAATCTGGAAGAAGCCAACCTAAGCAACGTCAATCTGAGCGACGTGAACATGGAAGGCGGCTATCTGGCGCGGGCTAATCTTGAAAACGCCAATCTCGCTAACGCTAATCTGGAAGGCGCGAATTTTGAGGAAGCCAACCTCAAGGATGCCGATATGAGCGATGTCAAAATGGATGGCGCTTATTTCGCCCGTGCTAATTTGCAAGCCGCGACTCTTTCCAACGCTGGGCTCAAGGGCGCGAACTTCGAGGAGGCCAACCTTAAAGACGTGGAGATGTCTGATTGCAACATGAAAAATGCGTATCTAGCACGCGCTGTTCTGACGGGCGCTCACCTGCAAAACAGCAACATGAAGGGCGCGAATCTGGAAGGCGCGGTGCTGCGTGATGCCGACTTGAGTGATTGCAACCTCAAGAACGCCAGCATGGAGGGCGCGAACATCGAAGGCGCACAGCTTGAAAATGCTATTCTGCCCAACGGCGCGACTTATGAAGCAGGGATGGATTTGAGTCGCTTCGGCCTAAAAGGAAGCCCTGCTTAAAGTGACGAGTAACGAATGCTGAGTAACTCACCTTACGCAATCGTATACTTTTGGCAACGCTGGCAGTTCAAAACTGCCAGCTATAATTTTTGTAAACCCGTAAACGGGTTGAATAAGGATGAAACAACCTCTTCAGAGGTTTCGTATTGTCTGTTAGCTCTGGGTTTCGAACCCAAAGCGAATGGTTGCATAACATCAGTAAGTGGCTTATCCGCGAAATGAGTACTTGTAGGAAAAGACCCCTGTGCCGTTCCCGGCAAGGCCGACTCGGTGTGTACGCCTTACTTCCGCGCAATCCCGCCTTTTTCCAGCTTATCAATCGCTTGAAGCGCATCCTCAACCGTATTCACCAGCAGATAATTGCGCTTCATAAGTTGCACAAACGTGGTCGCCAGAAATTTCACTACCACATTCTGCAAGCCAATCAAGAAAACCCACTCTAATTTTTCGCTTGTCCCCTGGCTAAAAACCTGCCTTAGATCATTGAGCTTCAACGGGAAATGTCCCAAACGAGTCACATCCACTAGGTTATAAACAGGCGCAGTGCCAGATTCGATTATTGCCGTTCCCTGCTGACTACTTATCACCATTTCATCAACCGTTACATCACCAATCAATTCCGTAAGCAGCACACGGCCTTCAATGTACCAGCTATTCTGGATCGGCATCCGTAATAACGCTTTCTTATGTCTGGAGGAATAAATGTAAAACTTAATTCTATTTGACACCAAAGTGAGCGAGAAAAAGGGGATTTTCATAATAATTTCGGATGTGTGGTGCGTTTTTCACGCCTTATCACTCAATAACTGATGTTACGCAGAGGTTTGCTTCGTGTTCAAAATCCAGAGCTACTCGGCAATTTGGAAACTCTTTAAGAAAATAATGCGGAAATCTGTGTAGGGACATCATAGATGATGTCCGCTTCAATTTTTCCGGCGGACGCGATAATGTAGTTTAACTATTAAATACGGACATTGTAAGCATAGGCAATCGCAGGTTGCACTATATCGTGTTCGCCATAAACCCCCTCCCCGAACTAAAGGAGGGGGAGAAAACGGCGTGACTTGCTCCTTCCCTGTGTACGACTGTCGCTTGGAGGGCTGGGTGGGGTTCTGCGTATCCATTTTAGGACTTACGCGGTTGATTGGTTTTGTAGGGGCGACGTGCGCGTCGCCCCTACGGAAAATACCGCTGAACTGCGTAACTTCTACATTTCAGGACTTTCGCTTACCTCACCCCCCCGGCACCCTCTCCAAGTATTGGAGAAGGGGAGAAAAACGCATCTTGAAGTCCCCTCTCCATGCAATGGGGAGGGGATTTAGGGGTGGGGTAAATGCGTGAGCGAAAGTCCTACATTTATGAAAGCAAAAGAGGATGACATGCGCGTCATCCTCTTGCTATTTACCTGATCGTAAAAAGTGATTACCCTTCCACCTGCGCTCCGGTCAGGATGTTCCAAGCTGCGCCGTCATCAGTTTCAACCACATCGCTGTTGATGAAGACAACACTGTCGATATAGCCGACGGGGCCTTCGTACTGGTACATCGGCTCACGAGCAACCGACTGAGCAGGCGGGTTGTTCAAATCCCAAACCGAGAGCATATAGCCGCCAATCGCGAGGTAACGATTATCCGGGCTGAAGGCGATATGCCCCGGCGACACATAATCGCCCACAAAGAGCTGCATCGCGCCGCTGCCATCGCGGTTGAAGACCTGCAAGGTGAAATCACGGTCAGAATTATCCGAGAAGAACGCCAGTCGGCTGCCGTCCGGTGAGATCGCCAAGCGCCGTCCACCATTCACATCGCCATAGGTCACGACCTTCGCGCCAGTATTCAGATCATAAGAAGCAACTTCCCGATTACTGATCCCAATAAGCTGCCCACGCGCCACATCCCAATATTGACGGATGAAGTAACCCTCCACCAAACGGATGCTGTTACGATTGGCTAAAGTGAACAGATAAGTGCTGCCTGCTGATTCAACCGTCACATACTGCGTGGTAGAGTCCCACGTAATGGAAGTGCTGAAGTAACTAAAATTCGGGACTTCGCTGTAACGCACCAATTCATCGCCAGTGACGGTATCCCAGATCACGCCGTCGCCATTTTGGATCGTCATAAAATAGCGGCAGTTGGGCGACCAATCCAGAACGTGCATTCCGCCGATGCTGTCAAACGTCGCCAGAACACGCTCGGTGTCGCCCGTGTACCAATTGACCAGCGACAGGGTATTGTTGTTCAGGTCAAAGCGCGGGAAAATTTCGCGCCGGAAGTAAGCCGGGTCAGGATTCGGCGACTCGCAGTTGTTAGGGATTCGGTCATTATTCGGGTAGCGCAGCATACTGCCGTCGCCGCAAGCCAAAATGAGAACTGCAATCGGGATAATCAAGAGGCTGAAAAATTTACGCATGAGGTTTTCTCCTGTAATCAATCAAACGAATGTGATGATTTGATCTTACGAGAAACGCCGTTTCGGGAATGGACGCGTAATCCGCCGCTGCCCTACGCCTGCCCTACGCTCCTGCGAAAAATTTTCTGTAGGGGCGAGACACGTCTCGCCCTATTTCAAATCCAGATAAAACAACACATATTGTTTATCCAGCGGGACGTTATATGGGCTGTACTGCGGCGGCGGCAGGTCAAACACGCGATCCAGATAATGCAGCAGTTCACGGTTATCCGACTGCACGAACAGCGCAATATCCGTCCCACGCGTCAAATATCCTGCGCCACGTTCCAGCAAATAATACGGGTCGGTGATGACGATTTGCGTCAGGCGCGGCACATCCCAATACCGCGCCATCCCCTCAAAGTGCGGAAAAAATGTCAATTCATCGGTAAACAGAAAAACTTGCGTTTCCGGCGGCAAATCGCGCATCCGCCAGCCCACGTCTTGATGATCACGGGACGGACGTACCTGTTCGTTATAGAGAGTCAGATGCGGCCCGAAATAATAAATCACCTGCGAGGCGGCGATAAGAAAAATAAAAAAATTAAACCGCCAAGATACCAAAAACGCCAAGAATTTGAAACTCAATCTTTGCGATCCTTTGCGTCCTTCGCGCCTTTGCGTTAAAAATTCTGCGCCGCGCCACGCAGTATCCAAGCCTACCGCCAGAATCAGCGCACACGCCGGAAACGCCACCACAAACCGCGCCGACCAGTCCGAGAAATTGATTAAGCTGTTGCCCAGCGCCGTCAGCAGCGGAATCATCACCAAAATCAGCCCGCCTGTTTTTCGCTTCCACAGCAGCACCCCGATTCCGATGAGGAAGAACGGCACAAGATAGGGCAGAATCAGCCCGAATTGCCCACCATAATAAAATTTACTGCCATCAGGCCGCCCGATAAAATGCGCCAGCGCCGGCAACAACTGCCGATCAAGATAGCTCCCAAAGCGCGTGAGTCCATCCGGCGCGAACAGCAAATCGACCCAATAGCGTGTCTCCAACTGCATCGACGCAAGGCGGGGTATATACGTGCTGCGCCAACCCGTCAGCACATAATACAGCGGCGCGGCGACGATCATAAACATCAACCCGCAGCCAGCAAAATTGTAGAAATTACGTAGTGTAGGGGCGACTCGTCGAGTCGCCCCTACAAAATGGATCAAAAACCACAGCCCCGCCACCACTGGATACACCAACTTACCGCCCTCATAAAAATACTGCGCGAGGCCGAGCATAATCCCCGCCAGCGCGAAGTCGCTCCATGTGTTCCTTTTAAAGCCCAGCGCCAAAAACGCCAGCGCCAGCGTCCCGAACAGCGGATCGGCGATATTATTCATCCCAAGCCGGCTGAAGTGAATATGCGGCGGAAAGGTCGCCAGCAGCAGCGCCGCCACCCATGCCGTCCGGCGATCAAATAGCGTCCGCGCCCAAAAATACACGGCGGGAATGGTCAGCGTCCCGAAGATGACGCTCACTGCCCGTAAGCCTGTTAAGGTCGCGCCGAAAATGTCGACGGTATAAGTTTGCAGCGCGGTATATAACCAAGGAAACGCCGCGATTTGGTTCATCGGGATAAACAAAGGCAGTTGCGGACTTCCTCGTAAAACGGCTACGGAATTAGAAAAATGCTGCTCGTCGATGAACATGTGAACGCTGTTTTCTAAGTTCCAAGCGCGGAGGCCAAACGCTAAAAGTGTGATGAGCGCGATAGAAATCCCGTTATTCAAGCGTAGGGGCGCAATATTTTGCGCCCGCTTTAAACCAATCGCCCCAATCAGTAGCGCCACCCCCAACACAAACAGCGCCAACTGCACATCCCAGCGCATCGGATAAAGCGTCTGGATACCGAGTAAAGCGCTTTGGCCTTCCGCCATCACACCCAGACAGCCGATTCCGACCAGCGCCAAACCCAATCGCCACCAAGCGATCTTATACAAAATGTTCACGGCTCATTCATGACTCCAACTGTATACGTAACATAATACAGCGCGAACTCACGTCCTCTCAACAGCGGATAATCGCTCCAAAGCGGCCCTGTTACCGTCGGGAAATATCGCTGAATCCGCGCAAGCGTCGCTTTGTCTTCAGGGACGATATAAAAAGCATGGTCATGATCGACAGGCAACATCTGTAAATAGCTATCGGTAAATTCCGGCGGCGACATCGTATGAATCAATACGCCCCCATTCAAATAAGCCATCAAATCCATCGCATCCCGATTCGGGAACGGCAGCGTATCGACCACATGGACATAAGTGCCATCAGGAAAGTCGGCAGATCGCAACAGCGCATCGTCAATATCATGCCCCCGATTCGGTGTTCCGCGAAACTGACTGCTAAAGGTCGATAAATGCGAACCGAAGAAATATTGGAATTGCGCCACCATCAACGCGCCGACCAATGCGACCATCAAGCGATTTTGTGCCTTGGGCTGGCAAGGCAGAAGGATCGTCATCATTGAGCGGATGCCCACCGCCACGATCAGAATCAACGCCGGGAATTCCACCACATATCGCGCAGAAATCCGCCCTTCCGTTAACAACGTATTCCCCAACCACGTCAACAGCAGCCACAAAATCAACAGCGGCGCTGCTGGATTCCGGCTCGGCCTAAGCAAGCGCCATAAGATCACTACCGCGCCAATTAAAAAGAAAATCGCCAAAACACCGAGCAGCAGCGATGTATTCCCGGCGTAATATAATCCCGCTTCCGGGATGCTGAGGTGAATCAGCAGGCTTTCGTTCAAGCGATTATAAATATGCCCCACCATGCCAGAGAGAGTCTTCAATTGTTCTGTTTCGACGGGGCGTAATCCGGCGGTTTCCAGCCGCTGCACCACATCGCGCTCTTTATTCAACAGCGTGATATACACCGGCGCAGCGACCACAAACGCCATAAAAAACAGCGCTCCCAATGCCCTTGCCAGCGCCGCAAAATCCAGCGATTCGATTCGGCGCAGCGCAGCAGCAAAAATTTTTCGCTCGTCCGTCAGCCATCCCCACAGCAGTCGCGCCGTGAGCGTGATATATCCCGCCACGCCAATCAAGAGCAGCCATCCGATCACCAGGGCCGGAAACAGCAACCGCCCACCTTCATAAAAATACTGCGTCAGACCGAGCATCGCCCCCGCCCACGCGAAGTTCAGCCGGATCGCGTCGGGTCGGCGTAAACCGCGCATGATAAAATACAGCATCATCGTCCCGAAAAATGGATCGGCAATATTGTTCAATCCGAGTCGGCTAAATTGCAGATGCGGCGGAAAGACTGCCAGCAGTGCCGCCGCGATCAACGCCGTTTTTTTATCAAACAACTCTCGCGCCAGTAGATACAGCGCCAACACACCCAACACGCCGAATCCGGCGCTCACCACCCGCAAACCTACCAACGTATGCCCAAAGACCTGCACCGCGTTCCATTCCATGAACGGATACAAATACGGAAATGCCGCCACCGAGCTAAAGGGCAGCAGTAGTTCGATGTCGTCAGCCAGGTCAAAATGGCGAATCGGGTTGGTAAAATGGATTTCATCGACAAATAAGCGCACTCCATCACCCAAAGCATACGCACGGGCAAAAGTGGCGATTAACAAAATGACGGTGAGCGCGAGCAGTTCAGGAGAAACGTTATGCCGCTGAATGATTACCTCACCCCCCGGCCCTCTCCCCGAACTCAGAGAGGGGGCGCTGTCTTGCTCCCTCCTCGTGTGGGATGAGGTTCCCCCCGCCCCCCATGCCGTCAGACCTACGCCCAAAATGAGCAGCACAGACTGAACATATGGCGTAACGCCTTTCAAAAACGGAATGTTCAAAATATCCGCATTGATTTCCGTCAGTGCTACCAGCAAAATCAAGCCAATCGTTAGTCCAATCGCATGAATCACGCTGAATTTCGGCCTATCGCGGCGTTTTTCGGCCAACTGGAACAGTTGTGCAAACGGCGCGACACGGCCTAACACCAACGCCACAATCAGCATCCCGCCGCCGAGCAGCACCAGATCATAGCCCTGAGAGACGAACTTCATTTTGCCCACACTCAGTAACAACGCCGCCACACTCATCATACCCAACGCACCCAAGCCGATGATGCGCGAAATCGCCACACGGTAACGGTGGATAACCAACACCCCACGCCAAACCACGCCAAGCATCCCCGTCGTCGGAGGGGCAGGCCGCAGCACGAGCATGACCGCACTGAGCATCATCATCAGATAGCCGATTCCTAACAGCGGCGCGATATACAAGCACATCAAAAGCGCACCCGCGCCCGTCGCCACAGCAAACGCCAGCCAATAAATCAGCGGTGTTTCGCCCACTTTATGCGTTTGTTTAATCGATTTTTCCGTCGTCTGTCGCGTCATACATATCCGAAGATAATTAAAGTCGCACTCATCGCTGCGCCGCCGCATAATAAAGCCAATACTCCCCAACCGTCGTCAGTCCATACGGACTCAAGCGCGGTTCTTGCAGCACGAAATACTGGCGAATCCGATTCACCGTCTCTTCATCTCCCGGCAAGATAAAAAATGCTTGCGGATAGTTGGTCGGCAGTTGGCTCAAATACGGATCATTCACTTGATCGGGGCGCAGCGCATTAATCGTCAGATCATTCTGCCGTCCTCGATAGCGAATATAGCCGCTGATGTTCACATCCGGCACAACCGCCGCGCCGATAATGTGAACCTGCGTCCTCGGTGGCAGCGTCCCCGCCCGAAAAAACACATCATCCAACGCATTGTTCTCTGGATACCGCGCCACATACTCCGGCACATGCACCCCAAAATAATACCCCACCTGCACGATGACACTAATCGCCGTCAAAGTGCCAAACACAAATTTAAGTCTTTTTATTGGTGTAAGGAACGACCTATGTGTCGCTCCCGTTGGAAGCACCCACAATTCTTTTACAATTTCCCACAGCGCAACGAAGCCAACCGCCATAATCAGCGCCAGCGCCGGATGAACGACCACATAACGCGGCGTAAAAGCTTTCTGGAACAACAGACTGTTGCCCATCACCGTCGCCAGCAGCCACAGCACCAACAGCAATAATCCACGATTCTGCCGTATCTGCCACACACTATAAAAGAAGCCAAAGAAAAAAATCGGCAGCAGCGGCGTTAAAATCAGCGCCGTATCCCCGCTGTAAAACCAGCTTTCGTCCGGCAATTGCACGAATGCCCACATCGGACGCACCAATGCTTCCGCAAACCCCACGATGGCGTTGAATGGGCCGTTCATCAATAAATCTGACCAGTAACCCCCGCCCTCCGCCATCACATCCATGCGCGGCGCGAGGGGTAGATCCCGCGCCCAAAGCGTGTAATAAACGGGCAGCGCCACGAGGGTAAAGGCTAGAATGAAGGTGAAAACTTTTGCATACGGAATTATCGCCCTTTTTACCCCACCCTTTGACCCCCTCCCCGAACTCAGGGAGGGGGAGAGATACGCGATCTCTTGTCCCCTTGCACCGTTTCCGAGGAAAGGATTAGGGAAAGGGGTTAATCTATCGAAGATCAAAAACCCCACCAGCAGAGCGGGATACAACAGCCGCCCGCCCTCATAAAAATACTGCGTCAGGCCGAGCATCACACCCGCCCATGCAAAATCCCCCTGCCGTCCCTCGCGCAATCCTCGCGCTAAAAATGCCAGCGCCATCACGCCGAAAAATGGATCGGCTGCGTTATTAATCCCCAAGCGGCTGAAATGCAGATGTGGCGGAAACGTCGCCAATAGCAGCGCCGCCAGCAGCGCCACCCGCCTATCAAACAAAATTCGCCCCAGCCACCAGACCGCCGCGACGGTCAAGGTGCCGAAAATCACACTAATGACGCGCATCGCCGTCAAATTCGCGCCATAAAAATCCACCGCCCACACCTGCATCTGCGGATACACCCACGTAAAAGCCGTCACTTCGCCATACGGAGTCAGAATCGGCCTGTTCGGGATTTCCATCAAGCGCCCCACCGCCGCCGCCGAGTGCATTTCGTCGATAAAGCGATGAATGGCGTATTCCAGATTAACCCCGCGCAGCGCAAACGCCAGCACGAGAATCAGCCCTAACGCGATAAATTCATTTTTGGACGGAAAGAAATCTCGCCGCATTACTAAACGCCCTTTTGCGTAACCGGATAATCCCCATCCCATCAGCACCGCACCGCCAAATAAGAGACCGACCTGCTGCCCAGCCGGAATCTTCTGGAGCAGCCCCAACAACGTCCGGTCACTATCGCTCACATCCAACACATTCACCAACATCAGCAGCGCCAACAGGAACATGCCGATCAGTAACGGCAAAAAGCGGATGGACATTATCTCATTCTCATTTGGCTGCGCTTGCTCCCCCCTCTCTAATTTGGACAGGGGGCTAGGGGGTGAGGTAACAGCAAGCCCCACCATCGCGCCCCCCAAAATCGCCAGCGCCGCCGCCCAGCCCGCACCGGACTCATTGCCGGGACGGAATCCATAAGCGGCGACTCCGAATAAGATCAATGCTCCCGCAAGCGCCGCTTGCCGCACAGAACGCAACGCAAACCGTTCTCGCAGCCGCGAAAATACCAACGCCGAGTCGCGCAGTCGCCCCCGCTGCATCCACCCCACCAGACTCACCGCGCCGACACTTACCGCGAACAACATATATTGCAATTCTAAATGAAGCCGCGCCGTCGGATCAGGGATAAAATCAACCGCTGGCGGCCCATCCGCCGGGACAACAAACAAGGCATATTGCTCATCAAGCGCGACATCAGGGTACGGGCTAAATTGGACATCCGGCAGTCCATACCGCGCCGCAATCATGTTGACGGTACGCGTGTCATCCGGCACGACGAAAAACGCCTGATCGACATTGCGCGACAAGCCGACTAACTCATCATCGCCCATCTCTCTGTTATACAATGTCTCGACATCTACCAAATCGGTCAGAAACCGCAGCAAATTGCGCGTGTACCCTCCATCAAACGGGAACTCCATAATGATATTAACCTGCGTACCGGGGCGCAAAGCCGCCGCCCGTAAGATCGCATCATCAATATCTCGATAGTTGCGCGATTCGCGGAACTGCTGATTAAAATACGGCAGATGCTGCCCAAAATAATAGGTCGCCTGTCCGAGCGCGATCACAATCCCCAACGCAGCGATAAGCGCGGCAGGTTTAAACAGCTCACTTGTAGAGGGAGAAATGCGGAGGTATTGTTCCCTTACCCTATTTCCGAGGAAAGGGTTAGGGATAGGGGTTCTCCCAATTATTGGTTTTAATAGGAGCGGCAGCGTTTCCCGCAGACCAACCGCGATCACCAGCGCTAACGCCGGAAGCACCCCTAAGAAACGCAGCGCTACAAAACTTTCCACGAGCATTGCGCTCCCAAATGAGGAAATCAGAATCCAGCCGAGCAGCAGTCCGCCGCGTGCATCGCGCCGAAAGCAGTACCAGATCAAATGCCACAAGCCGAGTAAAAACAGCGGCACCAGCGTACTCAGGATAAGCGGCTGAGTCCCCCCGTAGGTAATTAAGGTTTCCGCCTTGTTGATATAAAACAAAAACGGATCCGCCGCATGATTCAGAAAAGCACGCCACTCCGCCGCTGTTCCCGTCGTCAGCAAACTTTGCCAATAAGTACCGGAAAGCCCGGCTTGATCGCGCCGTCCTGTCGCGGTTAGATCGTTGGCATAAATGGTGATGTAGACGGGCATCGCCACACACACGAATACCGCTGCTGTCACCGCGATTCGCCGCCAGCCAAAGTGTGAACGAGGCGAGTCGGGCCATAAATTCGTCGATGGCAGTAGACTTTGTGCGCCGCGTGGGCGAGAGCTGTTTGGACGAAAGCGCCAACACCCATATGACCAGATCACCCATGCCGCCGTCACCGTCGGGAAAAGCAACCGTCCAGCCTCATAAAAATATTGCGACAGGCCGAGCGCCGCCCCTGCCAGCGCGTAATCCAGCCGATCATCACGCCGGAAACCGCGCACCAAAAAGCCTAATGCCAGCGTCCCGAACAGCGGATCGGCGATATTACACATCGCAAGGCGGCTGAAATGAATGTGGGGCGGGAAGGTCGCCAGAATCAATGCCGCCAACAGCGCCGTTTTGCGGTCAAACAGATGCCGCGCCAGCCACCATACCGCCGCGATGGTCAGCGTCCCGACGATAGCGCTGAGTCCGCGCAGCCCCGCCAAATTGCGCCCCATCACTTCGATCACAATCGACTGTGTATAAGGATAGAGCCACGTATACGGCGAAACATTGGTCATCGGATACATCAGCGGCACATCCGGCACATCCCAAAACTGCATCGCGCCGTTGACGTTGTGCATCTCATCCACCATCACACGCGGATTGTCTAGCTGCCAAAAGCGCAGCCCTGCCCCAAACAGGATGATAGCGAGCAAAATCATGATTTCTCGGCGGGTGATGGTGTACAGCCTAACCGCTTGTGTATGATTTTTCTCTCCCGCCAGCCCCACCGTCACCAGCGTAATGCCTGCACACAACGTCAAAAATTGGATGTGATGCGAGGCATGATGCAGCCACGCCATATTCAAGACATTCGCGCTGACTTCGCCCACCAGCAGCAGCAAAATTACGCCTGCGCCAAAGAGTATCCAGCGTCGGCGCGTCATTTTTCGGGGCGAGTCATGACTTGCCCCTACGGATTCTGCGCTATCACCATAAAGCTCTGCCCGACGCAGCGCGGCACAAAGCAGCAGTCCACCCACGATCATTAAGCCAAACGCCACCATTACCGCAGGCGTAAAATTTGTCCGGCTTTCTACATTCGGTAGGAAGAAAATCGCGCTGGCGATCATCGCGGCACAAGCCAACAGCGCCAACCGTCGCGGAGTCATAACTGTTGGTGAGAGGAATAAGCGCAAACTATTGACGAAGGCCATCTGGTTATCAATCTTAAAATTACTGACTTAAAAAATGTCACCCTTTGCCATTATATCGGAAGTATTCCCTTGTGATTGTTTTTAATTGTTAACCACCAAGAACACCAAGAGTTTAATTAAATTGTCTGTCGTAGGGACATGTCATGCGATGTTCCATGCGTACCAAGTTAAGGAAAATTCGGCGCTACTTTCGCCTTTCAGGGGTCAAAATCCCCGACTATCAAGCAACTGTAAACCGCTAAAGTTCCCGCCAAATGCTTAAGCATCCGGCTACCAAAGTGCCAAGCGCACTAAAGGCGCTAATGGCGAACTTTCATGACCGCTCATAGCCCCTTCAGTGGGCTTGGGTTTTCGGAAGCCGGACGTTTCAACGTCTGGCGGCGCTTAACTTGGTGCATATGGGACATGTCATGCCATGTCCCTTACAAGCGGTAGTTCATTCTTTTCAAATCTAGTTCTGTGTCTTTTCGCATAAAGCGTATAATGGAAACACTATAAACCGACCTGCCGCAAGGATATAACTCATGCGTAAAATTGGATTTCTCTGCATCGTTCTCCTAACGCTGATTTTCTCCAGCATGGGGTTTGCCACCGCCGCGACCACCGATGAACTGACTACACTAGCAGCGTATGCCCCGCGAGGCACATCCTTGTTTGCAGTTATCCGCACCGACAACGCCTTTATTGCCTCATTCGACGATCTCTATGCGCGGGCCGCCGCCGCGTTTCCCGATGCTTTTCCGCCAACCACTCGGCTAGAGGCCGATGACTTTACCCCGGCTGGTAGCTTTGACGAAGCGGTTGACCCTTGGATTGGCGACAGCGCCGCCTTTTTCATCGCGCAAGCGGGAGGCACATTATTCACCTCACCCAACAACGCACAAATCGTCGTCATCAGCGTCAGGAATCATGCCGCCGCCGAGGATTTCCTCGACCTCATTTATGCTGATTTATTGGTATCTGGCGAATTTGAAAAAGTGGAAAACCCCAACGACACCATCGGTTATAGCGCTGTGGCAGATTTGAATCTTTATCTCGCGCCTCCGTCCGCCATACTCACCGACGACGCGATGATCTTCCCCACCTCGCCCTTTGGAGCATTTGAGGAAATCGTCATGCCGGGAGAGGATGCTGTCTCGCTTTCGGAAACGCACATCTTTCAAGAGGCTGTCGATGCCCTCCCCGCCGAGGATTACAGCGCCCTCATCTACACCGATTTGGGCGATCTGGTAGAAGCCGCTGTGCCTTTATTGAATATCTACTTGCCGGAGATCGATTTTAGTGCTTTACCAGAAAATATCGGGCAGCAAGCCATAGGCTTTACTCTCTTCGAGGAAAATACTTTAGCGCTGGATTTCGTCAGCGTCACCCAGACCGAAGCGGATTCAATTGCGGTGGTTGATCCAGCCTTTTTAGAGCAAGTCCCCGCCGATGCCGCTTTCACCCTTCTCGGCAGTCATTTAGGCAGCACAACGCAGCGCAGCTTGGACATCCTCACGCTGTTTTCCGATATTTTCGCGGAACAAGGCGTAACGCTCAACATCAGCCCGATCCTGCCGAATGCACGATTAGCCGATGCCGTGACCTATGCCGAAACAGCTTGGGAAAACCTCATAGGTGAACCGCTGGCGGACACCCTTTCCCGCAGCAATGGCACATTTGCCGCTTATCTGAACTTCGCCACGCTGGAAAGAGAGGGACGCGGCGGAATCGCGGCGCAACCCGGATTCCTGCTGCAAACAGACGACCCCGGCCACAGCGAAACATTTCTGAACGCTCTCGCCGCGCTCATGACGGAGAACTTCCCCGCCACAAATTACGAGTCCGGCACGCTGAATATCCCCGGCGATGCGATCTATACCGATGAATCCGGTGTACCCATCTTTACAGATGGACAAATCAGCGTGACGGATACCCTGCTGCTGGCAGGGACAGCAGATAATGTGGCCTTTTCACGCGATCCGGGCGAAAACACGTTGGTAGAATCGTCCGCCTTTGAAACGGAACAGCGCTTCTTCTTGCCTGATGCCGAAACGATCTGGCTGGTGAATGTCCCGGCGCTGCGTGACATCGCCGCGATGCTTGATCCCAACGCACCGCTCGACTTCGACTTAAGCGATCTTAACGGCCTGTTGGGTTTCATCGACAGCGCGGCAGTCTCCGGCGGACACGCCCCCGGCGGCATCTTCCGCCTACGATTCACGCTGACGCTGGCGGGATAAGTTAATCGTTATTTACCTATGATGTCGGCGGATAAGTGGTGGAAATCCAGTTAAAGATACTTTTGTGAACATGCGGATCGCTGCTGTTGGCAGTAATGATGGGCAAAATCACAAAGGCAAAACCGAATTTGTCATCCGCCGCAGGCAGTTGATGATTACGAACTGTCTGCGCGAACTGATGAGCATCGACTTTCTTTAAGGCTATTCCCGTAGCTTGCTCAAATTCAGCACATAAAGCCACCGCTTGCTGATAAAGCAATTCGGCATCACCAAAAAGATGTTCAAGACGGTGATTCAGTTCCAGGACTTTCGCTTACCTCACCCCCCGGCCCCCTCTCCAATACTTGGAGAGGGGGAGAAAAACGCATCTTGAAGTCCCCTCTCCATGCAATGGGGAGGGGATTTAGGGGTGGGGTA
>DAOTTO010000338.1:0-2756 GCA_034437895.1 Anaerolineae bacterium | reverse complement strand
CCCGGCCCCCTCTCCAATACTTGGAGAGGGGGAGAAAAACGCATCTTGAAGTCCCCTCTCCATGCAATGGGGAGGGGATTTAGGGGTGGGGTAAATGCGTGAGCGAAAGTCCTATGTATTTGGGAAGATTTTGCAGTAACTGGGGTTTGCCATTTGCTTTACGAAGGAGACTTACGCCCAAGCCTGTATAACTTAAGATACTCCGCATGACGATTTCATCGGTAAAACCTTCGACAGCAAGATTTACAGCTCTCGACATGGGTTCATTCGCCCCATGATGAGAGCTGATAGGCATCAGGCGGTGTCGTGCGCGGGAGGGCAATTTCGGCTATGGTAAAGCCTGCGTCTAATTCTTGCCGGACATCAGGAATTTCTGCACCCAGCGAAAGTTCAGTACCTTCGTTGGTATTCTTTAATAGCAACACTTCGTCAAGCGCAATACCACTATCGCTGAGTAATTCGCTGCTATGAGTACTCAAAAAAATTTGACGGGGAGCAACTTTGCGTTCTCGCTGAATTGCCCGGATCATCTGGGGTAAATGGCGCACCACACCTGGATGGAGCGATAATTCCGGCTCTTCCAAAAGCAGTGGACCCGTGCCATCTTGTAAAGACCAAAGCAATCCCATCAAACGTAATGTGCCATCGGAGAACTCATTTTCGGTTTGCCATGCCCCTTGTGAGCGCCAATGGGTGTATTTACCGCGCAGATGGGGGGTGCCTTTTTTATCCCGATCTAGTTTCAACTCAGAAAGCTGCGGAATAGCGATTTTTAGTGCATTCGAGATACGCCGCAGCCGCGCCTCTTGCGTCCTTTTTGCTACTCCAGCAATCTGTTCCAAGAAATCACCGCCGTAAGGGTCAGCCTGTCGCCCCAATGAACGTTCCGGGTCGCGTACCAACTGCGGGACAAGATGTGAGTAGCGAACCGATTGAAAAAAATCGGCAATATCGCGGAATTCACGATTAGCAAAGGTTTGTTCAAGATACGTTTGCGTTAAACGCGCAACATCCGATTGATCTTCTATGTTAGGACGATTAAGGATGAGTGCGCCGTCATGCCAAATTTTTTCTTCTCGAAGTGTTGGTCGGCTGATATTGTCCTGATTAAAGACAATACGGTAGCCCCAAGTTGTTTCTTCGCTTTCTCCCACATCCACCTGAATGATGACATTGGTCTGGTTACGTGCCGCTAGATTCCGAATGCTGGAAACACCCCCGCGCCGTGCGACAGCTTCTTGGAATCCACCCCCCGGTAAGACTAAATCGCGTAGGAAACGGAAAACATCTAGGAAGTTAGACTTTCCAGAAGCGTTGGCACCGACCAGAAATGTCCTTGTCTGTAAGGCTACATCAACCCGCGAAAAGTTACGCCAATTTTCAAGTTGGATGCGTTTAAATTGCATAGATCAAACTTCTCTAAGTTATTTCCGAGCATTGTACCATCGAAATGACATCGTTTAGTTGAATCATTCTAAAGCGGCAGCATCTAGCCTTTTAAGCGCCTGTTCAATCTGGGCGAGGTTCAAGTTGGGGATAACATGGGCTAAATCTTGTAAACTCAGGCTCCCATTATGATGGCGCGTTACGGCCTCATCATCCGGCACCCGCAGATTGCGCGGCGTGATGTCCTGAATCAAAAAAGGCGACATGCCGCCGTCAATCAGTGCCGTTTGCCAGCGCAGTTCCACTTTATCCGGGCGCAAGCGGCTGCCGATTTTGACCTCGCCGACATCAATGCCCTTCGCACGTAAGGCAGCAGAATCCGCGTCGAAATCATCCGAAAGCAGCGCATATCCGGCTAACCCTTTGCCCTGTTGCAATAAACCACTGAAATCGGCGGCATTCATATCTGTGCGCGGTTCGCCCGTCGGGGCAAGCAGTTCCAGATAGCTCCCGTCGGCAAAACAAACGAGGGCGTTTTGAGTCGTGCCGCTGGCGTGTTTGCCGCCATAGAAGGCATTAAATCCGAGTGCCTGATACTCAGCAATCGCTTGATCGAGATCACCGACGGCGATAATGATATGATCGAGTTTAAAGGGCATAAAGCCTGACCTTTCCTATTTCACTAAATCTCGCCATGAGTAACGAGGTGCGTAGCCAAGTTCGCGCCTGGCTTTATCAATGCTCAAAAGTGTCTCATTCGCGCCTGTGTTGTCCTTCAGCGGCACACCGGGGAACACTTCCGCCAAAAGTTCATGATTCGGGCGCGTCATACAGGTATCTTCCGCCGCGATGATAAAATTGGGTGCGCCGCTGATTTCAGCTTCCAGCCCCAAGCGGCAGGCTTGCGCCACATCCCGCGCATCGACATAACCCCACAAGTTCCACTTACGAATGTGTGCATCATCCCAGAACGACGGGAAGCGAGCGTAATCGTGTTCTTCCATAATATTGGAGATTCTCAAACCGACAAACGTGATGCCGCTCCACCGCGCAAATTGTGCCGCCATCGTCTCGCTGACGACTTTAGATAGCGCGTAACTTGTCTCTGGATAAAGGGTGTGTGCTTCATCCATCGGCGCATAAGCCGGTTTTACGCGATCAAACGGTATGCCAAGCGTCGTCTCGCTAGATGCCCAAACCACGCGCTTGAGTCCGTGCGTGACCGCCGCTTGAAAGACATTGTAGGTGCTAATCGTATTCACACGGAAAGTCACCTCATCCGTCTGCAAACCCGGCGCAGGAATCGCCGCCAGATGGACGACGGCCTCCGCCCCATGAAGGGTTTCGATGGCTTGACCAAGTTCCGTCAA
>DAOTTO010000337.1:0-3333 GCA_034437895.1 Anaerolineae bacterium | reverse complement strand
GAGGGTTTAAAAACCCCTAAAGGGGTTAAGTAAAAAGGTTCTTTAACCTCTTTAGAGGTTTCCAGATTGCGCGTAGCTCTGGGTTTTGAACCCGGAGCGGCTGGCTGCGTAAGGTGAGTAAATAATTGAAATTTTTGAACCACCTAAGCGCAGCGACGACACCTAAAACACCAAGAATTTGAAGCTAAATCTCTGTGTTCTCCGTGCGCTCTGTGGTTAAATCTTTTCCATTTACTTACGTCGGTTTACTATAGTGACCTTCGATAAAGAATTGCAAAAAACAGGGTGTTTCGTAGAGGCGAAGCGTGCCTCGCCCTTACAAAAACGGTTCTGATCTTACTTTAACCTGAGTTTCGGACAGTGTTTTCATTCTATCCCCACCCCTAAATCCCCTCCCCACTTCGTAGACAGGGGACTTAAAGAACCATTGTGAACCGTTTTCCTCCCCTTCGCCATGCAATGGAGAAGGGGTCGGGGGATGAGGACATCATATCTTACTTTATGCCGTCCAAATTCATTATCTTGAAGGAAATCGCCCGTTTAGCCAACCAGTTCAGTGCCGCCATAAATAACGTTCTCCACATTGGAGGACTTGATACGGCTGTCCCGCATTCTGCGCGAGTTTTGCAAAATCGCCCACATCCACTGTATTAAAGGTGAACATATCGTAATGATGCGGGATGACCACGCCCGCGCCAACTGCTTTCGCCAGATCAACCGCTTCCTGAGCGTTCATATTTAGGCTGATAGTGGGATTTTGCTTGCGCCCTGCCGCGCCGTTGATGGGTAAGAAGACAATATCAGGCCGGAACTGCGCCAGTTTTTCTTGCAATCCGTCATAAACAATCGTGTCGCCGCTGTGATAAAGCCGCACTCCATCGACTTCGATGCAAAAGCCAAGATAGGGATAACCCGTTTCTTCGTTGTATTCCAACTCGGTATGCGACGACGGGATGCTGTGGACGGTCATCATATCGACAGTGAAGGTTTCATCGCCGCGTGTCGGGATTAAGCGTTCACGCGCTAAACCTAAAGATATGGCATGATCGACAATCGCCAGCGGCAGAATCAACTTGGCAGCCGACGACGCAGCCAATAAATCCGGCAGTGTGCCGGAATCAAGATGATCGGAATGTTTATGACTGGCGAAAACCCATTCCGCATTGGTAATTTCACCGCCTCGAATGGGGGATTCGGTCATGCGCGTATGGGGATTGGGCGTGTTGGTGTATTTGGTCGTGAGATGCTCGGAAAGATACAGGTCGATATAAAACAAGATTGAGGCGGTTTTGATGGCATAGCCGCTTTGCCCCAACCACCAGATCGCCGCTTCACCGGATGCGGGTTGGGTGTTGTTGATGTTATTCAGAAGCGCTGCGCCGCGCTGTACGGGTTGAATCATAAGTATTTTCCTTTTCATGATTTAAAAATTAATATTAAAATTGCAAGGAGATCGTAATGCACAGAACCCCTATCCTTAACCCTTTCCCCGGAAACGGGCTGAGTGGGCGACAGTAGAAGAGAGAGAGGTTCATCTGGCACACTTTGGGTGACGAAAACCCAAAAAGTCAAATCAGATGATCCCTAAACAACTATATCAGTGGGTGAGAAAAACAAGCAAGGGGTGGCGGGGATTCACCCGGCATTTTCAGGAAAACATGGGGGTGTTGACAGCGAGTGTCGCACACTCATACAGCAGCCAGATTCGCAAAATTGCGGGGTGTGGAGCGGGCAGCCTATCCGGTTGAAGGCCAAGTTCAGATGATTTTGGACTTATTGGCGCAGTGTAAAACGGATGGTCGGCTTTTCTTGCCAACTCCCCTTCTCTTTTTTAGTGTCGCCCACCCAGCGCTTGTTGGCGAGGGGGTCGGGGGGTGAGGTTCTTGCGGTTTCAAGATTAACCTTTGGCTAAAACTTTATGCTCCCGCCGCCAATTCTGGTATAGTCGTGGGCGATCAATCAAATTTCAACATCTAAAAGGAGAACACACATGACTAATCGCAGCGCAGAAGCCGTCTGGGAAGGCACTCTCAAAGAAGGTAAGGGCAACCTCAAACTCAGCAGCGGCGCATTTGATGGCGCGTATTCGTTCACCAGCCGTTTTGAAGAAGGCACAGGTACCAATCCCGAAGAACTGATCGCCGCCGCCGAAGCAGGCTGCTTTACGATGGCGCTCGGTGGCGCTCTGGAACGGGCTGGCTTCCCGGTCACACGGCTGCACACCGACGCAAAAGTATCTCTGACGAAAGAAGATGCCGGGCTGACGATCAGCAAAATCGAACTCGTCACCGAAGGCCACGTCCCCAATATCGACGACGCGACCTTCCAAGAAAAGGCGTTGGAAGCAAAAGCGAACTGCATCATCAGCCGGGCGTTGAGCAGTGCAGAAATCGTCCTGACAGCGACGTTGGTGAAATAGAGACGAAATACTTAAACGCAAAGACGCTAAGGGCGCTAAGTTTCGCAAAGATAGGCATAACAATTGCTTTGCGCTGCTTCGCGTTCTCTGCGCCTTTGCGTTTCATCTTTTCCTGATCTCATGAATATCTTTAACCTCACCGCCCCGTCGCTGTATCGCTGCCACATCTTCCGTTATTACAACGGCTTGTCGCGGCTGTATCTGCGCGTGTTCAAAGGTCAGCAGGACATTCCCGCGTTTTATCTGTTGTTCTCGGACGTGGGTTATGTCGATGCGCCCGTCACCTGGCAGAGCGCCGATTTCCGAATCGCGCCCCCGGATGATTGCATCGCACTGCTGCTGCAAACGGGCTTGATTGGACAGGCGATTTTGCAATTCCCCGATGCTTACGCCGCCATCACCGAAAACAGTAATCTCTATGTGGTCGATACGCCGCACACGCCGATTCGCATCATCGCGGGCAATGTCGTACTGCTGCCGGACATCTCGCCCGATCTCAAATAAATTGACTTCCACCAGTATGCCTTCACAAAGATAATAGCCTCCATCTCCTGCAAGTGCCGATTGCTGTCCCCTATCTAACGAAACACAAACGCAAAATTCACGCAAAATTCGGGCCACTTAACACTTAACGGCATGGCAACATGATACACTAAACATGATGCCGTACAGATTGTTTGATTCATCCTTTGCGGCTTATAGTTAAAAATTCAACGCCCATTAGCTATCTAGGGTAACTTCATGCTCAAACGCATTTTTCTACTTTTCATTGCCGCGCTTTTTATTACGCTGACTCTACCTGCGTCGGTCTATGCCGATCCCCCCGGCGACTGCGACGGCACCACCGGGAACGATACCATTACGTGCCTGACAAATCCGACCAACCCCGATAATCAGGTCGAGGCCGACTTGGG
>DAOTTO010000336.1:0-3633 GCA_034437895.1 Anaerolineae bacterium | reverse complement strand
CTGATCGCCATTGCGGAGCGAGTCGGTTATGAATCCGAGGCCGCTTTTCATAAAGCCTTTAAACGGACTTTTGGTATTAATCCCGGCATGGTGCGCCGGAATTTTCATAACGCGAAGGTGTAGTGGCTTGCAAATTCAGGACGCAGATGTGATAGACTACACGCACCTAAAGGCACACTTTATGTCAAATGCGAAACTAATCTGAGGCTGCACCTGCTTATGACTGACGCATGGACTGTACGCACTCGTATCCACCGACCTGCCAGAGGAAGCCTCTTATTGGGGCGGTTGACGCGCCTGCTCAGGCGTATTTTGCATCCGATATTGCGGCGGGTGTGGTATCTTAATGCCCCCGCTGTGCTGATGATTCACGCCACCCCATCTGTTTGCCTGCATACCTTAGCCACCGCCGCCAAACCCAGCACGCAGCGCCTGCACCATCGCAACCTATTCGCGCAAGGCCGACGTTATTTCGTCCAACTCCGGCGCAATGGCAATTTCCGCGTGACGACGACCAGCCGCGTGATCTGGCGTTACCGTCAGCGCACCAATTCCAGCGCCATTCTGACCGGGACATTTTCGCCCTTTGGCGACGACATCACACGGATTCATCTGCAATCGCGCATCAGCGCCGCGTATATCCTGATGGGGATGCCGATTCCGATCTTTATTACCAGCATTATCTTTTATGCGCCTTGGAATCCGGCGGTGATCGTCTGGGCGGCGGCGGCCTTGTTCACGCTCTCCTTTTTGGGGCGGCGCTATAATGCGGCGCT
Source organism: Anaerolineae bacterium (assembly GCA_034437895.1). Lineage (GTDB taxonomy): Bacteria > Chloroflexota > Anaerolineae > Aggregatilineales > Phototrophicaceae > JANRLJ01. The sequence goes on along the minus strand of DAOTTO010000336.1, from coordinate 2,857 downwards.
GGAAGCCAACGAAATGGTGTGGTTCGTGCAGAAAGTGCTGGATGATCTCGTCCCGGCGGAAGTGATGACACTGGGCGCGGATACATCCAACACGATCTACGATAACCGCGATTTTGAAGAAGCCTGGCGTAAGTTTTATGATGAGCATAAAAGCGAATAGGGGGAAAATCAGCCTCAAAAACGCAATTCGGTGGCACTTGTGTTCTAGGCGAATTTCTGTCATAATGGCAAGAAAATTCCCTGCGGAAAACTTATGAACGAATTCAAACTACTCAGACAACAAACAGGCCTAACTATAAAGGAAGTCGCTTCTCTTGCGGGATACTCCCCAAGAACCATTTATCGTTGGGAAAAAGGAGAAAGCACACCCAGAAAAGCCGTTATTGACATGCTGCATTTCGCACAGCGGGAAATTATCCCCCCCCCCAGAAAAAAATTTACTTTTGTCGATCTTTTTGCTGGTATTGGTGGCTTGCGCCAAGGATTCGATGCAATAGGTGGGCAATGTATTTTTACCAGTGAGTGGAATAAATATTCGGTAATGACGTATAGGGCAAATTATCCCAATGAACATGATATAGCAGGCGATATAACAAAAATCGAAGCTGCTGATATACCTGAGCATGATGTGTTATTAGCGGGGTTTCCCTGCCAACCTTTTTCAATTGCAGGTGTTTCTAAAAAAAATTCACTAGGGCAGGCTCATGGTTTCCGTTGCGATACGCAGGGAACTTTGTTTTTTGACGTTGCGCGAATCCTAGAACACCATCATCCAAAGGTGTTTCTGCTTGAGAACGTGAAAAATCTCCTAAACCATGATAAGGGGCGAACATTTGATATCATTTACGAGACTCTTACTAAGGAACTTGGTTATCAAGTTTGTGTCAAGGTTATTGATGCAAAAGGTTTTGTGCCTCAGCATCGTGAGAGAGTTTTTATTGTTGGTTTTAGAGAGAAGAATGATTTTAGCTTTGATAATCTAAATCTTCCTTCGGCTGAGAATGGCCCCAGACTTCGTGATATTCTGCACCCTGAAGATGGGTCGGAATTGGCTGAAACGCCTTATACTCAAGGCAAGAAGGCCTCTGTATCATCTAAATATACACTTACTGAGCATCTCTGGTCATACCTTCAAGGATATGCCGCCAAACATCGGGAAAAAGGCAATGGGTTCGGATTTGGGCTGGTTAGTCCTGATGATGTAGCGCGTACTTTATCTGCACGCTATTACAAGGATGGCTCAGAGATTCTTATAGCACAGGAAGGGAAAATACCGCGCCGTCTCACCCCCCGCGAATGTGCGCGGCTTATGGGTTTTGACCAACCCAATCAACCAAAATTTAAAATTCCTGTTTCGGATCTCCAAGCCTATACGCAGTTTGGTAATGCTGTCGTTGTTCCTGTTGTCCGTAGTGTTGCAAAGTTTATGTTACCTTACATTGTTCCACAATCTGATACGGTTATTAAACGCGAAATAATACCGATAGGTGACGAAATAAGGATAGCATCATGCCAGTGATGGAACTGGCAGATTGGCTTGTTGAACAGTCAGAGCCGGGATGTGTATGGTTTATCAAACGCCTCTCTGCCAATGATACACTTGCCACACAAGCGCATCAAGCAGGCCCCTATATCGATAGAAAATTTTTGTTTAAGCTATTTCCGACATTAGATGACCCCAAAACCTTAAACCCCCGTATAAACTTTAATGCTTATATCGATTCTCATGCGGATGCTAGAGAAGTAAATGCAATTTGGTATAACAACAAATTGTTTGGAAGCGGAACACGCAATGAAGCGCGAATAACAAATTGGGGAGGGCGTAGTTCTGCACTTCTTGACCCCGAAAGTACCGGCGCTCTTTCGGTTTTTGTTTTTCATGTTACCGATAGCCAAGTGAAACTTCATGTATGGGTCTGCAATCACGAAACCGAAGCAGATCTTATTGAAGATTATGTTGGCCCGGTTGAACCGGGGCGGCATATTATATGGACACCTGATAGTGCCGAGATTTTCAAGCGTTCACTATCTCCGACAAATTGCTATCTTGCAAAAGACCAATTGCCCTCGGAATGGTTGGCACGATTTCCAACAATTGCGGAAATCATCGAAAAAACAAAAGCACTATGCAAGCTAGATGACAAAAGCTGTGATGAAAGGCTCATCAAACGGCGCGAATGTGAATTTCAGCTTTTTCTTTCGGTAGAAGAAGCCTATGAGATGCCACGCATAGCACAAGGTTTTACTACAATGCAGGATTTTGTCCGACATGCTCAGAGCGTACTGCAACGCAGAAAATCTCGTTCGGGGCGATCTTTGGAACTTCAAACAAAAGCCATCTTTCTTGAAGAAAACCTTATTGAAGGTCAATCATTTCAGCATGGGGTGGAGTCTGACTCTGGCAAAAGGCCGGATTTTCTCTTTCCATCTCAATCTCATTACCGTGACACCCATTTCCCAGAAAATCGCTTAAGGATGCTGGCTGTAAAAACCACCTGTAAAGACAGATGGCGGCAAATCTTGAATGAAGCTCCTCGCATTAAACAAAAGCATCTACTCACTCTTCAAGAGGGTGTGTCCGAAGCGCAATTTGCAGAGATGGAAGGTTCAGGGGTTAAACTGGTTGTCCCTAAACGACTGATTTCTAAATATCCTGAACCAGTTCGACCAAAACTGATGACTTTGCATGATTTCATCAACGAGGTTCGCCACCTTAGCCTAGTTGAATGATTGATCTGCTTTCTAACGTCGAACCAATGTAAGCCGATTATCCTATGCGGCATGACATCCTCATTTCATTTCACGGACTTTTCATGACAGATACACGGGCGCTTGTAATCGCGGATAATTTATTGGC
>DAOTTO010000335.1:0-2179 GCA_034437895.1 Anaerolineae bacterium | reverse complement strand
CTGATCGCCATTGCGGAGCGAGTCGGTTATGAATCCGAGGCCGCTTTTCATAAAGCCTTTAAACGGACTTTTGGTATTAATCCCGGCATGGTGCGCCGGAATTTTCATAACGCGAAGGTTTAAACAGGTTTCAAATGTTCCAAATCCAACCGAAAAAGTAATCCACAGGTAAATAATTTTTAATAAAATGGTATGTCGTAGGGCGAGGCGCGCCTCGTCCCTACAAAAACATACCCGACCTTACTGAGAGGCAAAGGACGCAGAGAGATAGGAATTTTGACATTTCTTCCACTCTGAAAACACTTCGTTTTATAGCTAGGTATGCGTGAAGAGATTCACGTTCAAAATCTTTGCGTATCTTTGCGTTCTTCGCGCCTTTGCGGTTAATCTTCTCCAAAAATACATCGTTTTAATGCGATTACCCTTTCCAAAATGGCTCATTGTGATGAAATCATCCTCAGCTATGTTAAACTAGGCGTATGTAAACGGACACTTCACACGAGCTACGAAACTGATCTGAGGCTGCGCCTTCTTATGACTGACGCATCGACTGTACGCACTCGTATCCACCGACCCGCCAGAGGAAGCCTGCTGCTTGGGCGATTGATGCGCTTGCTCAGGCGTATTTTGCATCCGATATTGCGGCGGGTGTGGTATCTTAATGCCCCCGTTGTGCTGATGATCCACGCCACCCCATCCATCTGTCTGCATACCTTAGCTACCGCCGCCAAACCCAGCACGCAGCGCCTGCATCATCGCAATCTATTCGCGCAAGGCCGACGTTATTTCGTCCAACTCCGGCGCAATGGCAACTTCCGCGTGACGACGACCAGCCGCGTCATCTGGCGTTACCGTCAGCGCACTAATTCCAGCGCCATCCTGACTGGGACGTTTTCGCCCTTTGGCGACGACATCACACGGATTCACCTGCAATCGCGCATCAGCGCCGCATATATCCTGATGGGGATGCCGATTCCGATCTTTATCACCAGCATCATCTTTTATGCGCCTTGGAATCCCGCTGTGATCGTCTGGGCGGGGGCGGCCTTGTTCACGCTTTCATTTTTGGGGCGGCGCTATAACGCAGCGCTGGAAGCCAACGAAATGGTGTGGTTCGTGCAGAAAGTGCTGGATGATCTCGTCCCGGCGGAAGTGATGACGCTCGGCGCGGATACCTCCAACACGATCTACGATAACCGCGATTTTGAAGAAGCCTGGCGCAAGTTTTATGATGAGAAGGTCAGGGATGAAAGGTGAATGGGATGAATAATGATATTTTAAACTTCCGTCTGGAACGGCATGATGATGAAGACGGCATTTATTACGTGGTCACAGGCGACGAAATCGCGCTCGTCACAGATGGCGAAAGCATCGAAGAAGCGCTGCGAAATCTGCGCGAGGCGATTGAGCTTTATTATGAAGGCGACGGACGCGACTCGCTGCCGCTTATCGAAACACACTTTCACACGGATTGATGAGTCATGACTCAAAAGAAACCAAAACGTTCTGGGGTTTTTAAGCGGCGTTATGATCGCATCAATTTTATCGCGCCTTATTCACTGGAAGAATGTGAACGGCGACTCATGAAATTGGGCGATCATAAAGTGCTGCCGCGCCCTCTCCAAACGGCTTCACCTTACTTCAATGTAAAGATTGACTCTTTAAGTACAGATAGAAGGACGTTTGATATCGAGTACGTTTTTCAACGAGGTTATTATCTTCGTTCTAGTTATGGCAACCAAGCACGGCTTACCCAGACTTTAGCCAGTATTTCTGGGAATATTGTCGCTGTCAACGAGCATGAAACGCAGGTTGAGGGAGTAATTAAAGTAACCAGACAATCTAATTTCTGGGCGACGCTTCTGCTAGGATGGCCTGTAGTGTTAATCATTGTCCTCCGTCGTATACCCGCCAATCAAATGATCGGTTGCATCCTCATAATGCTCATCATTTCAGGCGCGGCGGTTGGTCTTGCAGTATTTTCAGGAGAGAGTAAATATCGCCAAATGTGGAAGATAATAAACGACACAATTGGTCCTCGCTACCACTACGATTGACCACTTTCTAACGTCGAACCAATGTAAGCCGATTATCCTATGCGGCATGACATCCTCATTTCATTTCACGGACTTTTCATGACAGATACACGGGCGCTTGTAATCGCGGATAATTTATTGGC
>DAOTTO010000334.1:0-6162 GCA_034437895.1 Anaerolineae bacterium | reverse complement strand
GAAATTGGTACAGTTAATCTCGCCCGATAAAAACGCACCCATGTAGGGGGCATAAAGCGCCGCCTGATCGCTCTGGGTAACAGTCAGCCCATCTTGTGCCGCGCCGATCAGATCGCCTTGTTCTCGGCGGACTTCGCCACGCAAGGCATACCCCATAATATAATCCGGCGCATGGTCAATGAGGCGAGTATAGCTGATCTCTGCGGCGGCATAATCGCCCAAATTGCAGTACGCGATACCTTCCAATAAAAAGACATCCGGCAGATACACATCATAAAAGTCGTTATCCAAAGTTGTACCCGCTCCAACCGCATTAATCACCTGCCGCCATTGGCGGAGGGTCGCTGCGCCGAAAGCCTCTGCTGCGGACGTGATGGCGTTGTTTTGACCGTAAAGTGAAAGGAAAATACGCGAACTTAAGGTAGGGTCGGGGAAGCGCTCAAACACTTCTTTAAAAAGGCGCTGTGCTTCGGTAAGTTGACCTTCCCGCAAAGCGAGGGTTGTGGCGATGATATACGGGAAGTTCGCCTGCGGATTCAAGCTGAAAGCCAGATCGAGGTTGGTGTGGGTGGCTTCAAAATCTTTGAGAAAGTAATCGGCATAAGCCCCGAATGAAGGCGGAAACCAATCCGTTGGGCGCAGCAGCGCCAATTGGAGATACGCATCGCGGGCAGCTTCCATATCCTGCGTAAAAAATAAGGCAACAATAGCGCGTAAAGTGAAAGGAGTCGCCCAATTTTCCGGCGCGAGGCGTTGGGCAGTGTCGCCGTCTTCCAAGGCAGCATCCAGATCGCCCAATCGCATCCGTAGGGCGCTGCGTCCGATATAGAGCAGCGGATTACGGGCATCCAGCGCAATTGATTCATCCGCTTCTAAAAGCGCTTGTTCACTGTTCGTCAGATAAGTGATGTAGTAACGATGCCAGCGGGCGGCGATACTGTTACCGGTCATTTCCGGCGCTGTGGAAGGGTTTAATTCGGCGAGGGTGGTATAGGCGCGGGCGATACCGTATCCGTCGCCTGTTGTCGCGCCGAGTACGCCTTGCACGGTGATCGCCGAAAAAGCCAACGATTGCTGACTGGCATCGTTCAAATTGAGGCTAACATCCGTCAGCGCCATAATATCCGCCCGATCAATTACGATTTCGGGGAAGTTCGCTAAACTGCCCAGTTGGATTTCGGCCCGACTGGTGGTGTCGTCATAACGTCCCCAAAAAATCGCAGGAGCATGGTTGGCTTCCGCGATTTCTAAGGCCTCCGCTGCCGAGGTAATCACACGCGGATACGCTCGTACCTGAATGTTAGAAAAAGGGATCGACTCAAACGTACTGCTGAGGTCTTCGAGGATAAAACGGGCGGGATTATCGCGGGTTGTGCCGTTGGTCGCTTCAAAATCCGCCACCAGCACCATAAATTCCCCCGCTGCGACGGGTTCAACCTGAAAAATGCCAGCAGATTGCGAACCAGATGCGCCGGAATCGGCATTGTTGCTAGAATTCATCAGCACGAAAATAACAATTACGGCGATTAAAAGCCCGATGCCTCCCAAGCCGATTAACACCAACCGCGAAACACGGGCTGGCGGTGCGGCAGGAATTTCAACCGTTGGCGACGATGCACGAGTCGATGTGGCGGATTTTCGTAAAGACGAGGCATCTTCGGGATACATACTGTCAGGGATGCGCTCCCCGGTATCAACAGAGGGCGGCGGGGGATAGCCGCCTGTAGGGGGGGTGATCGTTTTTAGATCGTCCATGATCTGACTAAGCGCTACTTTAGGGAGTTTGGAGTCTGTCGGGTTGGCATCATCCAGAGTCGCCGGGATTTCTTTCCCGCTGATGATGGCCTCTAATTGTGCGCCGATCAAACGGGCGCTGTTAATCCGTTTTTGCGGGTCTTTGACGAGCATCTGCTCAATCAAGGTGTTGAGGTCGGGTGGGCTATCTGGACGCAGGCTTTGTAGAGAGTCCGGTGGTTTGCTGACGATGGCGTTGAGGAGCGCTCCCGTGCTGTATTCGTCAAACGGGCGGCGCAGCGTGAGGAGTTCATAGCACAGCACACCAAATGCCCAAATATCGGCGCGAGCATCCGATTTTTCACCTAAAATCGCTTCTGGGCTGAGATACGCCAGCGTCCCGATCATTTCTCCGGTCTGCGTCACGCGGGTGCCGTCGCTAAAATGCGCCACACCAAAATCCGTCAGGCGCGGTGTGCCATCTTCCGCCAGCAGGACGTTGGCAGGTTTGATGTCCCGATGGATGATTTTGAGGCGATGAGCGCGGGTGAGCGCGTCGGAAAGATCGAGTGCGATTTCCATCACACGCGCAATCGGCAGCATGTCGGATTTACGGCGCTGTTCTTCGATCAATTCGCGCAGATCGCCCCCGCCGACATATTCCAGCACCACGTAATGATTATCATCCTCAACGACGGTTGCCAGCACTTTTACGATACTCGGATGATTCAACCGCCGCAGTGCCTCGCCTTCGCGGTCAAAACGGGCGACGATATCCGGGTCGGCTTGGATCACTTCGGGCTTAAGCAGCTTAACCGCGATGGTCTGCCCATTGAGTATATCCGTCCCGCGATAAACGGTTGCCATGCCACCCTGTCCGAGGGGCGATTCGATGCGATACCGATCCCCAATGATGTCGCCAATCTTTGTCATAGAATTGCCTATTATGGTTAGGTTAGTAGGGGAGCCTGTCCCCACTTGGCTCATTTACCGCCAATTGTATGCGCGGCGCGGCCTTCTGTCGAACAGAAACCAGCTTCTAACCTTATTCTGATTTAATTTCTGTTACACTTTGAAGGGAGTTTCTATCGCATAATAAGGGAACTTTTATTTCTTCACGGGATAAGACGGCCTTATAATCAGGTTGTGTTGAGTAAAAAATAAAGGCGCACGATATGCCACGACAAGCCTTAATTGTAGAAGATGATGCTGGAATGCGCTCGATTTATCGGCGTGTGCTTCATGATATTGATTACGAAGTTTTAGAGGCGGCTGACGGGGCGACGGCGCTGACTCTGTTAAAAGAGATTAAGCCCGATATTATTTTTCTGGATGTGCTGCTGCCGAATGTGAATGGTTTGGCGGTTTTAGATTATGTCAGCCAAGATGCGCGGTTTCACGATACGCATGTCGTTATTGTGAGTTCTAATCGTCATTTTGAGCAGCAAGCCAATGCCATCCGTCGGGTAGATTTTATCGTCAAGCCCATTCGCCCGTCGCAAATCCGCGAAATGGCGATGGCGAAGGTGTAATAAACGCTCAAGGGTTATCTGATTTAATATCCTCATTGGTAAACAGAAAAGCAACTTCTAAAGTCGCCTCTTCAATAATTACCCTGACTTTCCATCGACGTTCAGCCATACCTTTCCTTTATTCGTTGCCTTCCCAATCCAGCAAATCGGATGAAACCTCCAATTGAGCAATTTTTTCTTGAATTTCTGCTTCCGTCAAAGCAGATTCCTCTTGCTGAATGCGCTGATAGCGCTCTTGAAGAGTTTCGTCCGAAGTCGGCGAGACATAAATTTCCTGCTCAGCTTCTTTCTGTTGTATGGGGTTAAACATCTGATTTTCCCTCTATTTTTGTACTTATTATTATAACGCAGGATGCTGATTAGACGATACCCGCCTATTCGGGTAAAATGCTGGTAATCTTTTGTTTGCATGAGAAGAAAAAATGGCATTTGAGTACGAAGCGCTGGTAGGTCATCTGTATGTGGTCGGTGGACGTTCAATCAGTGCTGCGCCGCCGGGCGCATTGGTGGAAGTTGCGCCCCGCAAAGCTGCGCGTGGACGCGAGGCGGATACGTTCTTTACCTTGGTGCTGCCATCAGGCGATTCGATTGCGCCGACGATGTTTTATGAACAGATGGCGCAGCTTGCCGCTGAACGCTACTTTAACAGCAGCGGCAGCGTCACTTCCGGGCTGCGGGATGTCTTTCATACCCTGAATCAAAATTTAGTCGAGCATAATGCCAGCGGCAAACGGGCTTATGAAGCGAATATGCTGTGCGCTGTCCTGCGCGGTGCGGATTTGATCGTTGGCAGGATTGGCCCCGCTGTGATGCTGCTGCGTCATGAGGGCAATCTGCGGACTTTCCCCGAAGACTTAACCGAGGATGAGGCGCTCTATACACCGCCTTTAGGCGTACAGGCGATTCCCAACGTCCGCATGACGCAGTTTCGTGTGGCGGCTGGAACACGCTTCGTGATGGGTGACGCGAATATTGCCGATTTTGACGGGCAAAAATTGAGTGATGCACTGGTCACTTCTGATGTGACGGGTACACTACTGGCCTTTAAGGATTTGGCGAAATTACAACTCACGCTGACCGCTGTCGAATTTGTCCTGCCAGAACTGCCTGTTTTGGAAAGTGTCTTGGTGGGCGAATCCACCGCGCAATTTACCGCCTCCGGTAAAACGAAAACCAGCACCCGTGAGACAGCGGTGGTGGCAGAGGCAGCGCCCGACGGTGCGCCACCCAGCAGTATTGGGACGATCACAGATGTTCCCGCCACACTCCCAGAAAAGCCCAAGCGTACCCCCCGCGAACAAAAAACGATGAATGAGATGCAGCGCCGTGCCAGCCGCAGCATGGGCAGCAGTGCGCTGGTTTTTTCACGCTTTTTGGCGGGCATAAATCGCTTAATCGACAAATTCTTTCCGCCGCCTAAAGAAGGTCAGCGCGGCTGGCTTTCCTCACCGACTGCCGCGGGATTGGTACTGCTGGTGCCGGTAGGTGTGGTGATGATGGTCATCGTGATGTGGCTTTCCGGTACGGGGCAGAGTGAATTCGAGATGTGTTTGGATGAAACGCTGCGGCGGGCGGACTTAGCACGGGGGATTCCTTCCAGCGAGCGCCAAACCGTCATCAGCGCGTGGGATCAAACCCTCACGCAAGTCGAATCTTGCCGTAACCTTCGCCCCGATGACCCCACCCTTTTGGGCATTCGGGCGGAAGGCCGCAGCACGATTGACGGCCTAAGCCAGATCACACGGCGCGAAGTGTATGCGATTGACAGCTTCGGCCCCGGCACAGCACTTTCGCAAATTGTCATTCAAGGCTCTGATCTGTATGTGCTGGCGACTGAACCGCAGTCCCAAGTGTATCAAGTCCAGTTGGCGAGTGACGGTGAGCAGCGGGCAACCGTCGGGCAAGCTATTCCGAGTATGCGGACGGATGCCTCGGTCAATGGCTATCCGGTGGGGGAAATTTTCGACATCGCCTATTCCACCGAGGATAATTTGATTCTGGCGTTGGATAAAACCGGCGTGCTGGTAACGTGTTCGCCGCGCTTTTTGCAGTGTGCTGCCCAAGAATTAATCGGTTCAGAAAATTGGGTGAATCCGGTTGCGATTGCGACGTGGAGTGGGCGCTTATATGTATTGGATTCCGGCGTGGGCGAAATTTGGCGCTATGAGCAGTCCGGGGATGGCAGCTATGCCAGCGCACCGAGCGAATATTTTGGCGGTCAGGGGCGCTTGCCGGGCGGGATTGCCGTCGATTTCGACATCGAAGACAGCGGCGGGAATGTGTATGTGCTGCTTTCTGAGGGCATCTTACGAAAATATAATTCGGGTCAACAGCAGGAATTAGCGTTGGTCGGTTTTCCCGTGGGGCAAGAAATCCAAAGCGCGGACGCGATGTATTTGGATGACAGCCCGATTGCTAATGTGATTTACCTCATCAGCCAGCAGCGTGCCGCCATTTATGAGGTGACACGCGGCGGGACGTTTGTGGCAACGTATCGTCCCTCGGATGAAAGTATGTTTGCACTGATTCGGGCGGTAGTGGCTGCGCCGGGGCAAGATATGGTGTATGCCGTGTCGGGGAATGCGATTTTGGCGTTTAAAAAAGGGGAATAAGCTAGATTAGTATTTTATACGCATAAGTGTTATAAAATAAACATTATGCGTACATACATACTTGCTGAATTTGCAAGGCTTTGAAAAAGATATTGGAAGATGATCCGCAGCCACTGCATTCGCCTTAATCCAACGCCTGAACAAGCCACCTACTTCGCGCAAGCAGCTGGAACACGCCGCTTTGTGTTTAATTGGGGATTAGCGGAGTGGAAGAGGCAGTACGAGGCAGGCGGCAAACCGTCGGCGCTGGCACTGAAAAAACAGTTCAATGCCATTAAAGGAAC
>DAOTTO010000333.1:0-12245 GCA_034437895.1 Anaerolineae bacterium | reverse complement strand
CAAATGGCGCATTTGTTTGGAGAGGACTTGTCAATAAAAAAGCGAGGGTGTCTATGCCTCGCTCTTTTACGTGTTAGTTGATAGATCGTTTTAGGCCAGCGCGGGGGCGTATTCGATCTCGGTCAGTTTTTCGGCGATCTGTTCCCAAGAGGCGGGGGTATCCCATTCGACAGTGACCATTTTGCTGTCCACGTCGCCATCGACACGTTTTACGCCGCTGATTTCACTGACTTCATTTTGAATGGTCTTGACGCAGCCATCGCAGCCAATGGCGGGGACTTGAAAAGTTTTGCGTTCCATGAGGTTTCTCCAAATTGATCTATAGACGAACGCCTTTATTCTAGCGCGATCTTGGGTTGTTGTGCATACGCCAAATGGCGGTGTTTGTTTGATTTAATGTTGCCATCATCATGGAAATCACAATCACAATGAAGCATAACAGTTAGTCAGTCGATTTTGTGATCTTTTAAGACCTTTTCTGGTCTCCAAAACCCCTTCACAGGACGAAAAAGCTGTGTTATAATGTTAAGAGAAGGACAAATAGAAATAACTCGCGGAGGCGTTTTCTGGACTCGTTAGACTTAGCTCGTGCTATTGTAGAAATTGTCGAAGATAATAAAGCGACAGACATTATCTTGCTTGATCTGCGCCCTGATGTGGTGATCGCAGATTTTTTTGTGATTTGCACTGGTAACAGTGAGCGCCAGCTTAAGGCGTTGGTTGATTATGTCCGTGAGGAAGTCAAAGAACGCTTTAAGGGTCAACTGCCTTATTCGACTGAAGGGGCTGGTGAAGGTGGTTGGGCGTTATTGGATTACAGCAGTGTGGTGGTGCATATCTTCCTTGAGGAAAAGCGACAATATTATAACCTTGAGGGGTTATGGAGCGCAGAAGCTAACGTGCTTTTGAGCATTCAATAAATTGATGCTGTAATGCGCTTTAGCAAGTCGTACATTGGTTGATAGAGGCACATTGATAGGTGTGATTGGTGCCGGGAACGACGCATAGGTCGTTCCCTACTGGTTATTTGTGCTTAACACGTGTTACTGCGTCAAATTGGGCGAAATTTATGGCTTCGCGAAAATCCACTGGTCGGTTGCCCGTGACCAAGTGATGAGTTCCTCTGGTTGGAAGAAATTGGCGATTTCGATTGCACCATTTTCAGCGCTGTCTGAGCCGTGTACAAGGTTACGTCCGACTTCCAAAGCGAGGTCGCCGCGAATCGTGCCTGCGCCGGCTTCATGGGGGCGGGTCGCGCCGATGGTGTTGCGGGCGTTGAGGACGGCATTAGTGCCTTCTAAGGCGATGACAACGACTGGTGAAGACGTAATATACTCCACCAAACCCGCAAAGAAGGGGCGCTCCTTATGGATTTCATAATGCTTTTCGGCTAATTCCCGCGAAACCAACATAAACTTCATGCCGACGATTCGCAGGCCGCGTGCTTCAAAACGGCGGATGATTTCCCCGGTGAGGCCGCGTTGTACGCCGTCGGGCTTAACAATGATGAGTGTGTGTTCCAAGTTTTTCTTCCTTTTAGCTGACTGTTAGGCATGATAAGCGGGTCGTTGTAGACCCGCTTTTTCATTTGAGATTACCTGCTGATTATAGCAAGTTGAGCGCTTTACGATAAGTGTCCAGTGCTTCTTGCAAGCGTCCTTGCCGCATGAGGCCGTCGCCTAAAACACGATAGATGCCCGCATTGGCTTTATAGCCTTCTTGCTTAATCAGGCTGGTGAGATCGCCGACCACGGCATCCAGCGCAGTATTGGCGCGAACAATGGCTTCGTAATCCTGCAAAGCGCCGCTTACATCGCTGTTGACCTTGCCCCGCGCACTTTCGAGGGTGGCGGCCACGTCGATTTGACGGACTGGCATGGGAACAGGCGCAGGAGAGGCCGCAACCGGGATGGGCAGGAACGTTGGTGCTGGCGCTGGCATTGGTTCTGCCTCGCCGGCGAATTCTGGCTGTTCCACTTCCACCGTAATGGTGTCAATGAGCCAATCGGGGACGGTATCGGTTTTTTCGACACCGGCTTCTTTGAGCCAATCGGGAAGGTCTTCGGCAACGATGTCGAATGTTTCAGTCGCGTTATCCGGCACGTATTGTTCACGCAGCCAATCGGGGATGTCGCTAACCGCCTCGGATTCGGAGTCTTCCTCTTCATACTCGACTTCGAGTGTTTCATATTCATCATGGTCAGTGGACGACAGAGCCAGCCAATCTGGGAGGGCTTCTGGTTCACCTGCGGGAAGATCACGCTCCGGTGCAAAGAAAGCTTGTTCAAGCGCGGGTGCGACAGGCGCACTTAATTCACTGACAGGTTCGACCTGACGAGCCGCATATTCTAGTTCAAAGGCTTCTACCCAAGGATCGTTAACGTCTACATCGGGCAGTTCTGAACTGGCAGCGATGGCAGGCCGCGCAGATTCTTCTTCGGTGAAAGCAAAGATATTCTCAAACGTATTTTCTTCGGTACGCAGCCAATCGGGAATATCAATTGCTTCCGGCTCGACAATCTGGTCGATTAGGGCGGGTTGCTCTGGCTTGCGCGGCACGGTAACGGCTTCCGGTGGCGGCCCAACTTGATCGAGCAGCCAGTCGGGAATTTGGGCTTGAAGTTCCGGTTCGCCCGCTTCATCTTCGTCGTCTTCAATTAGGCCAATATCATCGCTGAGGTTCGCGCCTTTATCGAGCAGGTTGTCCATCCAGCCTTTAATGTCTTCGGGCGAGACGTTTTGTGCGCTGGAAAGCGCCTGCATCACGCGATCATTTTTCGCATCTTCCACAAGGGAAGTCGTCGCGGGTTCGAATGTTTCATCATGGATGAAGCTGGGTTTTTGCGCCGATGCCAGTTGATCGAGCCAAGATTGCGGGTCTTCTACATCTTCGGCATCGACCTCTTCTAAATCATCCAGATCGGGCAGGATGTTGGATGCGCCGAAGGATTCTTGTTCGAAGGTAAAGGCGGTATAACCGGGGGCAGGTGCGGTTTCTTCGGGCAGGGGGACATCAAGCCCGGCGCTGGTTGTAAATTCTTCTGGACGTGCGCCCTGCCGCTTTGCCAGACTTTCTAAGAATTCCATCGGATCTTCATCATCATCAGCGGAGGCAGCAGTCGGTTTACTGAAACGTTCCGCTGGGGGTGGCGTAGTTGCGGCGGGCGGCGTTGGTGAAAAGCTAAAGGGACTCTCTTCTTCTTGCGACAGCCCTTGCAGCCAATCAATAGGATTGGCTTCCGCTGCGGCGGGTGTAGTGAGCGATTCAAAACTACCGAGATCGAGCGAACCCGAAAGCGCATCCAGATCAAGCGGGGCAATATCGCTGCCGAGGCCGGATAAATCCATTTGTGGGAAGTCTGACCCGGAACCGGACGCGAGGCTTTCCAGCCATGCTAACCCATCACCACCGGATGAGGGGGTAATTTGCGTTGTGCCTTCCAAATCGAAATCGAAGCTCGGCAGCTCAAACTGAGGCTCGGCTGGCGGCAGCGGCACTTCTGCCATGATAGGCGGCGGTGCAATTGGCATCACCGGGGCTGGAGGGGGCGGCGCGGCAGCAGCTTTGGCGGCTTTTTTGGCGGCCTCATCGGCTTGCTTCTTTTCCCACTGTTCCTCAGACATGCCGTAGGGTATGTAGCCGGGGCCGGTATCTTTGGCCGTCGCTGGGTCGATTTCGGCAATATCGACTCGTTTGGTGGTGGTGAAGCCTTCGCTGGCGCCTTGTCGCTCGGCAAGGGTTTCCATCCAAGCCATGAGTTCTTCGGGCGACATCGAGTCGAAATCAGGTGTATCGCCAGCGCTGGCAGCAGGAGCAGGGGCGGCGGCTGGCGGCGGCGCGGCTATAGGTTGGGGGGCAGGTGGTGTAGGTACGGCTTGTACCGCAGGTACAGGTGGGGGCGCGGCAGCAGCTTTAGCGGCTTTTTTGACGGCCTCATCGGCCTGCTTCTTTTCCCACTGTTCCTCTGACATGCCGTAGGGTATGTAGCCGGGGCCGGTATCTTTGGCCGTCGCCGGATCAATATCTGCAATTTGTACATTTGCCGCCGTCGTAAAGCCTTCATCGGCACCCTGGCGTTTCGCCAGCGTTTCCATCCAGGCCATGATTTCTTCAGGCGACATCGAGTCGAAATCAGGTGTATTATCGGCGGGTGGCATCACTCATCCCTCTCAGGCAAAACCGACGCAAAATAGCGCATTCAAAATTAGTTTGTGTGTCGGTGTCGATATTGATGTTGGTGTGCTTCATCAATTTGCAATTAAATATCAACACGATCTAGCTTTCGTCTTCTAAATCATCATAACTTAACCAAGGCGGTAGATCATCACCCAATTCAGCAACATCTACTGTTTCTACAACAGCGGCGGGTTTTTCCGTACGACCCGTCAGCCGACGTAACCAAGCTGGCGGCTTTGAGAAATTAAAGCGGCGTTTGCTGGTGCTGCCGGGTGTCTCTGGCAGGGTGGGTGGTTGCCTCAATTCTTCACCGACGATTTGCTCCAGCCATGCAAAATCACGGGCGGCACGTCGGGCGGCCTGCGGCGTAGGTTCTTGGGCAGCAGCGCGGCGCTGGGCGAAGTCGCTTTCAACTTGGGCATCTTCCTCTGCCGCGTAATCAACATCCAAACCGGGCACCATGGCGTTTAGCCAATCGGGTGCGTTATCCGCCGGGAACGGCTCGGTTTCTTCGGCATAGATGAGACCGTTATCTGGCAGCTCATCAAGTTCATACGTTTCGCGCCGGGCGGCGGCTTCCGACTCATCGATATCGCTCATCCAGCCAAACTGATTAACAGGCTCTTCGATTTCTACGTTTTCCTCATCTGGTACAGCCGCCGCTAACCAATCAGGAGCCTCGCCTGCAACCGCCATTTCATCAGTATTTTCTTCGGCATAGAAGGCGAATTCTTCTTCGTCGTCTGGGGCATTTAAATCCGCCAACCATGAGGGCGCGTCTTCCGCAAGACCGATGCTAACTTGATCGTCATCAAATTGCCCCCAATCTAACGCATCAACTTCTTCGCCTGAATCCATTTTACCGAATGTGACTGGTTCTGGCTTGGCATCCGGTTCGTCTTCTGGCTCATCCGCATCAAAATTCATATCGGAGAGCCATGAAGGGGTAGCTTCGGCGACAGCAAATTCTTCTGGCTGATCTTCATCTTGAGCCGATTCATCGTCGTCAAAATTCAAGTCGGAGAGCCATGAAGGGGTAGCTTCGGCGACAGCGAATTCCTCTGGTTGGTCGTCTTCTTCAAACTGTGCCCAATCGAGTTGGCTTTCGTCGTCACCTTCGGCGGAGTCGAGAGCGCCGAAAAGGGCAGGTTCGGGCGTGGGTTGGTCTTCGGACTCTTCCTCATCGTCATCAAGGTTCAAGTCGGAGAGCCATGAGGGGGTAGCTTCGGCGACAGCGAATTCCTCTGGTTGGTCGTCTTCTTCAAACTGCGCCCAATCGAGTTCGCTTTCTTCATCGTCAGCAGAGGCGAGAGCGCCAAAAAGGGCAGGTTCGGGCGCGGGTTGGTCTTCGGATTCTTCCTCATCGTCATCAAAGTTCAAGTCGGAGAGCCATGAGGGGGTAGCTTCGGCGACAGCGAATTCTTCTGGCTGATCGTCTTCTTCAAACTGCGCCCAATCGAGTTCGCTTTCTTCATCGTCAGCAGAGGCGAGAGCGCCGAAAAGGGCAGGTTCGGGCGCGGGTTGGTCTTCGGATTCTTCCTCATCGTCATCAAGGTTCAAGTCGGAAAGCCATGAGGGGGTAGCTTCGGCGACAGCGAATTCTTCTGGTTGGTCGTCTTCTTCAAACTGCGCCCAATCGAGTTCGCTTTCTTCATCGTCAGCAGAGGCGAGAGCGCCGAAAAGGGCAGGTTCAGGTTCGGAAATAGGCTTTTCTGATGCGACAACATTAACGTCCGATAACCAGTCCGGGACATCACTGGCGAGGGCAGAGGCTTCTTCATCAAGGGTGAGTGCGTTTGCCCAAGCGAATTCTTCTTCAGTGGCTTCACCGCCCATTTCGAGATCATCGTCTGCAATTGGGGCGGCGGCGGAAAGCCATGAGGGGGTGTCTGGCAGCAGTTCTGGCTCAGGCTCTTCTTCAAGGTTGTCTTCGGTTCCGAGTTCGCCTTCGAGTTCGCTTACAGAAGATAACCAATCCGGCACTTGCGCTTGAGCAGTAGGGACTGATTCAGCCGCTTCGGTATCCCACGCGAATTCGTCATCGGACTCGCCGAATAAAGCGGGTTCCACATCAAACGCGCCGGATTCTGATAACCAAGCCGGAGAATCGCTGCTGGGTGCTGCCGCGAGTTCACTACCCCAATCTAAGGCATCTTCCTCATCATCATCAAAGAGGTTGATGACGGGCTGCTGATCGGGTAATTCTGATTCTGGTTCGCGCATCCAATCCAGCGCTTCGTCTTCGTCATCATCAAACAAGTTGAACGATTCGGAAGCGTCGGCGGCGATGGGATACGTTTCTGAATCGTCTGCTTCTTCTTCCAACCATTCCAACCCACTGTCTGCGGAATCGGAGTCATCAGAATCGGCATCGAACCAGCTTGCGAAATCCTCATTATCAGACATATCTTCCTGCCCATCCAGCGCGGCGGCTGCTTCTTCACCGGGTACATTTGCTTTCATGTCATCTGCGTCTACCGCGTAAAGTTCTCCGGTAGAAAGCGACTCTAGCTGCATCATTTCTTCTAGAAGGGTGTCGTCCTCCAGCCATGCCGAAGGTTCTTCTACCGGGGCGGGTACGACTGGCTGGTTTTGGGTTTGTGTTTTGCGAACAGGCGGTGTGTCATCAACGATTTGTACCCCGCTTGCTTGTAACCACGCCAAAGGATCGGCTTCGGCAGCGTTTTCGAGGTCGTCTTCTGCATCTATCGTGTCTGCCATCACCTCAACACCGCTGCCACGCAGCCAAGCCATTGGGTCGGCGGCATCTTGCGCTTGCAGTGCGCCATCATCATCTACGCCGAAGGCATCAAAATTGGCCTCTGTTTCGTCGTCCAGAATTTCAACGCCGCTGCCTTGCAACCATGCTAAGGGGTCTTCCATCTCTGAGGTAACGGGGCGCGGCTTAGGAAGTTCATCATCAAGGATTTCAACGCCGCTTTCTTCCAGCCACGCTAAGGGGTCTTCCGCTTCCGCAGGTGCAGCCATGAAATCATCATCGTCATCGAAGAGTTTGCTTAAATCTTCAAATTCGTCCGACTCTGATTCTGCGGGAAGGGCAGCGCTCATCGGTGTTGGTGTTGGTTCAGGTTCTTCACTTTTAAGGGCGGATAGCATCCCGGTCATCCCGGTACGTTTGCGCGGCGCAGGTTTTTCTTCAGACTCGTCTGTATCGCCGAATTGAGAGAGCCATTCATCTTTTTCGGGCTTTGCGGCGCTTGTGACAGGTTTTTCAAGCGCGGCGGGCGCTTCGTCGGTGAGCCAATCGTCGGAAAGATCAAAATCGTCATCAAGGATGGCGGCATCGCTTTGATTGTCGGGACTTTCCAGCCAGTCGTCGGTGAGATCAAACAGCGAGTCGTCTTCACCCACGAGGGCATTATCATCATCAATTTGCAGCAGCCAATCGGGATTGTCGGAAGTGAGGTCACGATGGGCGACGGATTGGTAATCGAGTTCTTCTAACTCGATCACGTTATCCGGCGGCGGCGATCCTTGCGCCAGTTCTAGCGCGAGATAAGGATCAACGGCTTCCATGCGGCTGAGATAACGTTGAGCGTCGGACGGACGCTGTTCATGCAACCAGAGTTCGGCGAGGATATAATTGGCCTCTAGGCAATCTGGCAGCACCGCCAGCACATCAAGCGCGACTTCCGCCGCTTCTACCGTGCGAGCGGCTTCCATCAAGATACGCGCCAAGAGCAGCCGTAAATCGGTGCGGTCAGGCGCTTGGTTGAGGGTTTTTTGTAAAACATTAACTGCTTGATCGAACAAGCCGTTACGGGCATACTGCCGTGCTGCCGCGCCTGTCGTCAAGGGGATTTTAACTTGCTCGATATTACGATGAGTGCGATATAACTCGCGCAGGATTTCGATGAGTTTGCCGTTATTGGGGTCTTGCTCAAAGGCGCGTTCAAAATGCCAGATGGCTTCATCCAGCTTTTTGCTGCGCTGATACACTTCACCGAGCGCGATGTGTGTTTCATAATCGTCCGGGAAGACGCTTAACACACGGCGCAGAGCATCACCCGCATTATCCCAGCGCGACTCTTGCGAATAGGCCTCGCCGAGTTTGCGGTAGGTAGCAGCATTTTTGGGATAAACCTGTAAGATATGCCGGGCGTTATAGACCGCCTCATCGTTGGCATTGTCTTTCAGTAGTGTATCCAGCTTTGCCAGATACTGTTTTAGATTAATCTCGGCCATTGTTTACCTAAAATTCGCATCGGACGGCTAAAGCATAGCGCAGCGCGAGATCGTAATGCAACGAGATTATAACACATTGTAAAATAGATTGCGCTTGATCTGCTATGACGATGACAAAATCATCATCTCAAACGATTGTAAGCGCAAATTGGCTTGTTAAGGATTGTCATTATGTACTGGCAGCGTATGGTTCTCATATTAATCTGGCTAGGCACAAGTTTATCTATGGTACAGGCACAGGACGACTCCGCGCAACCTACACTCGAAGATTTTTGGGAGGGGCGGGCGCAGTGGGTTATGGATATTGCTGATGTTGGCCTGCCAATTGGCGAGAGTGATACGCTCGATAGGGGCGACGGTGTGTTTTGGTCTTATCTTCATGCCAGCGATCAATCGGCAGGGGTGATCGACCAATGTGGGCAGCCGGTGGAATTTCCCGGTTGTATGACGCGCTGGGAAAGTACCGATGGCGGACAGTCGTTTACGCTACCTGTGGCGGTGTGTGCGATGTCGTGCGCGGCGTGTCCCTGTGATGACCAGCGCGATCATATCACCGCGCAGCAGTATCCGCGTGTGTTTGCGGCAGGTGATGCGTATTATCTGGTTTACGAATGGCACGCGCAGACGATTTTACGTCGTTCTGAGGACGGGCTAAATTGGTCGGATTGGGCGTATTTGCGTTCACCAAGTGGGACGTGGCCTAGTTCGTTTTCGCCATGTAGTGAAACAGAACGGATCGGCGCACATCCCAACATTCGCGGGCAGCTTGATGATTGTCTGGTCGGTGCGCCGCCGGGAATTTATGTAGAAGGCGAGACGTTGTATGTGTTCGTAGCAGCGGGGTCTGCGCCGGGACACATGCGCTGCTATAAAGGAAATCGGCATGGCGACCTTTCTGAATTGCGGCTGTGCGATACCGACCCGTTATTCAGCGGTGCGGCGGAGTATGGCGCGATTGACCTTTCCGGCGTTGAAGCCAATGCGTATTTTGATTTTCGTTATGTGAGTTCGGCGGAAGTCTTGCATGTCGGCGACCATTATTATATGGCTTATGAGGGGGTACGCGGCCCCGATGTTTTGGAGCGTGGTATGGATACTCAATTTGGGTTGGGGTTTGCACGTTCAGTCGGCGACGAAATTGATGGCGCGTGGGAAAAGTATGCAGGTAATCCGGTGATTATGGATATGACGTTCAATTTTGGGATAGGACACGCCGATATTGTCCTTGTCGATGGGAAGACCTATCTATACACAGCGACCACGCAAGATATACGTGGTCGCTATATTTTGGAGTGGACGGATTAACTTATGGCGTACTTGTACCAGTGGTGGCGGTACGAGTGGCTTCAATCGTGCAGCTCACGCAGTATGTTTGTTCTTCACCTGAACTCAGTGCGCGAGTATAGCGATTGGCATAAATCCACTCCGTTAGCGCTTCATTTTCTAGCGGGAGCCGCCATAAGATGATATGAGCATCACGGCCACCAGAAGCAATTCCCAGTCCATCCGGGTTGAACATGACACTACGTAGGCCTGCACTGTGTCCCTCAAAGGTGTAAATATCAAGGAAGGTTTCCATATTCCATAAGCGCATCGTGGTATCTTCTGACCCGGAGAGGGCAAATTTCCCATCCGCGCTAAAAGCCACGCTGTGAACCCCGTTGGTGTGTCCGGTAAAGCGATGCAGTTCTGTGCCGAAGATTGGCGAAGATTCGTCCGCATCCCACAGACGCATCGTACTGTCCCAAGAGCCGGAGAGGAAAGTCAATCCATCAGGACTAAAAGCCACATCAAGGCCAGCATCGGTATGCCCAGTAAAAGTATGGACGATTTCGCCTGTCGCGGTATCCCATAAGATGATGCTGCGGTCACGTCCGGTTGAAAGTAATCTTGCGCCATCAGGCCTAAAGGCAAGGCCATCAACGCGATCAGTGTGACCTCTAAGTGTGAGGATCATTTGCCCGTAATCCGCCGATTCAGGATCGATATTCCATAACATAATCGTGTTATCGAGCGATGCACTTGCCGCCATAAGGTTATCGGGGCTAAAGCGCACTTTGGTCACACGATCTGTATGGCCTTCTAAAGTCAGGAGCGTTTCGCCTGTTTGGATATCCCAAAGGAGGGTTTGTCCGCTGTTGGTTGCTGTGAGTAAGCGTGCGCCGTCGGGACTAAAAACAGTACTGTCGATGCGGCTGGAACCATCCCCAAAGGTATGCAGAACTTCACCGTAAGTGGCTGAGTTTGGGTCAGTATCCCAGATCAAGGCAGTCCCATCACCAGAAGCGGAAACCAATCGTGTGCCGTCGGGGCTGTAATTGACTCCATTTACGGTCTCTGTATGTCCGTCCAATTGATCGATTTCTAAGGGATTGCCGATGCTCCAAAGGCGCAGTGTGCCGTCATAAGATGAAGAAATCGCCAGCGAGTCATCTGGGCTGAAGGCAAGACGCGTGATACCGCCGCTGTGTCCATTAAAGCGCCGAATGGGGGATTCGGCTTCTATATCCCAAAGGATGATGGCGTTATCCCACGCCCCGGATAGGATCGTCTTCATATCGGTGCTGAAGGTTGCACTGCCTACTGATGCGGTATGCCCAACAAGACGGTGCTGCTCTACACCGCTTTCAACATCCCATACCCGAATTGTACGATCTCCACTGGTGGAAAGGATTTGCGTTCCGTCAGGGCTAAATTCCGTATCCAGCACCCAATCGGTATGACTGGTGATCTCTTGCAGGACTTCGCCTGTGGCTACATCCCAGATAAACACCAGTTTATCTTGCCCGCCAGAGACGACTTGGCTGCCATCAGGACTAAAGGAGACAGACCACACTTGCGCGGTATGCCCGATCGGTTCCTGGTCGTCGGTGATCTCTCCGCCTAAGCGGCGCACAATTTCACCCGTTTGAGCATTAAAAAGATAGATTCGGCCATCAACCAATCCTGCTGCGATCAGCAAATCGTCGAGGCTTATGTCAACTGACCAGACATCGGTAGGCGCTTGTATTGTGCGAAGCGTTTCGCCTGTTGCCACGTCCCAAATGCGGATTTCGCCGTCATCCGCGCCGGAGATAATTTGTGTGGCATCACTGTTAAAAACGACCTCGTTGATCTCGCCAGTGTGACCTTCAAACCGCCGGATCAATTCCCCGGTATCGGTATCCCATAAAATGACAATCTGATCCGCACCGCCGCTGACCGCCTGATTACTGATGGGACTGTAATCCACTGTCCAAACCCAGCCATCATGCCCTGTGAAGACGCGCTGCGCCCCTGGTGTATAGGCCGCGTCACGCAGCGCACTTGGCGCGAGAGAGGGTGGGTTGGTAATTTTCATCGAATCCAAGGCCAGTGCCAGCGCTAAATCGGGGTTATTGTCGCCGAGTGCTTGCTGGGAACCTGCCGCCAGCGCGACACTTTGGGCGATTTCGGACTCGCGGCGGGCTTCTGCTTCGCTGGCTTCCGCTAATTTACGTGCTGCACGGGCATTTTGAAACAGAAATAGCGAAACGATCATCAAGACAACGGATACCGCTAAGGCTGCCGATACACCAGCCAGCAAACGACGCTGTTGGGCTGCGGCACGCTTGCGGCTGAGTGCGATATATTCTGCCTGAAGCTGAGTCGGCGCAGGATGCTTGCCTACAGCCGAGGTCAGCCAGCCTTCGGCAATATCAATTTCGGTTCCGGTGAGCAGAAAACTGCTATCCTGATTTTTGTGCTGCCATTCCGTCGCTTGCATCAGCAGTTTTGTGTGCTGGCGAACATGCTCTAAATCGGTATCCACAGCGGAAATAAGTTTTTTGTAGTTTTCCTCATACGTATCGTCATCTTTAAAGAAAATCCAGTTTAAACGGGC
>DAOTTO010000332.1:0-6699 GCA_034437895.1 Anaerolineae bacterium | reverse complement strand
CTTAATGCCGTTTCGCTTGATGTACATCCAAGGCTGAATCAACTTGTAACCAAATTTTTACACCTCAAAACTCATCTGACCGATACCTGTATTCGTATTTCTACAATAGCAAAGAATTTTGATGCAATGATCCCAAAGGCGTTAGAATAAAGCAATTATTCGTGCGTTATACCTAAAATAGGAGAACTGATGAATCGTTATTTTCGCCTCATGATGGTTTTTATCTGTGCGTTTCAGGCTGTTTTCGCTGTGGGCTATATTTTGCAAATGCAGTTTGCGCTCGACGTGTGGCCTTTGGCCTATACCAACCGCATGTCGTTCCTGTTTATTGCGTCGATCTTCGCGGCGGCGGCAGCGTCTACATTATGGGCGGTGGCATCTGGCGAATACGGCGCACTCACCGGAATCGCGCTGGATTATCTAACGATTTTCGTGCCAATGGCGATCTTCGCGTTTCAAATCATGGGGAACAATGACAAACTGACTTTATTTGCGGTAGCCTGCACCCTCGGCGTAATCTTCGGCGGCGGACTGCTGCTCTGGAGCCGGCGTATCCCCATCCATGACCCCCGCCCCATGCCAAGGCTGGTCTATTGGTCATTTGTGTATTTTGTGGTGAATTTGGTGATCGCGGGCGGCCTGCTAGTGACGAAAACTCCCAACATCCTCCCTTGGACGATCACGAAAGATGGCTCGGTCATTTACGGTTGGATTTTCTTCGGCGCAGCGGCTTATTTCGCCTATTCAGTGCTGCGTCCGAGTTGGCATAATGCTGTCGGGCAGTTGGCAGGATTTTTGGCGTATGATCTGGTCTTGATTCTGCCGTTTTTACAAATGCTGCCAACTATCTCACCGGAGCGCCGCCTCAGCCTGCTTATTTATATCGCGGCGGTCACTTACAGCGGCCTGCTGGCGATTTACTATCTGTTCATCCACCCAGAAACACGGTTGTGGCGTTCTTCGGCATCACTGCGTAAAGTAGCAGCTTGAAAAGCGAAAGGCGACGTTTTTACCAAAAGCAAACGCCGCCTTTTTTCCTGAAATTCATCTCAAAAGCCGATTTATTTCCCGTATTTTTCTACGACTTCCCGCGCTTGTGACGTGCCAATCCGTTCTAAAGCGGAAAGCGCCGCGATGTAAACACCGCGTGTGCCGCTGTGGAGTTGGCTGTGTCGGTTATAGGCTTGCTTATAGGTTTGCACCACTTCTGTCAGCGGGGCAACGCATGACGGATGATTAATTTCGCCCATCGCGTTAGCGGCAGTGGTGGCGACGGTGGCGCTGTTATCTTTTAACAAAGGGATGAGCGATTTGATCGCCGAGACATGCCCAATCGTACCAAGCGCTCGGATGATCGAGATGCGGACATCATCCGGGCGATTTTTCATCAATGCTGCCACAAGCGCCGGAATGACGGATGAATCTTTGGTAGCACCGAGTTTTTGTGCCGCGATGCAGCTCATTTCCCGATCCACATCATTTAAATAACGTACCCACTTTTCAATAAATTGTGGATTAGCTGGCATGGGTATCCCTCAACGATTATGATAAAGGTTCAATGAAAGAATTAAAAAAATAATAGCATGTTCTGGTGGCTATGGCGATAGGTATACTCTGAAAAATTTGTGAATTTTAGCCGCTTACTTTGTGTCCAATTGAGGGCTTTGGCTGGGAGGGTCTATTTTAATAGGTGTAGAGAGTGACCTATGTGCCACCCCTGGCAACAACCATCGACAGGGCAGGCCGATTCAGGTACACTTTGCAGTGTGACTTACCTCAAAATGGAGTGCCTGTGTACGCCGTCGCTACCTGAAAATTAAACCCATGAATCGAGGTCGTTGATCGTCGCATTCATAGAGCCGCCTCAGAGCTATTTCTGCTGCGGGTTGTTTTTATTTTCTATAGCGCAAATTCGCCTACACAAAGACAAACATCATGTTTAAGGACTCCCTCTTTAGAGGCACATTGGTTCGCCTCGCTGCCGCACTTCCCGAAGATCAAGCCATTGTCGCCCGATGGAGCCAGAATGACGAATATCTACGCCTCGCAGACGACGATCCAGCACGTCCGGCTGCCCCTTCTACCGAGTCACCTATGCCGCCTTCGCATGATTCTTTCGGCTTTAGCCTCCGTACATTGGTGGATGATGTACTGATTGGTCAAGCTGGCTTGTTTAATATCAAATGGACGAATCGGACGGTGATGCTCGGCATCGTGATTGGTGAGCCGGATTATTGGGGCAAAGGCTACGGTGGGGATGCGATGAACCTCTTGGTCAGCTATGCCTTCCGTGAGCTAAACCTGTATCGGGTCGGCTTGGAAGTGATAAGTTACAATACCCGTGCTGTGCGCTGTTATGAAAAAGCCGGATTTGTGCAGGAAGGCACGCGGCGCAGCATGATTTTGCGTGACGGTCAGCGCTACGACTCGCTACTCTACAGCATCTTATATGAAGAGTGGCTGGCGCGGCGTTAAAGCTGTAAATTGAAAGGGGAGCCTGTTTTCATACAGCGCTCCCCACGATGTATCCCGTCGTAATCGCGCAAACGTCGTAATAAATGGCTTGGGTTGTAACGAAATAGTTTGTAAACCCCATGACCGATAAGAAGTTGCTAAATTTCCTGTTAGAATTGAGTTTTTTAATCTACAAATTTCAAAAATGGGTGTATCCTTTGAGTATTGACATAAAAAGGCGAAGCGGCTAGAATGCGCCTACAACCGAGGGCCTATAGCTCAGTTGGGAGAGCGCTTCAATGGCATTGAAGAGGTCATGAGTTCGAGTCTCATTAGGTCCATGCCAAAAACGAACCCTTTGTCCGTATGTCATGGATAAAGGGATTTTTGTTTATCGCCTAAGCCGACAATCTATGGAAAGGCCGATTACTGTGGCAAAGCAGAAGCAGAACAAACGGACGTTGCTGGATGATGTGGCAGATGGCTTTCGCCAACTGTTGGATGACCTTGATACCGTCCTGAACCCGCAAAAGCAGAAGCAGCGTTCCCGTGTTCCCGTGCCTGTGCGTATTCGGCGTGATCGCCCGGAAGATCACTACCCCTATCGCTAAAACCTCGTATTAATCCTGTTCATCAATTGGGCGCAGCAAAATAGGTCTGCGTCCAATTTGATGCTGCGTGTGAGCAAGTTTTCTTAACAAAACTCCTGTAATCCTTTCGCAACGTCTGTGTAAGAAATCGAATCCAAGATAGACAAAATCCGATCACGTTTTTGAGGAATGGATGATGCGACTTCTTGTGCTTGGCGTTTTAATGCTTCTCCTAGTGGCCTTTGTTTTGATGCAGCGCCGCGCTGTTGTAGAAACTGCTGCGGCTGGATTCCCTGTTCTTCCTTTTGTCGAGCAAAGTGGTGGCACGATGCCAACAGCCTATCGTGCGGATTTACCTGATCGCGGGATTGCGCCTGAACTGAGTAACACGGCGTGGCTGAATACCGAGCGTCCCCTGCGATTGGCGGATTTACGCGGACAAGTGGTGCTGCTGGAGTTTTGGACGTTTGATTGCATCAACTGCATCCGCACCATTCCTTATGTGCAGCGCTGGCACGAGACCTATGCCGATCAGGGTTTGGTCGTCATCGGCAATCATTATCCAGAATTCGGTTACGAGCGCGAGATTAATAATGTCGTGGCGGCGGCGGCAGAATTGGGTATTACCTATCCCATCGCGCAGGATAATGAGCGTGAGACATGGGATGATTATAACCAGCGCTATTGGCCTACGATTTATTTGATCGACAAAACAGGCCACATCCGCTACCTCAAATTTGGAGAGGGTGATTACGACATCACCGAGGCGAATATTCGTGCGCTGCTGGCGGAAACTTATGTTCCTGAAGCAGAATCGACGGCTGAAGCGGCAGCGGAACTGCGTTATTTAACACCAACCGAAGGGCTGAATGTCCGCACGGGTGCTGGAACACAGTCCGATCAAATTGGGACGATTGCGCCGGGGATGGTGTTTGTCATCTTAGGCGAGGAAAACGGCTGGTATCAGATCAATTACAATGGCGGCGAAGGCTATGTCTCCGCCGATTTTGTGACGGTTTCTACGCAATAAGGTTGATTTAGGCCAGATTATCAAAGCGCGTTGTGCCGGGGATTTCCAACACGAAATCCGCCCCAAACGCTAAAGCGGGTGTTGTCGCGCCGATGGGTGGGGATGACAGCGCCCGTTCCACTACACGAACACCTGCTACCGCCGTAAAGACATAACCTTCGCTGGTTTCCAGCCACGCTTGAGCGCTCTCGCCCTTCGTATTCGCCGCCCGCGCCCAGATATACGATTTGCCATCACGCCGCAGCACCTCATTGGGGCCATCGACAAATCGCTCCGTCAGACCGCGCAGCATCCCATTGATGGTTTTATTCCGCAAAACCGCTGAGACATCCATCACGCTGCTGCCGAGTCCCATCATCCGCGTTAAAGCCGTCGGAAAGGCCATATAGGTCGTGATATTCGGGATTCCCGTTGTGCGATAAGCTGTCGAAAGATCGCCCCAAGGAATCGGCAGGACGGTGCGCTCCTGATCGGAAAATCGAATCCGCCGCGCTCCTTGCCCCAGTCGCACAGATTGCAAAACGCCGTCCCGCCGGATTCTTCCGCCGCCGCCCATCAACGCTAAGGCTGATTTGGTGGTTCCAGCGCTGGCTTTGCTGATGGCGGCGAAGGCGATTTCAAGCGAATCGGCATTCGGGACTTGAGCCGCCACGTAGCTTGCTAAACAGTCGGTGGGGATGACATCGAATCCCACGCCGGAAATCAAGCCGATTCCTGCGGCCTTCGCCTCGGCATCATGGGCGAAGGTATTTTCAAAAACCGGATATTCGCCCGTGATGTCGAGATAATGGACTTTGGCGGCAAGGCAGGCATTAAGCATGGGGGCGCTGGTTTGCACAAACGGCCCCGCCGCATGATAAACGACTTTGACAACGCTGATATTTTGTAGAACGGCTGCTTGATCCTCTAATCTGAACGCCACATAAGGTAAATCGAGACGTTCCGCCAGCGGACGTAATTTTTCCGCGCTGCGTCCTGCCAAAATGGGACGATGCCCGCGCCGGACAGCTTCCTCCGCCACCAACACACCCGTATATCCTGTCGCGCCGTAAATCATCCAATCGGACATAAATTATTTCCTGTAAATTGCGGAAAACTAAACGCAAAGGCGCAAAGAACGCAAAGAGCCGGGGCGTAACGCGCTACGCCTTACGGAAAATTCAACCAGATTCGGAAGAAAATAACATCATCACGGGGTTTTGTCCAAATAAGCTGATTTCGATGGACTGCTCAAGCCGCAAATCATCAAAATGCACGAGGTCGGGTACGCCCGTCAGCAGCGCGATTTTGCCCCTCGACGCGAGGACACGGCGCATCTCGCCACAGGCACGCTGATAAAATTCCGGTAGATCATGCTTCGTCTCGATCTGCATCCCCCAGGGTAAATTGCTGGCGATGCGATGGATTGAGGCATCATCTAAAGGCAGCGTTCCTGCGTCCCAACGTTCAACCCGCCCGGAAACGCCTGCGGTTCGCAAGTTCGCCCGCGCCGCTATGACCGCCGCCGGATCACGATCACCGCCGACGATTTCCGCGCCCATCAAGGCCGCTTCCACCAGAATAGTACCCGCCCCACAGCATGGATCAAGCAGACGCATCGTGGGCTGAATCCCGGTCATCAACAGCAGAGCTGCCGCAACAGGGGGCTTGGTGCTGCCGGGGAGATTTCCCTGTTTATAGGCGCGATTTTGCAGCGGCGATTTAGCAAGCCGCATCCCTACATAGGCCGTCTCATGCTCGATAAATACGCGCACATTCACGTCAGCTTTTGCATCATCCGGTGTGTAAGACCAGCCGTATGCCTCGAAGATTCCATCCGCACAAGCCAGTTTGATCTCATCCGCGCTGTAATTGCGTTTGCCGACAAAACTCGCCGTAATTGAAAAAATGGGCGAGTCGGGAATCGGGCGGATTTGGGCGCAGGCTTCCGTTAGTGGATTCAGATCGAGCGCGGCGCTTAAAGTCGTTAAGTAGGCTAAGGTGCTGCGCGGACGGGCGATTCCCTGCCATGTTGCGGCCTCAAGGAAGACATCATCGGCAGTTCGCAGCTTCAGCAAATCGCGCAAATTGTCTGACGTGTGCGCGGCAACCCGACGATACCCGGTGTCGGTAATTGTTAGACCCGTGAGGGCGGTCATCTCACGGGCGACAATGCTTTCCAGCCCGCGTGTTGTGAGTGCAAAAATTGAAGTCACGGCTTAATTGGGAATACCTTCTGGCTCAGGAATAGGCCGCCCACGCTCTAACGCAAGTTCAAGCCATAGGTGTTTTGCCTCTTCAATGGCGGTCAAAATTTCGTCCCAACTATCCACCTCTGTCATGCACCCCTTTAGTTCTTTAATAGAGACAAACCACGCGCCGTCATCGGGGATTATTTCAATCGTATAAGGCAGAACAAGATAGTATTCGAGGGGTTTATTGATCATCGTTTTCCTCCTGCTTGTCTGAACCATCAGGAAACAGTTCGTCAATGATTTCTACTGCACGTTTCATGTAAATTTTTTTTAACTCAGGACTTTCGCTTACCTCACCCCCCGGCCCCCTCTCCAATACTTGGAGAGGGGGAGAAAAACGCATCTTGAAGTCCCCTCTCCATGCAATGGGGAGGGGATTTAGGGGTGGGGT
>DAOTTO010000331.1:0-29897 GCA_034437895.1 Anaerolineae bacterium | reverse complement strand
ACCCCACCCCTAAATCCCCTCCCCATTGCATGGAGAGGGGACTTCAAGATGCGTTTTTCTCCCCCTCTCCAAGTATTGGAGAGGGGGCCGGGGGGTGAGGTAAGCGAAAGTCCTGCAATTGTTAAGCCGCCTCAGCCGCGCAAGAATTGGCGGATTTGTGCGAGCAGGCTTTCCAAATCCTCTTTATCGAGCATAGATACCGCCGCCAGCGGGATTCTTTCCCCGGAACGCAGGACGAGAAATAAACCGTAAGCGCGGGCTTGTTCGTTGGTTTCCACATCGACATGCGATAGGCCATAAATCGGGCGGTCATCGCGCTTCATGCGGAAGAGGTGCATTGTCTCTAAGGTCATCGTCCCGGCGGCTTTATCCAGAATGCAGGTCGTCCCGCGACTAAAATGCACAACCGCCCACAGTCCCAAACAAAAAAATGCCGCGCAAGCCAATATAAAGATGAGAAAAGCGATGATTCGGGCGAGATTGGCCTCTCCCGCAATCGGCGTAAAGATGCGCTCTGCCCCTTGTATGACGAGCGACACGAGTGAAACGGCGCTCAAAATGGCGGAAATACCCGCCAGCAGCGCCATCGTTTTGTTTTGATCTTTCAGGACAAGGCGCGTTGGCGTTTGTTCGACAATTTTGAGCATGACTAGCCCTCAACGAAAATTTGTTTTATCCTACACGGGCATAGGGAATGATAGGAAACCGCTTATGTCAGAGCCGATTCGTGTCCTCCATTTTGCCGACTCGCATATCGGCATCGAAAGCTACGGCAGGACTGATCCCGTCACCGGCCTCAGCAGCCGCGTAGTCGATTTTTTGCGCCGGATGGATGATATTGTAACGTATGCCCGCGACCATGATGTTGATCTGATTATTTTTGCGGGTGATGCCTTCAAAACGCGCACCCCAAGCCCGACTTTTCAACGGGAGTTCGCGCATCGCATCCGGGATTTATCCGCCCTCGCGCCGATTGTTATGCTGATCGGTAATCATGATGTGCCGCCGACAGCGCTCAAGGCTTCCAGCATTGAAATTTATGATACGCTGGCTGTGCCGAATGTGCTGGTCGCCAGCGAATATACCCATTATGTCGTCGAGACGAAGCGCGGCAAAGTCGCCGTCGGGACTGCGCCTTATCCCTTACGCGCCCGAATCCTCGAAACGGTACAAACCACTGGTTTGACCATCGCGCAGACCGACGGCCTGCTGCAAGAAAAACTGGTGGAGATTCTGGATGACCTCGCGGAAGAAGTCGATGCCATCACGCCAGAGATTCCGCGCCTGCTCGTCGGACATTTTACTGTGAGTGGGGCGGTGGTAGGCAGCGAGCGCGGGATTATGTTGGGGCGTGACGTGAGCATCCCGAAGTCCTCACTGGCTGATCCACGCTGGGATTATGTCGCGTTAGGCCACATTCACAAACATCAAAACCTCACACATGGGCGCGATGATGCGCCGCCTGTCGTCTACAGTGGCAGCATCGAGCGGATTGATTTCGGCGAAGAAGGTGACCCCAAAGGCTTTTGTTGGGTGGAATTAGGCCGTAACGCGACGACTTGGGAATTTATCCACTTGGATGCGCGTCCATTTGTGACGCTGAAAGCTGATCTGCGGCAGGATACTAATCCGACGCAGACCGCCGTGAATTTGATCGAGCGGCATAACCTCAAAAATGCCGTCGTGCGCGTACTGCTGCAACTCACGCCGGAGAGCGAATCGCGCTTGAATGAAAATGCACTGCGGGATGCGCTGCGGCGGTCAGGGGCATTTTTCGTAGCGGCAATCCGTAAAGATGTGGAGCAAGCCGCTCGTGCGCGATTGGGGGCAAGTCCTGAAGGACTGACCAACAGCGAACTTTTGGAGCGCTTCCTCATCAGCCAGCAGACTCCCCCGGAACGCCGCGACGAACTGCTGGAAACGGCGGAGGACATCTTCAATGAGGCGCTAGGAGGAAAATTCGAATGACCTTCGATAATTTGCCGGATGCTTACATCGACTGTTTACGTACTGGGCCGTTTGCACGACGGGTTGATCCTTGGGCTGAAGACGCGCATTACTTTCAGCAAATTCATGCCAGCATGATCGACCAGATCATAAGCCAAACTAGTCCGGCCTTGCTCAAAATGGGGTATCGTGCAGGGAGAGAGGCGAGCTTGCAAATTGCCGAAGGGCGAGAACCTGATCTTTCTATTCAACGCGCAATGAACGTAGTACAACCCGAACAGCGATGGGATTATGAACTTGCAGCCGAGGAATTGTTGGCGGCGGCAGGTATTGCTGTCGAATCCGAGGTTGATTTACAAGCACTGCATATCAGTGAGCTGGGCAGTGGGCGACTAGTGACCGTTATGGAGCTTATTTCTCCAGGAAACAAGGCGCGACCAAGCTTTGTTGACGATTATCGTGCGCGTCGTGAACGCTTATTATTTGAGCGTCACGTCAATATTGTGGAAATTGATTTAACCCGCTCGGTAAAACGGTTGCTCAAAGATGAACATGCTGCTCGCTTTCCTTATCATGTGGCGGTGTTTTTGCCAAGTCAATCACCCCGTTTTATTGGCATAGAACTTGAAAAGTCATTGGCTAGAATCGCGCTCCCGCTCAGAGGAAAAGCTATTGCCGCCGAATTACAACGGGCTTATGATGATGCTTATCGCCTTTGGACAATTGCCGCACAAATCGATGATGATGTCTTCTATACAGAAGCGACATTACCCTTTCCCTCGTTACTGACGGATGCCCAACGTAAGAATGCAATACAATCCATAGCAACATGGAAAGCCGAGTTGGAACGGCTGAGGAGCTAAGCAGCACGATGAATAGACCTCATTATTCACCAGAATATATTGAACATCGCAAACATGGCCCCTTTCCGGGGCGGATTGATCCTTGGTCCGAAGATGATTATTACTTTCAGCAAATTCATGCCGGTATCGTGGGAAATCTTTTAGATCAAATTCAGAATCCCCTTGAGCATTTGGGGTATGTCGCCGGGCGGGAAGCAAGTTTGCAAATCGCTGAACGTATTGAACCAGATATTTTTGTTCGCCGGGCGATGGGTGCGCCTAAACCAGAATTAGCTTGGGATTATGAACTCGCGGCTGCTGAGATTCTGGCTGAGGTTGGGGTAGCTCTATCTACAGAAGTTCTCACCCAAGCTATTCATATCCGAGAAATCGGTAGTGGACGACTTGTGACTGTTATTGAGATTGTCTCTCCTGGCAACAAAACGCGTTCTCAGTTAATCGCAAATTACCGGACACGACGAGAAAAATTACTGCTTGATCGGCAGGTTAATGTTGTCGAAATAGACGTGACACGCTCGAATAAACGACTGATTGTCGATCAAATGGCAGCGATGTATCCTTATCATATTGTCATTTATCTGCCGGATGCAGCGCCACGCTTTATTGGCATTGAATTTTTACAGCCTTTGGTACGTATTGCTTTACCACTGCGTGGAGAAGTTATTCCGGCAGAATTACAAACAGCTTATACTTATGCTTACCAAGCTGCTAGAATTGCCGTTCAAGCGCATGAAAATCATTTTTACTGCGAGGATAAGCTGCCATTTCCTTCACTCCTGACCGATGCGGAGCGCAAAAGTGCCTTGCAAACTGTAGAAACATGGAAAGCCGAGTTGGAGGGACTGCGGCAGAGCTGAGAAATTGCTCTTGTGCTAATTCAGGTTTTTGTCTAACATTATCATGAGTAATCGTTTCAATGTAAATGTAGCTTTTTAAAGAGGTATTGTTATGTCATCACGCAACAGAATTGAACCAAAGCCGGGACAAGAATCCGTTTGGGATTACCCGCGTCCGCCGCGGGTCGAATCCTCCACAAAACGGATCCGTGTGCTTTTTAACGGTGTGACCCTTGCCGAATCTACCCGCGCCATGCGGGTTTTAGAAACCAGCCATCCACCTGTTTATTACATTCCCCAAGCTGATATTCAGATGGACTACCTTTCACCCACAGCCCAGCGGACTTTCTGCGAATTTAAGGGTGCGGCAAGTTACTGGACGGTCAAGGTCGGTGAACAAGAAGAAGTGAACGTCGGCTGGAGTTACGCCAGCCCAAGCCGGGGATTTGAGCAAATTAAAGACAGTATCGCTTTTTATCCAGGACGGATGGAAGCGTGTTACATTGATGACGAAAAAGTGATGGCACAGCCGGGCGATTTTTATGGCGGGTGGATTACGTCCGACATCGTGGGGCCGTTCAAAGGCGGCGCGGGGACGTGGGGCTGGTGATAGCATTTATCAAATTTCGACTGCATCGAGAGGGACGTGCAACACTGACGTTGGCAGCGGGCGGTCTGCTCTTAGTAAATCTTCTGCTGCCGCGTCAATTGCGATTATTCGGGTTAGCCCTTTCGCTGCTAATCTTTAGCTTCTTCGCACAATTTTTCCGTAATCCGCCGCGCACCACGCCCGATTGTACAGCGTGTGTGATCGCGCCGGCTGATGGAACGATTGTGGCGATAGAGCGCGTATATGAAGGTGAATACTTTAAAGATGAGCGCTTAAAAGTCTCGATTTATATGTCGGCCTTAAACGTTCATGTAAATCGGGTGCCGATTAGTGGTAAAGTCATCTATACACGCTATCATCCGGGCAAGTATTTAGTTGCCTTTCATCCTAAAGCCTCGGAACTGAATGAACGCAACACTGTCATTATTGAAGGCGAAGACGGGCAGCTAATCCTCATTCGCCAAATCGCAGGTGTGTTAGCGCGAAGGATTGTCTCTTATCTTCATGAGGGCGATCTAGTGCAGACAGGCGAAGAACTTGGATTTATTAAATTTGGGTCGCGCTGCGATCTGTTTCTGCCATTAGCATCTATCGTAAGCGTGAACCTCAACCAGAAAGTCATCGGCGGAGAAACGATCTTGGCTGAGAGTCACAATTGAGTTTGAAAGTTGAGCGAATGAAATGACAGGAAAACGAGAATTCCCCATTCATATTCATATCTCGAAATCGGCTATACCGGGTGCGATTACAGGCTTTAGCATTTTTGCCGGGTATATTGCGATTGTGCAGGGGCTTGAAGGGGAATATACAGCGGCGGCATGGTTTATTCTGTTGGCATGCCTCTTAGATTTATGTGATGGGCGGGTGGCGCGGGCGATTCATGCCACCAGCGATTTCGGGATTCAGTTCGATTCGCTGGCGGATGTCATCAATTACGGCATCGCGCCGTCGCTGCTTTTTTATAAGCTCTATTTTCAGGACTGGGGATTTGCCGGGATTGCGCTGGGCTTTTTGCCCGTCGTATGCGCGGCGATACGCTTGGCACGGTTTAATGTCGAGTCTGATGATGAGCCGACTGTCGTCTTTAAGGGCTTGCCGACGACTGCGGCTGCCGTCTTTTTAGCGAGTTATGTGGTTTTTATCCACGCCATTTATGGGCATTTTGGTGCGCCGATCAGCGCGGCACTGTTGGTAACGCTCGCTGCGCTCTTGATGGTCAGCCCGGTGCGCTACGAAAAAAACACCTTTATTTCGCCGCGTTGGCTGCTCAAAGACCGTCGGGCGGTGCCAGTTGTGGTGGTTTTCACCAGCGTGGTATTATTCCCAACGATTGCTTTTTTTCTCTGGTCGCTGCTTTATGTCAGTTTTGGCTTGGGGCGCGGCCTCCTTATGATCGTGAAAGAGACCCCTGATGCTTAAGCGACAGTTCTGGTTAGGTTTGATGGCTGGCCTCGTCATCGCGTCGTTAGCGCGGCAGCAGAAGAAAACTGGCCTGACTCAATCTCGTTTGGATGCCTATTATCACCGCCGCGCGAAAAATTATAACCTCACCGATTATCTCTTTCTGGGGCAGTTCCCGCGCATCGTCATGCGGGAAACGTTGATGAACATGGTAGACCTTAAACCCGGCGCGACAGTTTTGGATTTTGCGTGTGGCGCGGGGGCGAACTTCCCCTACATTATGGAGCGTATTGGCCCAACGGGGCGGTTGGTTGGCGTGGATTACAGTGCCGATATGCTACAAGCGGCGCGTGAACAGCAGGTAGAGGCTAACGGTTGGAAGAATGTGGAATTGATTCAATCCGATGCCGCCGAAATGCACTTAGATGAACAATTTGATCTCGTGATGTGTACGTTGGGGTTGGCGGTTATCCCGCGTTACGAATTGGCGATGGAGCGCGGTTGGGCGATGGTCAAGCCGGGCGGATTATTCGGCGTAGCTGATCTTAAAGAAAGTGAGCGCTGGTACACGCTGCCGATTCGCTTTGTAACGGACATCATCGACGCAGCCATCATTGCGGATAGTTCGCGCCGTCCCTGGTCTTGGATGCAGGGACATGGGCAAGATTATCAATTTGAAGAAATCTTTCATGGCTATTTTTATTCAGCGACAGTGCGAAAGCCTTTAACCTAACAGATGTTACGCATTGAATCTCAGTAGGGGCGACTCAGCGAGTCGCCCCTACAAAAGATCACCACCTGCGTAAGCCTTTAATCTCAATTTCAAAACGGCCTTTGTAGGAGCGATTGATGACCCCCGAACATTATCTTGAGGCACTGCTCATGCTGCCGGGCATGGGGAGGCCGACTGTTTCGCTGGATGGAAAATTTGTGGCGTGGATGTGGACTAGGACTGCACCGACGGCAGAGGTGTATATCGCGCCAACAGATGGCTCAACGCCACCGGTTCGTATGACGGATACGCCAGAAAATACCTACTTCGTCGATTGGACACCCGACAGCAAGGCCATTCTCGTGGAACAAGATAAAGAGGGTAACGAGCGCGTTCAGCTATTTCGCGTGGACGTGGATAAGCCACTGGTGATGCACCCCCTCACAGAATCAGAGCCGAATTATTTTATTCGCGGCGGACAGCTACATCCGAATGGCAAATGGCTGGTTTACGCCGCCAATTTCGATGTGGCAAGTGGGGATGAGATTGAGCAGTCGTGGGTGTATCGTCATGATCTGCAAACGGGTGAGCGCTTGCCGCTGGCAAAGCCAGAAAAAGCTGGATATTTTACGCCTAATTTGAACCCTTCCGGGACGCATATTCTCTACAATCGGCTGGATCGTCATCCGGCGGGTTCGCAGGTGTGGCTGGTGGATATTGAGGGCAAAGAAGACCGCGAAATTTTAAATTTTGGCGATCAAATCAAAACCTATGGTGCGTGGTTTCCTGATAGTAAGCGCGTTCTGGTGATGTCAGAGACAGAAACGCATCAGCGCGTGGGTATTTGGGAGATGGGCGCAGCACCCAACGATGTACGCTGGCTGATTGATGATCCAACGCGCAATATCGAAGATGCTTATGTGCCGCACGGCAGCGAACAAATTGTGATTGTGGAAGTGCATCAGGCACGGATGCGGTGTTCGCTTTTAAATCCGGCGACAGGCGAAGAAACCCGTTTGCCACAAATTCCCGGCAATTTGCTGCCGCTTGCGCCAGTCGGTGAGGCGTGGGTGGGCATGTATTACAGTTCGCAGCAGCCCACCGATGCTGTGCGGTTTTCGCTTGATGCCGTGCGCCCGGAAGCGTTCATCAGCCTCACCCGCGTTTGGGAGCGAATTACGCTTAAAGTTGAAGATTTAACCCTCGCCGAGGATTTCCGTTGGAAGTCTGGCGATGGGTTGGAAATTCAAGGCTGGTTGTATCGCCCAAAAGAAACGGCTAAGGGGACAATCGTCTACGTTCACGGCGGCCCAACCGCGCACAGCCAAGACTCGATTAATAATCAGATTCAATTTTTCGTCAATCAAGGCTTTAACATCCTCGACCCGAATTATCGCGGCAGCACCGGATTCAGCCGCACCTTCCGCGAGTCAATCAAAATTGATGGATGGGGTGGGCGTGAACAAGAAGACATCCGTGCCGGAATCGAGGCGCTGATTGCCGCTGGGATCGCACAGCCAGGCAAAGTGGGCATCACCGGAACCTCTTACGGCGGTTATTCATCCTGGCACGCGATTACGCATTTTTCGCCTGAACTTTTAGCGGCTTCCGCGCCGATTTGCGGTATGACCGATCTCGTGGTGGATTATGAAACGACGCGGCCTGATCTACGTCCTTACAGTGAAGAAATGCTCGGCGGAAGACCCGATCAAGTACCAGTACGCTATCATGAGCGCTCGCCGATTAACTTCGTGCAGAACGTGAAAGGACGGTTGATGATCGTTCAGGGGATGCAAGACCCCAACGTCACCCCCGAAAACGTCCGAACCGTTGCGGATGCGTTGCAGCAGGTAGGCGTGGAATATGAACTGCTGGCCTTCGAAGATGAGGGACATGGCATTTCCAGGCCGAAGAATCAAAAGACGCTCTATTTGCGCTTACAAGAATTTTTCGAGAGCGCGTTTGTAAGCAACTGACATTTGGAGTTAATCTCCCCTTAAAGCGTTTTTGGCATAATACGGCTGCACAAAGGATTAAAATCGGGACGTAAAGAGGCTTTTATGAAGCGTATCGCAGTATTAACCAGTGGTGGTGATGCACCCGGCATGAATGCCGCAATCCGCGCTGTGACCCGTGTTGGCATTGGCAAGGGGTGGGAAGTGTTTGGCGTTCGGCATGGCTTTCAGGGCTTGATGGACGGCGAAATCAAGCTGATGGGGGCGCGTGATGTGGGCGGCATTATCCAGCAGGGCGGGACGTTTTTAGGAAGCGCCCGTGCGCCAGAGATGAAAACCGAGGCCGGTCAGCGTAAAGCGCTGCGGAACTTAAATCAGAATCATATTGAGGGCTTGGTCGTCATTGGCGGAAACGGGTCGCAAACGGGGGCGTATGCCCTGCATAAATTGGGTTTTAAAGTCGTCGGCGTAGCTTCTACGATTGATAATGATCTTTATGGGTCGGACGTGACGATTGGCGTGGATACCGCCCTCAATATCGCGTTAGAGGCGATTGATCGGCTGAAAGTAACGGCCTCCTCACATTTACGGGCATTTATGGTCGAGGTGATGGGGCGTGACTGTGGTTATTTGGCGCTGGTGGCGGGGATAGCAGGCGGCGCGGAGGCGATTATCATCCCTGAAGTCGAAACCACCCCGCAATCCCTTTCGCAAACATTGATGTCGGCTTATGAGCGCGGTAAGACGCATGGCTTGGTTGTCGTGGCGGAAGGCGCGAAATTCGATGTGGGGAAGCTCGAAGAATACTTTAAGGAGCATTCCGAGGATGCCGGGTTTGATGTCCGTACCACGCGCTTAGGGCATGTTCAGCGCGGCGGTGTGCCGACGGTGGCGGATCGCATTTTGGCGACTCGTTTGGGCGCGGCGGCGGTGGATGAATTAGACAAGGGGAATTCCGGCATTCTCGTCGGTGTGATCGGCGGCGAAATTGGCGAGATTATCACCACCCCTTTAGAAGAAGTCGCCGGAAAGCATCGTCCGGTGAATCCAAAACTGCTAGAATTGGCGGAAGTGCTGGCACGATAGGCTGAAAGAAACAACATGGCTGGAAAATATTATGAGGAATTAGAGGTCGGTGCGGTCATCCAGCATGAGCTAGGCCGTACCTTGACCGAAACCGATAACGTGTTGTTCAACAGCCTCACGATGAACACCCAGCCGCTGCATTTGAATGAGGATTTTGCCAGTAAAACCGATTTTGGACGGCGCATCGTCAACGGCATTTTTACCTTGGGGTTGGTCGTGGGGCTGACTGTGGGCGATTTAACGGCTGGGACGATTGTCGCCAATCTGAATTATGAAAATGTCTCGCATCCGCATCCGTTGTTTCATGGCGACACGATTTACGTCCAAACTGAGGTCATCGCCAAGCGTGAAAGTAAAAGCAAGCCAGATCGCGGTGTCGTAACGTTGAAGCATATCGGGCGCAATCAAGATAGGATTGTGTGCATTGAAGTTACACGCTCTGTTTTGTTTCTAAAGCGCCCTAAAGCCATCGAATAAAGTCTATTTTTTTGAGGAAAACAAAAATGCCACAAATTACTGTCCAAGATGGCCCTATTTTTGAGGCAGCCGCCGAGACACGGCTCGTTTTGGCGTTGGAAGATCATGGCGTTGATATTTTACATCGCTGTGGGGGCAATGCCCGTTGTACGACCTGCCGTGTAAAATTTTTTGCAGGCGAACCCGCCACTATGACGGCTGCCGAGCATGACAAACTGGCAGAGAAGGGCTTGTTAGGTCAAATTCGCTTAAGCTGCCAGATTCTTTGCGATCATGATATGACGGTTGAACCTATGAATCTGCTCAGTACCAGCGGCTTAGACGATGCTGGGGGTCGTCCGGCGGATCAGATTATGCCCGATCCAGTTTGGGTGGATGTACCATAAGGCATAATCGCATGGCCTCTTCACCTGTTTTATCACTCCCAGAGGATTATCGAGAAGCCAAGCATCTTCTGTTGACATCAGCAGAAAACTTGGCGATGTTGAATGTCGCCTCGCTTGGGTTGATCGTCCCTTTTTTGGCGTTGATGATTGTCTGGACGGCGGCTGTACGTGATCTGCGGGGCGTGTATTCTGGGGATGTTGGCGTGCCGGAGTTAGTCCTTTGGCTGGCGGTGATTTTGGTGCTACCGCTGCATGAATGGATTCATGGGCTGGCGATTCAGTGGGTGGGGCATCATCCCCGCTACGGCGCGAAAACTGTGACTGTGGGGCCAATAAAACTCCCTTATATCTTGTATGCTACGGCGGATAATGCCCTCTTTCGCCGCTTTGAGTTTATCGTCGTGGCGCTTGCGCCAGTGATTGTGATTACGCTGCTCGGCATGGGGATGATTTATCTCCTGCCGGATTCGCTCACGCGCTTTGCGGTGGTTGCCGTCATTATCAATGGTTCGGGCGCGGTTGGCGATTTATGGATGACGGTTATCGCACTCCGCTACCCAGCGGACTCATTGGTACGCGATGAAGAAGACGGCATCCGTATTTTCGTTAAGAAAAACTCTAGCAATAATTGAGACCGTATAAGGCCATTCGGTACTTTACAAATATTTAATTCGCGTTACACTTGGAATTGTCATACGGGTGCAGCTTCGTGTTTCAGTGTGTGACACATCTGTCAAAGTAGAACTGTAGGAATCATGAACGAGAGCAGTAGTTCTCACGAACATAAGCCGCCCGCGACAAGCGGCGGTAGCGCTCTACGCTAGTCCCTCCCTTACGCCTTTAATGCGATCTACGGGAGCGACCTAGCCCCCGCGTTATCGCCGACTCTGCGAAAAGCAGAGCAACCTCAACTATTACGGCTTACTGTTCACAACCAAATATCTTGTATTCTGGTAGTGAATGCCGCCACTGGTGTTTACTCCACTAGCACGTTGTAAAGGTAAGGTGCATTATGTACAACGATTTGCTGTTGGATCGTCTTGTTGCTGTTCCCGTCGAAGACCAAGATGAGCGTATTACCGAACTCATCACCGAAATTGAGGAACTGGATAACCTTCTCAGCCCGGAAGCTCAAAACCTGATTCGTGACCTGCGTCCGCGCACGGTGACGGATGATGTGTACGATGAGATTGACGAAAACGCCTCGTTTGGCGATGAAGTTGCCGATCTCATGGCGCAATTTGCTGGTAGCTGGCGCTTTATTTTATTATTTGCCGCTTTCATGGTTGGCTGGATTACAGTGAATTCC
The DNA here is from genome assembly GCA_034437895.1 of Anaerolineae bacterium. Classification (GTDB taxonomy): domain Bacteria; phylum Chloroflexota; class Anaerolineae; order Aggregatilineales; family Phototrophicaceae; genus JANRLJ01. The sequence goes on along the minus strand of DAOTTO010000331.1, from coordinate 18,315 downwards.
CTGTGGCGGGAGCAAGCGATTGACCCTGCGCCTTTCATTCTTCTAAATTTGGGACTCAGCACACTCGCCGCCTTCCAAGGGCCGGTCATTTTGATGTCACAAAATCGTCAGTCGATCAAAGATCGCGCTGTGGCGGATAATGATTATCAGATCAATCTGAAGAATGAATTGGAAATTGCCGATTTGCATCGCAAATTCGATATGATGATACACACAATTGAGATGCAGAATCGGCTGGTAAATGCGTTAGTGGTTGCCCGTCGGCAGGAACTTAACGCGACAGTGAAGGCGATGGAACACGCCCGCCGTGAGGATTTGCTTTAGTTTTTTAGTGATGAGAAATGAGTGCTGAGCAATAAACGCAGGACTCTCGCTCAAAGGTTATTTTGGTAGGGGCAACCGGTGTGTTGCCCCATTCCGAAGGCCGCACATGGTGATTGCTCCCCACATTCCTCAAAATTTTCTCTTAGTATATAACCTTATGTAGGTTGTAGTAGGGGCGACGTGCGCGTCGTTCCTACCGAAAACTTCTCTTAAGTGCGTAACGTCAGTTAGTAAGGAAGCCACCAAAAAGGTATGGCTTAAAACTCATTACTCATTGCTCGTCACTCAGCACTCGTCACTTTCAACTTATTCGGCTGCGCTCAACATCGGCTAAACGTTCCCCGGCGGCGCGGCACAGCAGACCCAAAAAGGCCAGATCAGTTTCGGAAAACGGCTCATCACCGGGTTGATTAAGCGCTTCAATGATGCCGTACACTTTTAGATCGCCAATCAGTGGCGCAGCGGCGATGGATTGGGTGCGGAATTTAAACGCATCATCAATCAAAGCGGAGAAGCGATGATCGCGGCGGACATCGCGCACGAGGGCAGGTTGGGCATTTTTGACGACCCATCCGGCGATACCATCACCAGCAGGGAAGCGGAAGCCGTTTAAATCCGCCGCTAACGTCCCATGAACGAGTACAAAGACCAATTCGTTGGTCTCTTCATCAAGCAAAGCCAATGAGCCATCCGGTGCGTTAATCAATTTCAGCATCTTGAGGAATATGCCCCGCAGCATCGGCAGCAGTTCAGCATCGCTTTGGACAACGGGCTTCATGTTGAGGTCGTGCAAAATTTCCACAAACTCGCGCATTTGTTGAAGTTCTTCTTTAAGTTGATCGTTTTCAGATTTTAGGCGGGCGACCTCATTTTGGATGACCGCCATTGGATTAATTGACATTAGGAAACCTCTAGTTAAGCAATAATTTCTTCTTTGAAACTCTATTGTAGTCTTGTTTGTAAATCTCGCACATCACCTTTACGGCCTAAAGGAAGCATTTTGAGGGGGTGTCTTACTTCGTTTCGCGTCGTTTTGTGTCCAGCGCATCGGGGTCGAACTCTTCCAATTCGCCATCTTCCGAAAGGCGGACTAAGCGCTCAGCGCGTTTGGCTTTTTCGCTGTTGGGGCGGGGGATTGTTCTTAAACCGACTCGTGCCATTTCGCGGCTGATGGCGTTCTCGCGCAGCTCACCAAAAATCCAATTGACGAAATGCACCATCAAGCCAATCGCCCAACCTACCGAAATGAGTGCGCCCAGCCCGTTATGACGAAATGATGCGCTGGTTGGCTCCAAAAAAATGAACCATAGCATAAACATCGCAAATAAAAAGGAGCCTAGATTCCCAAAAAACTGCGTCCGCATCTCAAAACGTGCTTCGATATGTTTACGGATGTCCTCGTAAAGGGCGCGGGCATCTTCGGGCGGTATTTCTGACATAAGGGGATGCTCCATAAAGTGATTAACGGGTGCGCTGATCTGGCGCATTTTCCAATTCAGAAATAAAGCTGTCGGTAAATTCCCCATCGTCATTCATCCGCACGTTGAGGTCTTCAACTTTGAGCTTTGTTTGATCGCGCTTGGCTTTTTCGCCGAGACCGGCGCGTTGCCGCTCACGGGCGATTTCTTGCTCAACAGCATTTTCACGGGCATCGTCTCCGGCAATGATGTTAATGCCCAGCACAATGCCATGCAGAAGCAGCGAGAACAGCATAATCACAATAAATGCCACAGGAATAGCGCTAGTGGAAATAAAGTTGATGACTTCGGTATCGGTTTCTAGAAAATGGATGCTAAGATCGCGTATGGCAGGCCATGCCGTCAATCCCATGAGACCAATAAAGAATGCGCTGACTGCATGTTGCATAAAGTTCAAACGGCCTTTATAACGATCTTCAACACGATTGCGAATACGCTTGTAATCTTTATAGTCAATCGTCTCTTGCCAATCTTCACCATAGCTTGCGACTAAGGCCTTTTGTTGGGCGCGGCGGCGGGCTTGCAATCTTCTCCCGGATGTATAAAACACTTGCAGTCCGTGTGCAATCAACCCACCCATCCAAGGGAATAAGAGGAGGATCGCCATAGGAGTCTGTTGGACTGCCGCAATGAGCGCAGGGGCATCCTCAGGTGCCCAATCCGGCAAACCCGTTATAATAAAATTTTTAACAACCGGCTCCAGCAGAAGGGAAATCGGAATCGTAACTAAAAAGGAGACGAGATTACTAAGAAAGCCTGCCCGTTCTTTAATGCGTTTATCGACACGACGGCGGATGGATTGCTCGTCTGTTCCCCAATCCTGAGCGATCATCTTTTGGGCTTTAGCGCGGCGCTTTTCCTCATCCTCTTTAAAGTCGATCACACCGTTGGCATTGATAGTCATGCCAGATTTATCGCTTTTGCCGATTTTGATACTGTTTCCGTCGGGATCGATATGGATATTTTCCCGCACAGCCTGTGAGATTTTCCCCCATGTTTCGCTGCGTTGAATTTCGCTTGCGATCTCTTGTACGCGCTCGCTCATCTGCCGGAAAAAGTCGTTTAAGCGCTGTTCACCCGGCAGCGGATTCGGGCGCTCGATGGGGGCGGGAATGCTGGTATATTTATTGCCGCCGGGGGTATATTCGGGCGGCGTGACGACAGCTTTTGCCGTGACGACACGGCTTTCGTCGAGTTGTTTTAGGCCGGATTGCGCGATGGCTTGCTGGAAGGCCGTCATCATCGTATTCGGCGTGTCGTAGCGATTAATAGGGTTCTTTTCCAGCGCTTTGAGGAGGACTGCTTCTACTGCCGCCGGAATTTCAGGATTCAACTGCGACGGCGGGGGAGGGGCGGCATAAATATGCTTATGCACGATGGCGTAGGTGGTTTCGCCTGTGAAAGGTACGCGCCCCGTGACGAGTTCATAGAGAATCACGCCGAGCGAATACACATCCGTCCGCGCATCAATATCGGCAGTCCCTTGGGCTTGTTCGGGCGAAATATAATGCGGCGTACCGAGCATCATATCGGCGCTCATAGTCGATTCGCCGAGTTGGGTAATCCGCGCCAGCCCAAAGTCCGTCAGGTAAGGTGTGCCGCCCTCATCAATAATGATGTTGGACGGTTTAATATCGCGGTGCAGAATCCCTTGCGTATGGGCATAGGTCAGCGCGTCGGCGATTCGTGGGATAAGTCGTTGAATTTCTTCCAGCGAAAGTGCGCCTTCTTGCAGCATTTCTTTTAAGGTATGCCCACTGATGAGTTTCATCACCAGATACGGCTGCCCATTGAGGTCATCATAATCGTAAATCGGGACGATGTTGGCATGTTCTAAGCGGGCAACAATGCGGGCTTCGCGCTCGAAACGGCTGCGAAAGGCTGGGTCTTGCAAAAAGGCCTGGTGCATAATTTTGATCGCCACGTAGCGGTCAAGTTTGGGCTGCGCGGCTTTGTATACGGTTGCCATCCCGCCCACGCCGATTTGCTCGACGATGCGGTATTGACCAATTTGCGAATCCGAAGGCAGAGACATCGCCGATTTACCTCATGAGTGTTTGACTTAAGCGACCAGCTTTCAGCAGATAGCTTTCAGCTTTAAAGACAAAAATTGTTAGAATAGCATTACCATAATGATAGAAAATTTGGATATATACAGGACTTTCGCTCACGCATTTACCCCACCCCTAAATCCCCTCCCCATTGCATGGAGAGGGGACTTCAAGATGCGTTTTTCTCCCCCTCTCCAATACTTGGAGAGGAAGCCGGGGGGTGAGGTAAGCGAAAGTCCTAAAAGTAAATTCTTTCATTTCTGTTTCCTTTGTGATCTTTGCGCCTTTGCGGTTAGAGTGGGCTTGTTCATGAACGATGACTAAAATTTGATGTGATTAGCCTGCTTTGTGGGGAGGATGCTGGATTGATCGCTTTTTATACACTCCAGCCAGTGATGAAAATTTGTAGGAACTTGTCAAAAACAAATTCCTACAAAACGAGAGGGTGAAAAATTAGGGGATGATGATCTCGCCCGACATTTGATAGCCGTTATTGGCAAAGCCACCTGTCGTTTGCCAGCCACCCGGCCCCGCCGACTGCACCGCGACGTAAACCGTCCCCGCGCCGAGGTTCAGCGGCAGCGTAAGAAGGCACTGCTGTCCGGGTGTAGCGCAGTTCAGATTAAGCGATGAATGCCATTGGAAGTAGGAGGTCTGTGCCGCATTCGCTGTCCCCACCCAGACTTGGTACCATGTCGTCCCGACGGGGGCTATCCAAGTTGCCACTATTATGCCCGCATCGTTAAAAGCGGATGTAAACGTTATCAGCGGCGGCGCGGGGAAGTTCAAGACGAAATCACCTGCCTCAGTCGTGTTGTTCGCATCAGTTGGGCCGTTGTAGCCGTTGCTGAAGGGTCCACCCTGACTCATACCAGCCGCGCCTTCCGCGCCGATAAAGACCGAATAACTGCCATTCCCAAGCGACAATTCCGGCATGACGCTGCACACCATCCCCGAACATTTATCAACTTTGTTATGCCATTGATCGTACACCCAAGCATTGTTCGTCCAGTTGTACACGAGGACATGATAACGGTTGACCGTCGCATCGCTGTTCCAGCTAATGGTGGGATGGCCTTGATTCGCGTTGACTTGAATCCCATTCGGCAGCGGCAAATCGGCAACACTGTTGACCAGAAACTCGACCCCCGCCCATCCATTGTTATATTGGGTGCCACCTACACTTAATCCGCCGGGGCCGTAGCTCTGCATATAGACGTAATATCGGACATCCTCTTGTAAATCGACCCCTGATTGCAATGTGCATGTAGTCGAATTAGGACTACCGCAGGTCTGAACGCGGCTCGTCCAGAAATCCGCCACAGGCGTATAAATACCCGCGTCGAATAAATTCTTACGAATCAGATAAACCCGAAATTGGGTCGCGCTGGCGGCGGCGGCAGTGGGTAGCGTCCAATTGACTGTAGGGCGCAGTGTGTTCAAGCCTGTTGTCGCGCCGAAGATGACCGGGGCTGGCGGGGGCGCGTTGAGCGTGAAGGCCAGCGGCTCCAGCCATTCACCCCCAGCAGCCCGCAGATACAGATGATAGCTGCCATTGGTCAGCCGGGCGTCCTCGCCATATTCCGGGCGCGAGGTCGGCTCGAACGAACACACAACGCCAGTGCAGTGGCGGCTTGCTGTTAGATAACGGATGTAAAACAGGGGCGTAGTCGGTGTTGCAGCCGAATAGACCGCGATGTCATAGAAGGCGGCACCCACAGGAGTCCATTGATAGGTCGGGTTGCCATAAGTTGTGGTGATCGTGCCAAGCGGGGCGATCACCCGCAGTTGTTCGATAGTCTGAATCTCTACAGCGCCAATGTCACAGGCGTTTCCCTGTGGACGGGCGACTCCACGCTGATCGGTGGCAGGACAGCTACTCACTAGCGCGTCAATCGCCGGACTGTCTGCCAGAAGCATGAAGGTTTGTGTCGGGCCGCCGTTATTGCCAAGCAGCCCCAACAGTGGATTGGTGAGAATGCCCCCTACGGTGTCGCAAGCCGCCGGGAACATGACATTACCGCTTCCACTAAAAGTAGAACTTCCCCGGTTACTACAGGTACTGTTATAGAAGATGCTGTTGGTGATGGTAACGTTGTGCGTACCCCCGCCAAATTGACCGCCATCGTGAATGCCGCCGCCATAAGAACCAGCGTTGTTGCCGGAGAAGGTGCTGCTAGAAACATTGAGCGGACCGAAGTTGTCAATTGCACCCCCTTGGGATCCTGCGCTGTTGCCAGAGAGGGTACTATTGCTGATCGTTACCGTTCCCGTGTTGAATATGCTGCCTCCTGACCCGCCTGCATTATTGCCAGAGAGGGTACTATTGCTGATCATTACCGTTCCCGTGTTGTATATGCTGCCGCCAGAAAAGTCTGCATTATTGCCAGAGAGGGTACTATTGCTGATCGTCACCGTTCCCGTGTTGAGCATAACGCTACCCTCAGTCGCGTTAGCATTGACAATACTGATGCGATTGAGCGTAAGATTGCCAGCACCAGCGACATTTATCACGCGCACCGCGTTATTGCCGCTGACGGTGATGCTTTGTCCGCTGCCGTCGATGGTCATCTGTGTGGTGATCTGCGGCAGTGTAGAGGCCAGCGTGATCGTCCCGCTGACCGCGAACGTGATCGTATCCGCGCCATCGTTGTTGTTGGCATCGGTGATAGCCTGCCGAAGCGAGCCTGCGCCGCTGTCATTAAGATTAGTGACGGTATAGGTTGCCGCCAACGTGAACTGTGATGTGGAAAGGGATAAGCCGATTATACACAACACGAATAAGCTAAGAATAAGGTGTGAACGATAAAATCGCATGGAGCCTCCGGCAATAGATTTGATAGATGCAAACTAGGTAGATACTCATTGTAGAGGAGCAAATAGTGAAAATTTCGTAGAGATTTACGAAAATATGTAAAAAATAAAGGACGATTCATTTTCATCATGAGTCGCCCTTTTTCGTGGATATAGGTTGAAAGTCGGGTTTACGGGATGACGATCTCGCCCGACACCTGATAGCCGTTGTTCACCTGACCGCCTGTCGTCTGCCAGCCGCCGGGACCCGCTGACTGTACCGCGACGTAAACCGTCCCTGCGCCGAGATTCAGCGGCAGCGAAATCGTACAGGTCTGGCCGGGAGCAGCGCAGCCGAGCGATGGCGCGGAATGCCACTGCCAATAATAGGTTTGTGCGCCGCCAGCCGTCCCTGCCCACACGTAGAACCAAGTCGTTCCGGTCGGCGCTGTCCAACTGGCGTTGAGCGTGCCGCCACTTGCTGAAGCCACCAGATTACTCGCCAGCAGCGGCGGCGCGAGGTTGAGCGTAAAGGTATTGTTAGGGGCAGTGCCACCCCAGCCATTATTCCAAGGGCCGCCCGTGCTGCACCCACCCGACCCGCAGGCATAAATGTAAACTTCATACGTTCCGTTGGCGAGCGATAGTTCAGGAGTAGGTGTAAGGCTGCATATCCCGCTGTTGCATAAAGCAGTTCCGGCTTTTTGAACCCACGCCAAATGCACCGTCGCCATCGTCGCTTGATTGCGTATATAAACGTAATAACTGCTGCTGTTGGCCTCATCAGCCCACGTAATCGTCGGATGCCCTTGATTGCCCGTCACCGCGACATTCGAGGGGACTGCCGCATCGGTCAGACTGTTGATGCGGAAGGTCACGCCTGTCCAGCCGTTGTTATTGGAGCCGCCCGCGCTAAAGCCGCCCAGCCCATAACTTTGGAGGAACAAATAGTAATCTGTGTCCTCGGCTAAATCGAAAGGCACTTGGAAGCTGCAAGTCATCCCGGTCAAAGTGCCGCATCTGCTGGCGCGGCTGTACCATTGATCGAGCAGACCCGTGTAATTCGCCGCATCGTAGGCCACTTTGGGAATGATAAATACACGGAATTGGGTCGAGTTCACGCCGTCATTCCCGACAGTCCATGTGAACAACGGACGCAAGGTGTTCGTACCCGTCGGTGCTGCCAGCGTCGGTGGCGTGGGCGGCGGCGCATTGAGCGTGAAATAATACGGACGACTCCATGTGCCATCTGTCGCCCGAACATAAACCTCATGCTGGCCGTTGGAAAGACGTGCTGCTTCGTTGGCGGTAGGCTGTGTCGTTGGGTCGATTGAACACGTCCCGTTAGAACAGTAGGTTGTCACCAACAAATTCGTGCCATAATAGACAGGCGCTGCAAGGTTATCCGAGCGGAAAATGGCGATCTCATAACTGATCGTGTTGGGCAGATGCCCCCAGATGTAACGCGGATTACCCATCACAGTCGTGATCGTGCCGGTAGGTGTGGTCAAGGTCGGCGCGTAAATCGGCTGCACGCACTCCGTCCCGCTTGGATTAATATCCGGGCGATATTTGACCGAGACATTATCCATCAGGATACTGGTGCTGGCCGTCATCAGCCGGACTCGCATCCGAATTGATCCCCATGTGGCGCTGTTCCTTCCGCGCAGCGTATAGGTGCTTAAGGGCAAATTGGGCGGCATGGTAAAGCTGCATGTCACGATGCCTTGATTATCAACCCCATTAGTGAGCGCGATTGAAACTTCTTTGGGATCGCTGCCCGCGTTGCCCATTTGGAGCGCGAGTTCAAACGGTGTGTTGTTGCCCGCCGAATAACTTAAATCCTGAAAAATCGAGACATAGCCGTTAGGGTCAGTCGGCAGGCGGCGGAAGGAAAGCGCTCCGTCGGCGATCCCATAGACGAGATCACCCCACGTTTGCCAATTATTAAACACGGCTCCAAAGGTGCCGTTATCGACCACATTTTGATAGGCTGGAATTCTCGGCGGCGCGACGTGCTGCGCTTGCAAGCGCCGACCATAAGGCCACGTATAACCTTGCGATTCGGTGTAGCCATAAAAGGATACATTGTGCAGCCCCCAACCGTAGCCTGTCGGCACAGAAAAGCGCGTATCCATCACAAACGTCGTCCCAAATTGGATGTGCAGATGCGGCCCACTCGAATAGCCTGTGTTCCCTTGCAAGCCGATCACTTGCCCGGCTTGTACGGCGACAGCGCAATTTTGCGAGGCGTAATTGGTCGTACAGCCTGCTTTAATCCATGCTGGGACGCTGTTGGGTAAAAAATGTCCATAAGTGGTGTAATCATTGGGGCCATGATAAATGACGACGGTGTTCCAATACCACCATGCCCCGGAAGCGTAGGCATTGATGGTGTTGGTGTCGTTGACATAAATAATCGTGCCGCTTTTCGCCGCGACGATCTGGCTGCCGTCTAACACCGCATCAATTTGCCCCGCGCCATGCACATTAAAGCTGCGCGAGATCGTCGCCCACTGCCCATGCGCCCAAGGCAAGCGGAAATCATCAAGCGCCTGCGGAACTAGCGGATCAGCGCTGCCAGCGCTCGCCATATCATAGGGTGTCGGGTCGATCCGTGCGACCAATGACGGCGGAAAACGCTCCATCGTAGTGGTATAGTTAGGATCACCGGGGAAAACGATCAGCCAAGTGTTATTGTCTTTGATCGCCAAGATAATCAGCGTCCGTCCCGGCATGAGGCTGTTTGTCGTCTTATCGCGGGTCGTGGCATAGATGACGGCGGCGTTGGGGTCGGTGTTGCGTCCGAGTTCCTCAAAATAGAAATTAACCCCCGGCCTTGCGCTGTAGGCGGCGGCGGCTTGCGTGAAAGCGGCATCCAAGGCGGGGTCATGCGGCGCGTTGGGTGCTGGCGAATCGGACATCGCCAATTCACCAGCCGCGAATTCGCCAGACACGGTATCGCCAGGAATTGGCGGCGTATTTTCATCGGCTTGAACATCATTCGGCGGCGCGAACAGCATCAACGCGGCGATCAGCCACATCAGGCCAATCAGCGTGAGGCCAAAAATCGGGCGGAAATGACGCTGAAGTTTAGAGATTGGGGAAAGTGATTTAAGAGGCATAGGTTAAGATATATAACGACCAGTTATAGGTTGATTTGATTTTATTATACGGGTAAAAATTGAATTGTTTGTGGATTTTTGTTCTCTTTTTTACTTTATAACGGGTCTTGGACGAACTTCAAACCAGATTCAAAGCCGCAAGGCCGCTTAAAGCAAGTTCAGTCTATTTTCTATCTCGCGTCACAAAACGGTAATCTAACTTCCAGCACAACCATGTTACAATAGGCGCGTCTTCCGTTAAAGAAATCGGGTTTGTTGGATGCTTAGACAATTGAACGCTCGACGGTTTTTTCTACTTCTTTTGGTAACGACTTGTCTTTTTTTATCGACCACCGCTGTCCCCTCCATCGCTGCACAAGGGTTAACCGATGTCGTCACGCTCTCGGTCAATGCCGGGTATGATGGCTATTTTCGCAGCAATAACTGGCTGCCCTTGCGAATCGAAATCGAGAATAATGGCGATGACCTCACTGGGCGGATTGTCGTCCGTCCAGAGACATCCGGCAGCGGGATTACGAATACCTTCTCGACCCCGGTCAATATCGCTTCCGGCAGCAGCCAGAGCCTTTTCCTTTATATCACCGCCCGCAGCAACGCCACCCGTGTGCGCGTGGAACTGCTGAGTGATGAAGGCGATGTGGTCGGCAGTGAAGATGCCAATTTACGCTCTATCGCTGGACGTGATCGCTTGTATGTGGTGGTGTCGCAGGCGGCGGCTGGCTCGGTGATTGATCTGGCGGAAGTGAAATCCGGCGGTTACGAAGCCTATCAGGCCAATTGGTCGATTGCGAATTTGCCCGATCATGCGCCTGCTTTAAATGCCGTCAATGCGTTGGTGTTTAACGATGTCGATACCGGGACGCTTTCTAATGACCAACGCATCACCCTACGCGAGTGGGTGACGAATGGCGGCCATTTGATCGTCACAGGCGGCGCAGCCTGGCAGCCTACTGCGGCTGGCTTGCGTGATCTTCTGCCACTGATACCCGATAACAGCCTCACCGCCGAAGCTGCCGACATCACGCCGCTGCTGCAATTTGGCGGCGATTATGCCACCGAAACCACCGATGATTTTATCGTCGCAACCGGCGCATTGATCGACGGCGCACGAACATTAACAGCGACGGCGGCGGATGTACCATTGATGGCGCGGCGCGAACTCGGCGGCGGCACTGTCGATTATGTAACAATTGACCCTAATACAGCGCCCTTACGCCAATGGCAAGATCGCAGCGGCTTATGGGTGTCTTTGCTGACTTCGACCAACGCCCATCCAAGCTGGACGCATGGTATCAGCAACTGGCAGCGAGCGACGGACGGGATCGAAATTCTGCCCGGTCTTGATTTGCTCCCTGCCGTGATCGGGTTGATCGCATTTTTGGGGGCGTATATCGCCTTAGTAGGGCCGCTCAATTATTTACTCCTCGCCCGATTGAACCGCCGCGAATGGGCATGGATTACTATTCCAATTTTGATTCTGATTTTTAGTGTCTTAGCGCGGGTGGTCGGCTTTAACCTGCGCGGTAATCAAGCCACGTTAAGCCGTTTAACCGTCATCCAATCGTGGCCTGACAGCGAAACGGCGCAGGTCGATCAGTTGGTTGGGCTGCTGGTGCCGCGCCGCGATGAATATACGCTCGGCACAGATGATGAACGGATGCTGCGCCCAATTCCTTCCGATCAAGCGAATGCCAGCGTCCTCGGCGGCGGCGCGAGTCGGGTGGATATTCGCCAAACCGATACATTTGAAGCTGTGGATTTTCAGGTGGATGCCAGCTTCATCGCCGGATTTAACACCTCTGGTACGATGCCGCGCCCCGATATTGGTGGACGGGCGACGCTTTCTTACAGCACCGACAGCCGCACCGGATTCCTGCAAGGCGCAATCAGCAATAACAGCGATCAAACCCTATATCATCCGGTCATTTTGGCGCGAGGTATGGCGTGGGAACTGGGCGTTGATCTTGCCCCCGGCGATGTGCGCCCGTTTGATTCAATCGCCCTCAGCGGGTTAGATCTTCCTGTGCCTTCATCGATAGAATATGGCGGCGATCAGGATTTTTCCTTTTCGAGCATAGGTTTCGGCAGTTCACTTTCGTCTTACGCCAACCTGTCTTCACAAACGGCGCAAGAAATTTTGGGTGTAGACAATTATATTGAACCGAATAGCTTTGTGATCGGGCTGGAAAGCAGCGATCAATCGCAAGAAGAGCGCCGCCAGCAGGCCTTTCTGGATTCCTTCGTCATCGATCAATTTGGCTCCACCGGACGCGGCAATCGGATTTACTTAGCGGCGTGGGGGACGAATGCCCCGCTGACAGAAGTCATTGCGGGAGCAAGCTGGTCGCCTGTCGATTCGACCCTGTATCTGATCGAACTCGAAGTCGAGGTCAACCGTTCAGCCAATACTTCCACCTTGATTACACGCGACCAGTTCACATGGACGGCTCGCCAGCGCAACGCCGCCGATGTTTATTCTGGGCCATCACAGCTCGCCGTCACAGGCGAAAGTGAACTCATATTTCGTTTTACGCCGCTGCCGGACGCGGTATTAAAGGACGTGACGCAGTTGGTGTTGATTGTGGAGCGCTCCAACTCATCGTCTATTGTGAATGAAACCGAACTTTGGAACTGGCGCGAACAACAGTGGGAACCGGTAACAGTGGAACAATCCGGGCGCATGATTATCCCGAATGCGCGGCGCTTCTTGGGGCCACAGAACGCAGTGGAAATACGGATTGTGCGCTCCCCCACAGGCGGCAATTACTACTATGATCTGCTGGCGATTGAGCAGCGCGGGCGGTTTTAGCGGTTAATCTCTATGCTGAAATATATAGAATATAGGTCACGATATGACGTACCCTATTAAACACTCACATCAGAAACTTATACAACAATTCCATATATTGGCATCTATTGCGTATATCAAATATACGACGTATACTTATACAGGGAATATAGATGGTCAAAAAACAGGATACGATGACGACGATTCGTGTCACAAAAGAAACAGCAGGATTTCTAAATGACATCAAGAGAATGCTCGAATTGACTTTGGGACGAGAAGCTACACTTGAGGATGTTGTACGTTCTTCAGCCGAAATTGCATATCGAGAGAGGCTAGAGTCACTCAAGGCCTTATTGGTTCAAGGAAATAGCAAAGACTGAAATACACAATAAACGATCAAAATGATGAGCTTAAGCTCAATATCCCGCATCTTTTTAAGTAATAAGGAAATTAGATGAAACGTTATCCAATGATTACCTTTCTCCTGTTTGTGATTGCAGTGCTCTGGGTTTATGCCAAAGACCGCAAGACAAAGGCTGAACTCCTAGCCGATGATCCAATGCTGGAAGATTGGGAAGCAATTATGGCTGATCCAAAGGAACAAGAATCGATGCGAGAGCATGTAGAGTGGTTAGAGACTGAGGATGGTCGTAATCTCAAAAAACGCCAGACACAACGTGAAATTGACTTGGCTATAGATGAAGCCTTAGAAAGGACGCAAGAATCATGAGTAACCCCCAATTAGATAGTCTAATGGAAGACCTGATTAATTCGAGAAACAGAGCTAAAAACGAATATGCGAGAGCGTATTGGCAGCGTTACATTGATAAATTAGAAGCAGGTATTGATATTTATGAGCGTGAAGTCGAAAACGCACTCGTCGGGGCGCTGAGGCATTCCGAGTTCCCCGGTGATATGGTAGGCCGCCCTGACGACGATTATGATTATTTTGACGACGATTACCACTTTAAACGCAGCGACAATCAAAAAGATGATAAGAAGGACTAACCTCCAATGGCTGATATGATTATCGAGACAAAAGACCTATTAAAGACCTTCGGCAAGTTCACCGCCGTGAATGGGCTTTCGCTGGAAGTCCCCGCTGGTTCGATTTACGGCTTCGTTGGCCCCAACGGCGCTGGCAAAACGACTACGATGCGGATGTTGACCACGCTCACCCGCCCCACTTCGGGTATGGCGACCATTGCGGGACATTCCGTAACAGGGGATCGCCGCGCTGTCCGCCGCGCTATCGGTTATATGCCGGATGAATTCGGCGTGTATGATGACCTGCGGGTGTGGGAATATCTGGATTTCTTCGCCGCCTGTTACGACATCCCCGAAGTTGATCGCAAAAAACTGATTGATGACTTGCTGGAATTGGTTGATCTCACCCATCGTCGTGACGATATGGTGGATAAACTCAGCCGAGGTATGAAGCAGCGCCTATCCTTAGCACGAACCCTCGCCCATGACCCACAAATCCTGATTTTGGACGAACCCGCCTCCGGCTTAGACCCTCGCGCCCGTATCGAAATCCGCGAATTGATGGTTGAGCTGGCAAAAATGGGTAAGACGATTTTCTTCTCGACACATATTCTGGCGGATGTCGAAAATATCTGCACCCACATCGGCATTGTCGAGGCCGGAAAGATGGTCATGCAGGGCAGCATGGACGAAATGCGGGCTGTGCTTTCCCCCCATCGAGAAATCTTCGTCACCGTGCGCGATGCTGAAGCTGCTGAACTCGTTAAGTCGGGTGTGGCGGGGATGGATGGTATTTTGAATGTCGCCGTCCTCGAACCCAAGAGTGGGCGCTACCGTGTACAGATCGACTTTAGCGGCGATGATGATGGCATCGCCGCTTTAAATCAGCGGATTAACGGTGCAGGTGTCTCTATCCTCGGCTTTACCGAAGAAACTCGCGATCTGGAATCGATGTTCATGCGCGTCACAAAAGGAATCGTCAGCTAGGTTAACAAATGGGGGATAGGGTGATGAATGAGCGGCGTGTTATTATGTACCCCGGTGAAGATGGCTATTGGATAATCGAATGTCCCAGCTTGCCCGGCTGCATCACGCAGGGTGAGACCAAAGATGAAGCCATTGCGAATATCCGAGAAGCAATAGAACTTTATATCGAATCGTTGGAAGCGCACGGCGACCCTATCCCAGAAGATCACATCGACTCATTTCTCGTGAAAGTCTGACCCAAGATGCCCCGATTACCATTAATTTCTGGGCGCGAATGTGTGAAAGCGTTGGAGAAGATTGGTTTTGAGGTTGATCGTCAGCGGGGGAGTCATATTGTCCTGCGTCGTGATGAACCTGAACCAGCCCGCACGGTTGTTGTCGCCAATCACAAAGAGATTGATCGAGGCACATTGAAGGGCATTATTGAGCAGGCTGGCTTAACCACAGACGAATTTCTGGAACTGCTGGATTGAAAAATACAATGCACAACAGCCATAACGAGTTTTGGAACTATCTCGAAACACTTATCGCACAGAGCGAAATCGTCATTGACCGTCCGCGTGATAGCGCCCATCCAGTCTATGCTGACACCATCTATCCGCTGGATTACGGCTATCTGGCGGGAACGGTTGCCGCCGATGGGGGCGGGATTGATATTTGGCTGGGTACGTTAGACGATAAACAAGTCACGGGTATTGTCTCTTCCATCGATTTATTGAAAAAAGACGCGGAGGTCAAAATCCTTTACGGCTGCACCGAGGATGAAATGCAGATCATCCTTGCGTTCCTCAATCAAGGCGATCAACGCGGCATCCTCATCAAGCGAGAAAGCTAGGCGATACATTGGAAAAAGATACTCAAGCGCAGCTACTGATCTTCGTTTTTCTAGTGGGTGTGCTGCTCGGATGGCTCATCGGCAGGCGAGAATCTTCCTTCTTGTCCGGTAACACTGTCAAGCAGCCTTGGATATTGGGCAACATCGTCGTGAACAGTGACATCGAATTTGAGAGTTAGCGATCTACTATGTACACTATCCGACCTTGGCTGACGATTGGCAAATATGCCGAAACCCGAAACCTCAATCTGCTGCATGGCCGTGGTATTTCCGCCATGTTGCAGCTTGCGGAAGCCGTCCCCCAACCCGGTATCGAGTCGCTTTATTTGGCGGTAGAAGATGGCGAACCGCTGCCTATTCCCTTGCTTGAGGAGGGGATCACCTTTATTCGTGAGCAAAAATCGCAAGACCGTCATGTGATGGTCGCTTGCGGCGCGGGGATCAGCCGTTCCGTCCTATTTTCGATGGCGGCACTGATGGCGGAAGAAAAACTTTCTCTATTTGATGCCTATCGTGACATTGTAGCGATCCACCCCGCTGCCATGCCTCATCCGCATTGGGGCTTTCATTGGCACAGTATCACCACCTTGACCTCGATCTGTGGGGCTATATGGATGGCCTTATGAAAGTTCGCAAGGACAGTCTGTAATGGAAGAAGAATATTTTTTCCAGTGTCCGTACTGCTGGCAGGAAATTTCCATGCTGCTAGATTTATCCGAGCGGCGGCAGACGTATGTCGAAGACTGCGAAGTGTGCTGCAATCCCATTGAAATCCGCTACAAGGTCGAAGATCAACTCTATATCGTCGATTTTGATGCCCGAAAATTGGACTAGTTTTGCGCCATTTTCTCCCGTAACCCGTATAAATCAATGAATACGAATACATCCAAATAACCAATTGAACCACAGAGGCACGGAGGTCACAGAGATCGAAGTGCAAATTCTTGGTGGCTTGATGGTTTATATTTTTTCACGCACTTTCTATAATTTTGTATAAATTTCTGAAAGCAGAGGGCTAAAGAATGTCGAAATACACGATGCAGTATCCCATTTGGGACAAAGAAACCCGCGCCAATCCGCAAGCGATGTACGAGCAGATGCGGAACGAAGCGCCGATTTTTCACGAGATCGGCCCACAGACCGGACGCAGCTTCTGGTTTTTTACCCGCTATGAGGATTGTGTTGCCGTCCTCAAAGATCAACGCTTCGGCAAGGAATTCTGGAAGCACCTCGCGCCGGAGCAAGTTTCCATGCAGCCCGGCGGCAACGGCACAGATGGCAATGTCTTCGATGCCATCAACCGCCACATGCTCAATCTCGACCCGCCTGACCACACCCGCCTGCGCTTTTTGGTGCATAAAGCCTTCACGCCGCGTATGATCGACAATTTGCGCCCACGTATTCAAGAAATTGCCAATGACCTTATCAATGAAATGAAGGGCAAAACTGAGATTGATTTGCTGGCGGATTTCGGCTTCCCGCTGCCGATCACCGTCATCGCGGAGATGCTCGGCGTTCCGGCGGCGGATCGCAATAAATTTCGCGATTGGACGCGGGCGCTGCTTTTTGGGATGAGCGAAGCCGACTCGATGACGGCGGTGATGGAATTCATGATGTATATGCACAACATGATTGATGAGCGCAGGGAAACGCCCCGCGACGATGTGTTAAGTGCGCTTGTTAATGCCGAAGAAGCAGGCGATAAACTAGATCGTCAGGAACTGCTCAGTATGATTTTCCTGCTGCTCGTCGCCGGACACGAAACGACAGTCAACCTCATCGGCAACGGCACGCTGGCGCTCATGCAAAATCCTGACCAGATGCAAAAATTACGCGCTAATCCCCAGTTGATTGGGAGCGCGGTGGAAGAAATGCTGCGCTACAACGGGCCGGTGGAAACGCCAACGACGCGCTGGGCGTTTGAAGATGTTGTAATCAACGGTGTGACCATCCCCAAAGGCGATCTTGTGATGCCTTCGCTGCTCGGCGCGAACCGCGACCCTGCCGTTTTTGAAAATCCTAACACCTTCGACATCACCCGCGACCCGAACCGCCACATCGCTTTCGGCAGCGGGATTCATTTCTGTCTCGGTGCGCCGCTGGCACGGATGGAAGGCGCGATTGCGATTAACACGCTGCTGGGAAGCGTCGCGCACATCGAACTTGCTTGCCCCGTCGATTCCTTGGAATGGAACGATCAACTGCTGCTGCATGGAATGAAGGCGCTCCCTGTAACAATTGGTCAGTAGGTATTCATTTTGAATGATTGATTCGAGGTAAAGCGTGATAATGGGCATTACAGGGACACGACAAGCGTGGCCCTATAGCTCTATTTTCGTGTGGTTTTCCAAAAGCGGAGTCTGCTTTTAAGACAAGGTGCTAACGCCCGAATTTTTCAATCGCGGCACGGGCTTGAATCGTATCAATCTGACGCAAAGCATTCAAGGCCGCCAAGTAAAGCCCACGATTCATGCCATGCAGTTGATCGTGCCGATTCGGGTTCATCTTATAGGTACGGCACACATCAATCAGGCCAGAAACAGCCGACATGTGACCAATTTCGCCGAGCGCGTCCGCTGCTGCCGTTGCTACCATCGAATTAGAATCGCGCAGAAGCGGTAAAAGCGCGGGGATTGCCGAGCGATGGCGAATATTGCCCAAGGCACGGACTGCCGCAACGCGAATTTCATCCGGACGATTCTTGACAGCTTGTACAAGGACAGGGATGACCGCTGGGTCTTTGGTGCTGCCAAGTTTTTCTGCGGCGATGCGGCTCATTTCACGATCCGCATCATTTAGTTTACTGATCCATTTTTCTATAAATCCGTTGCTGATATTAGTCACTATAAGTAATACCCCGTCTAATAACGCATAAATTGATGCTATAGGTATCTTAATATAAGTTTGCAAGAAATTCAGTTTGACTCTGGTTAGAATCAGCCTTTTT
>DAOTTO010000330.1:0-1881 GCA_034437895.1 Anaerolineae bacterium | reverse complement strand
TTGGAGAGGGGGAGAAAAACGCATCTTGAAGTCCCCTCTCCATGCAATGGGGAGGGGATTTAGGGGTGGGGTAAATGCGTGAGCGAAAGTCCTAATTGATTCAGAAATGCGGCCATTTTCGGTAATTTATTCCTGTGCCATGACTAACGCCATCGCGTCAGCCAAAGACGGTGCGAAAGCAATGGTCATATTGTCGGAATGCAAACAGAACGATTCGCTTGTTGTCGCATCCTCCCAGCATTCAATTGTATTGTCTGCCTTCGGGGTCATTCCGGCATTCGTCCGTAAAGCACCGAACTGTTGGAACGCTTCCAAGAATTCCGTCGCGTCTTCAGGCGTATCCCATACCAAATTCATCACCCAAGCGCGTTCATCAGCGGCATCGTTAGTGTAAAGAATGTAACGATCCCCGCCCCAGCCTGTCGCGGCGGTGTTCACGATGGGCTGCGGAAGCTGCGTAATCAGGTAGCGCCGTAGATAAAATTCGCCCAATGTGCGCTCGAACACTTGCTGCCAGCCATCGCCTTCCAGCGCATCTAAGGCATCTGTCACGGTTACGTCCTGTGGCATATCCCCGGCGAGATACCGTTCTGGATGGATGACTTGTTCGCTCGATTGCGGCAGATTGGCATAGGCGGCGTTCACGGCATCCCATCCGCCTTGCGTCCGCAGCGCTTCGACAAATGTCTGCCCGATCTGATACGGGAAAATTAACTCATTGGCGAGAATATCCGGCGTACCTTCGGGAATTTCCGCCGCCGCCAGAATATCGGGATTGCTCAACAGTTCAATCGCCGACTGTGGATTTTCCTGTACGGCGACAAGCGCATAATCCGTCATCGCCACTGTCGCATCGCCTTCGATCAGCGACAAAACCGCGATTAATTGATCCGGCTCATTTTCTGGCATCGCGGCCTGCACTGCTGCCAGATCAAAATATTGATCTTGCAAGGCGTGGGTGAATTCATGGGCGTAGGTGATGCTCTCCAAAAGGGGCAGCGAATCCGTCAGCGTTTCGCCCGAAATAGGGACAACCGTCATTTCTTTCGTTTCCGAATTATAAAATCCAGCGGCCTGTTCGCCGATCAGATTAAGGTAGACCGCTCGCAAATCAACCGTTTCATCGAAAAAATCAAACGCTCGATAAAACTGGGTTTCTTCAAATACGTATTCGTCGGTGAGTTGTTCTTCCGTCAGGCGGATAATTTCAGCACGCGCTTCTTCACGCGACGGAAAAAGCCTGATGAGTTCATCTTGTGCGTCGAGGCCGCGTAAACGGCTGATGGCGGCTTCGATTCGGTCAAGCTGTGCATCCAAAGCTGGGCTGATGGGCGGCGCGTCGTCCTGTTGGGCATGAACGGCGGAAACCATGAGCAGCGCAAGTAAGAAAGTGAATAGTCGTTTCAAGAGATTGCCTTTTGAGTTTACTTTGCTTCATTCGCCTTATTATAGCTGCTCCGATGCGGCATAAAATCCTGATTATGCCGATTACGGGGTTTTAAGCATTTCTACGCTGACGAGAATTAGCGGGAAAGGCAGCGCCCCTGCATTGAGTTGAGCAGCGAGCAGTTCTGCTTCTTCCTGCGTGAAGTTGCCTTGAATCACGCCGCCTGTCTCCAACCGCGATTGAATAATCGGGATACTCAGCACCACGCCGTCTACCATAATGCCTAGCCCATCCCCGATATGTGTCTCCATATAAATCGTACACTAGGCGCGTAGTACGCAACCTCTACCATCCCTTTTGCGTAGAACTTATAATAATCCAGGACTTTCGCTTACCTCACCCCCCGGCCCCCTCTCCAATACTTGGAGAGGGGGAGAAAAACGCATCTTGAAGTCCCCTCTCCATGCAATGGGGAGGGGATTTAGGGGTGGGGT
>DAOTTO010000329.1:0-4503 GCA_034437895.1 Anaerolineae bacterium | reverse complement strand
ACCCCACCCCTAAATCCCCTCCCCATTGCATGGAGAGGGGACTTCAAGATGCGTTTTTCTCCCCCTCTCCAATACTTGGAGAGGGGGCCGGGGGGTGAGGTAAGCGAAAGTCCTGCTATAAAATGATGACAAAAAAGGGCTTTCTATATTTAATAGTTCTGGCACTAACGTTGATGCTGGCGTTTTCTGTCGCTGCACAGCCACTCGTTGGCGACCTGCTGCTATATTACGATGAAGAACGTGAGCTTCCGGCATCACAGCCTACAATCCGGCAACTGGAGAAAAACTTGAACTCCCCGTTGTGGGTGATATAGAAACAATAAGTACAAGAGGCGACGGGCGTATTGCCTACATCCAAGATAATGACATATGGGTGCTGGATGTGCTGAACACCCCCAATAGCCCGGTCAATATTAGCCAAACTCCGAATGAACAAGAATTGCTTCGAGGCTGGACACCTGATGGCAGCTTACTGCAATATCAAGTCGGTTCGTATCCTGGTCCTTATATTTTGTATACCTACGACGGTAATGAGGTGCTTGCACGAGACCACGGATACAACCTAGAGCGTTATTGGAATGAACATGGTTGGTATGTCGCCTCTCATGACGAAAATACAACCGGGATTCGCTGGTATGTGTGGAACCGACAAGAACGGGTCAATCTCGTACTTCCGACATTACCAAGTGAACCCCTGTGGCAGACGTTTCAGTGGTCTCCGAATAATCATCTCTTCATTACCATTGGCTATAGGGAGCAGGAATATATGGATCCGATTGTCCCGACGGACATTTTCTACTGGAACGGGAGTGATGTCCGAGAGGTCGTTAATCCTTCACAAGACGAAACTTTTATGTTGGGCGAATGGAGCGCTGACGGACGTTTGACCCTCTATACCAGTCAGAATTATTTTGATCGATGGTATATCTGGGATGGTGTGTCATTTTCACTTGATGGCATACCTGATACCTCTACACTGACAGCACTCAATAGTTCAACGGAAACAATCCGTGATATGGAGTTGATGCCCGATGGTCGGTTGGCAATCGTGGCAGACGGTGATCCCGAAGTGGACACCCTTCTCGGACATACCTTCTCATGTCCTGATCCCTGTAGGCCACAGGTTTATCTTTGGGACGCACAAACGTTGTATCAGGTGACATCTAATGAATTTGGTGGGCTTCTTGTCGATGCTTATGACAGTGGCAGCCTTGCTGTAGATGGGTTCGACGGACTTCGTATATGGAGCGTAATAGTATACGATGGCAACCTTCAACCTGTTTTTCAATCAGGCGGTGCTTATTCGGATTGGCGGTGGAGCGCAGATGGAAGCCTTGCCTACTGTAAGCGGGATGATTTGCTAGTATGGAACGGTCAAGAGTCCACCCAACTGAGCGGTAGAACTTATTCAAAATGGTTGATTGCACCGTCGCTGACCATGACTTGCTCCACAGGATAGATGCAGCTTGGTAGACATTCTCTTGTATTGAAAAGAGGTAGAGCAATTGATAACCCTACCTCTTTACTCATTACTCGTTACTCATCGCTCATTGCTAACTAACGCATTGCTGCGCCGAGGACGACACAGGCACGGCACTGTCCATCAGGCCGGATAATACCGAAGCCGCCTTTGGGGTCTGCACCGAATTCGGTAAAATCGACATTCCAGACGATCATCAAACGTACACGTCCACCGTTACGGGAGAGGGTCGCCGCCTGACCGAGCCATTCTGCTTGCTGCTGTGCGGTGACATTCGCCGCCCAAGAGAACGCATCCGGCAGCGGCCCGTAGCCTTCACGCGAGAGATAGCCAAGTTCGGTAAAGCACAAGGGTTTGCCGGGGAATACGCCCGAATACAAGCTGACCATCGCCGGATAGTAGCGGGAATAGAAACTGCTGTTGCCGCGTGGGTCGCCGCTGGTTGCAGTTGGAGGCAAGATGCCTTCGTTATAATGCACACCGACGCAATCCATAAAGTTCGCCGCGCCTGCCGCCGCCATCTGACGGATGAAGTTATCATCATTGACCACCCGACCAGGGAAGGCCGATTCCGCGCCGGTGGGGGCTGGCGCACCGCTTATGACGAGGACATTATTGTTAGCGGCTTTAATCGCGCTGTAGGCCGCACGCAGCATTTCGGTATAGGCTGCCCCGCTGATCTGTCCGGCGGGCCATTCACGATCAAGATTCTGCTCATTCCACACTTCGATACCATCGGGGCCGAGGGCTGCCACGCCGCCTAAGAAATTGGCGAATTCCTGAATATATCCGGCACGATTCGCACCAAGCTGGCTGGGGCTGCCGACGATGCTCAACAATACTTTAAAGCCATTCGCTCGTGCTTGGTCAATTGCGCCCTGTGCGATGCTGGCGGGTTGTCCTTGGCTATAAACGACTTGGCGTTTGACCCATGTCATGCCTGCGCCGCGCATTTGGTCAGGATAGCGGAAGCTGTCGACCTGCCCACCGAGTTCAAATCCGCTTGTAACCGGGCCAGGTCCGGGACCAGGTGGCACCGCCGTTGGGGGTGTACCGGGTACTGCTGTCGGTTGTGGGCCAGGCGGAGTGGTTGAGCCGCCGGGGATGCGTAGCACTTGTCCGGCAAAAATCAGATTCGGGTTCGCAATGCCGTTTAAGCTGACAATCGCCTGCACAGTTGTGCCGAAACGTCGTGCGATGTTGGCTAAAGTATCTCCGCGCACAATCGTATAACTGCCGGGGGCTGGTTGCGGGTTCGGACCCGGAATCGGCGTAGGCTGAGGAACGGGGGTCGTCCCGCCGCCGGGGATGTTTAATCGCTGTCCCACATAAATCAGATTGGGATTAGCGATGCCGTTAGCGGCTTGAATTGCGCCGATAGTCGTCCCATAACGCAGAGAGATACGATAAAGATTCTCGCCGGGCGCGACCACATGAACAGTCTGGGCTTGCGCTTGGGCATCCTGCGCCAACGCTGGAGCGCTGACTGTAAGCAGGAGCATTACAGTGGCTAAAATAAAAAGGCAAACTTTGCGTCTCATACACGCTCCTTATTGGTATAGCGATAGCGCTATCTTTTGTGGGTAAGGGCGCAATTGCTTATGCCCTTATTTCATAAACAGTATTTTAATTTTAACACGAACCCTACAAACCCGCCGAAAGTAAACGGCTACAAAACCTGACGCTTTTCCCACGCTTGCGTTTGTATAAATTAACTAATGTTATGCAGGCACACCTATAGCTTAACGGAGATTACAGTCTCTCAATAAAATCTCGCTTTGTGACTCTTTATGCGGTTCAATCCCGAAGATTTTACAAGTCCAGAAGGAGATGTTGGATGAAAAAATACTATTTCGCTTTTTTATGCGGGCTATTTTGTCTTTCTTTTTACAGCAGCGCACAGGAGGCGGAAATGCCAGCAGCAGGTGACACCCGAACTGACGAGAAAGGCATCGAACAAGTTTACGTTTCGTCGGGTTGTTTTATGATGGGGACGAGCGAGACGGAGGCCGAATATGCCCGTTCTTTGGATGCGCCTTCATGGGCGGTTGGACGTATTTCCAGCGAATAGCCGCAGCATGAG
Organism: Anaerolineae bacterium; assembly: GCA_034437895.1. Lineage (GTDB taxonomy): Bacteria > Chloroflexota > Anaerolineae > Aggregatilineales > Phototrophicaceae > JANRLJ01. The sequence goes on along the minus strand of DAOTTO010000329.1, from coordinate 940 downwards.
GTTTGCCTGACGCAAGGTTATTGGATCGATAAATATGAAGTGACCAATGCCGCGTATCAAGCCTTTATGGATGACGGCGGGTATACCAATGAAGCCTTTTGGTCGGAAGATGGGCTGGAATGGCTGGGGCGACAAGACATTGAAGAACTCCCTGCCGCTTGCGTGACGGAAACGCCTGATGATTTCCCACGTGTTTGCGTGACGTGGTTTGAAGCAGAAGCGTATGCGGCTTGGCGCGGTGGCAGTTTGCCGACAGAAGCACAATGGGAATATGCGGGGCGGCGACCCGAATCGCTGATCTATCCTTGGGGCAACGAATGGAATCCCGAACTGGCTAACGTAGTCGATAGCGAAGACCTGACGGTTGTCGGAAGTTTCCCGGATGGCGCGAGTTGGGTCGGTGCGTTGGATATGGCAGGGAATACGATGGAATGGGTGGCGGATTGGCTGTCGAATGGGTATGACGATGTGACCGAGACGGATGATCCGACTGGGCCGGAACGCGGGACGATTAAAATTGAAAAAGGCGGCTGGTGGGGAAGCAATCCATTAGTCTCGCGCTCGGCTTATCGCCATTTTGAAGACCCACCAACCTATCAGGATCATCACATTGGCTTTCGTGTAGTCTCTATGGCTGAGGAAGAAGGTTAACCGCAAAGGCGCGGAGAACGCAAAGGTTCGCAAAGCAATTCATGCGAAATATCGAGTATTCTCAAAGCAAGGAAATTTTTGAACCACCAAGACACCAAGAATTTGAAGCTAAATCTCTGTGTCCTCAGTGGTTAAATCTTTCTCCAATTTCTTTCGCATGTTTATTTCTTCCTAGTAGTCCGCCAGCAAAGTAGTTCAAGATACCACAGGGTAGAGGTGGGCAAGCTTGGTGCGGGCTTGGGCGACATCGAACATCCAACGGATGGTGGCGCGCTGGGCGTTGCGTGCC
>DAOTTO010000328.1:0-7212 GCA_034437895.1 Anaerolineae bacterium | reverse complement strand
ACCCCACCCCTAAATCCCCTCCCCATTGCATGGAGAGGGGACTTCAAGATGCGTTTTTCTCCCCCTCTCCAATACTTGGAGAGGGGGCCGGGGGGTGAGGTAAGCGAAAGTCCTGTATTTGTATTTGCGCTCACGCATAATCCGCGTATTCTGGCACAAACATCTGCGCTTGAATCTTGGCGAATAAATGGTCAGGATTGCCGAGTGGTTGGGTCGCCAAGCCACGCGCATACGCCACTTTTGCCACTGCTGCCGCGATGTGCGCTGAGACTTGCCGGATATTGGCTAATTGAGGATAAATCCGCCCTTGCGCCACATCATCCTCACTGACCAGAGTCGCCAGCGTTTGTGCCGCCACAAAGAACATCTCATCCGTCACCCGCCGCGCTCCAGAGACAATCACGCCTAACCCCACACCGGGAAAAATATAGACATTATTGGCCTGACCGGGCGTAAAATGCTGTCCGCCGTAATCGACAGCCGGGAAAGGACTGCCGCTGGCGAAAATGGCTTTCCCCGCCGACCATTGATACGCTTCTTCGGCAGTACATTCTGATTTTGAGGTTGGGTTAGACAGCGCAAAAATGATCGGGCGCTGATTAATGTGCGTCATCGCTTCCACTACTTCACGGGTAAAGGCCTGTGCTTGTCCGGCAGCGCCGATGAGGGCGGTTGGGCGCAGCGTTTCAATAGCGCTGAGTAAATCTGGCAAAAAAGCATGGTCATGGGCATAAGGGCGTTTATGCGCCACCAGATCAGTGCGGCTCTTAACGACCAAACCCTTAGAATCGACAAACCAGCATCGCGCCTGTGCATCCGCTTCCGTCATTCCAGCATCAACCATCGCCGCGACGATCAAATCCCCCATACCGATGCCCGCCTCGCCTGCGCCCAAAAATAATATCCGCTGGTCGATCAGGCTTTGCCCCGTAATCCGCAGCGCCGAATACAAGCCCGCCAGCGCAACACTGGCAGTACCTTGAATATCGTCGTCAAACGTACAAATCTGGTCACGATAGTGCTTAAGCAGACGGAAGGCTTGCGCGTTACCAAAGTCTTCCAGTTGAATCAGGGCGTTGGGGTAGCGCTCTTGCACTGCCTGAACGAATTCCGCGAATAGTTCATCATAAGCTGTGCCGCGTAGCCGTTTCTGGCGCAGGCCAATATACAGCGGATCATCAAGCAGGCTTTGATTTTCTGTGCCGACATCGAACATGATCGGCAAGCACTGCGCGGGGTGAATTCCGGCACACGCCGTATATAAGGCGAGTTTGCCAACCGGAATCCCCATGCCATTCGCGCCAAGATCACCTAAGCCAAGGATGCGCTCGCCATCGGTGACGACGATCACGCGCACATCATCTTCCGGCCAATTCGCCAGAATGTCGGCAATTTGCCCGCGATCTTCAGCCGAAATAAACAGCCCGCGTGGGCGGCGGAAGATGTGGTCATATTCCTGGCAAGCCTGCCCCACCGTCGGCGTATAAATCAGCGGCATCGTCTCTTCCAGATGTTCCATGACGATACGATAAAAAAGTGTTTCGTTGCGATTTTGTAGGCTGGTTAAATAGATATATTTTTCCAGCGGGTTAGGTTTGGCGTGGAGCTGCTGCATGGCACGTTTGGCTTGATCGTCTTGCGTAAGCACTTTAGGCGGCAGCAGCCCGCGCAGCCCCAAAGAATCGCGTTCTTGTTCGGTGAAGGCAGTGCCTTTATTCAGGAGTGGATCACGCAAGAGATCGTGACCCCTCTTTAATGGTGTTTTTATGGTCGCGTCAATCATAGCAGACGAGTTCCTCCAGCTTATGCTGTGGACGCATCAGATGATACGTCCGTAATTATCGAAAGATGGTTTTAGTCTATCTTGACATGCCAGTGGACTGGCAGTGTCCTCTATCATCAAAAGAAGGTGACGGACTGCCAGAAAACGAGAACATGCCCAATTTTTGTGCATCGCGTTAAGTATTGTTAAAATGCAGTGAGCGTAAACTAGCGCTGCTTCTCGTATCTCACCCAAGTTCACTTAAGGAGATCTTTATGAGGCGAATTCTTTTATTAGCGCTGCTGCTCTTAGCGTTACTCCCCCTGAGTATCGCGGTAGCACAAGACGATGAAACCCTGGTGATTCGTAGCCTGGGCAACATTACGACTTTCAATCCGTTGATGACTACGGATGGCGCGTCTTATCAGGCGTTTGCTGTATTGTGGCCTGCCCCCATCGAGATTGATAGCTTTACCGGGGAACCGATTCCAGGCTTAACAAGCTGGACAGTCTCCGAAGACGGCCTGACCTACACCTTCACCATCCGTGAAGAAGCCGTTTGGAGCGATGGTACGCCCATCACTTCTGACGACATGATCTTCACGATTGGTGCAATTCAAAGCGAAGACATTGCGACCTCGTTTGAATCCAATATTTCTTTGGTGTCTGAAGTCAACAAAATTGACGAGAAAACTTACGAAGTTGTCCTCTCAGAGGCAGATTGCGCCGCCCTCAGCCAACTTGGGGCGATTCGCTTTTTGCCCGCGCACAAATACGCGGCGGATTACAGCGATTTTGTCGAAGGACCCTTTAACCAGAACCCCGATATCAGCGGTGGCCCATATGTTCTGGAAAGCTGGGCACCGGATGAAGGTCAGCGCTATGTCGCCAACCCCACCTTCTGGGGCGGCGCACCCGCTATTCCGTTCCTTGTGAACCGCGTGATTGGTGAACAAGCAGTGGCGCTTCAGGCTATTCAAGCTGGCGAAATTGATTACACCTACTTCCAAGGCGATCTCTTCTCCCAAATTGAAGACCTCAGCAATTTGCAATATCAGTTCTTCCCGCAGTTGACCGTCAATTTTATGTCGCTCAACTGGGCAGATTCCACCGTCGCGTCGGCGGCCTATGATGCCGATGGCAACTCCATCGAACAAACACCGCATCCCATCTTCAGCGATACAGCGGTACGCATGGCTGTGGCGATGGGCTATAACAAGCAGGATGTTTTGGCAACACTCGGCGGCGAGACTGGCGGCACCCCGCTGGTGGGCGCAGTCGTCCCGACCATCGGTTGGGCTTATAACAGCAGCATTGAACCCTATACCTACGATCCCGAAGCCGCCATGCAAATTCTGGAAGATGCCGGATGGGTCGATGGCGACGGCGACGGTGTGCGCGAAAAAGACGGTGTGCGCCTTGCGTTCACGCTTTCTTACAGCAACATTTTGGCTCTGTTCGAGACAACCGCCCTCGTAGCGCAAGATCAACTTAGCCAAATCGGGTTTGAAGTGAACTTGAATTTGGTGGAATGGGCGAACTATCTGGACGAGGTTTACTTCGGTCAGACCTACGACGCGACACCGATGAGCAACAGCGGTGGTACCGCACCCCCAGACCCGAATGACTACATGAGCTTACTGCTCAGCACCGAAGATGTCCCCGGTTCTGGCAACAACTTGGCTTCGTATGTGAATCCGGCGGTGGATGATCTCATCCGTCAGGCTCGCAGCGTTCCCGGATGCGCCTTAGACCAACGTGCGGAACTGTACTATCAAGTGCAGCAAATCGCGCATGATGATGTGGCCTATGACTTCACCTTCACCCCCAACATCTATCAGGTTGCTAACAACCGCGTCGGCAACTTTAACCCTGGCCCCTCCTGGGTTTACTACGGCTATGCCTCCTACATCCATCAGTGGACGTTGGACGGTCAATAGAAGGTCTTTGATATACAGCGTAGGGGCGACTCGGCGAGTCGCCCCTACACCCCATAATTTCGATCTAAAATTATTCCAAAATCTCCACACTCTCCAGAATCGCTTGCAGCGTCGGCAAAAAACGCTCCCACACCGTCACGGGCGCAGTCACCACCATCACATAAACAAATGTATTTTCGGAAGTCGTGACGATGATGCGGGAATTTTGCTGCGGACTAGCTTCGTTATCGCGCCCCTGTAAATCAACCGTCAGCGCCTCACGCCCCAAAAACGTGATTGGTGTGATGTCGCTGGTTTGTGTCCATTGACGCTCCGCGCTCAATGCCCCGCGCCGCAGATACAAATCCATCGCATCTTCCAGCGTGGGATAGGTCGAAAGCGGCTGTGTGCGCTGAATGGTAAAGGTAGGCCCCGCCTCCTCATTATTCAATGTCTCCGGCAGACCGCTGATGAGCAGCCCACGCATCGGAATGGTATAGCGCCAATCGTCGGGATAACGAAAGCTGAATCCGGTGGGGCTTTCATCAAAACTGCGCGTGAGTTCCAACGCGGTGGGCGCGTCACTCTGGCTGGTGCTGGCGACGACAAAAACAACCATACCCACTGCAATAAATACGATGCCTACCGCGATTAAAACCAAAGCACGTTTGGACAAGGCAAATGATCCTTCCTGAAAAAAGCTAATCGGAGGCTAGTGGATTATAAAGCCAAGCGATGCTTTTTTTCAGGATGCCCTTTCCAGCAGATAGGTCGCGGCAAAACTCGGCAGAGTCAAGGTGACTCGCAGCCCCGGAAGCTGATTTTGCAGATGAATCGCGCCGCGATGTGCCTCAACAATATGCTTAACAATCGCCAAGCCTAAGCCGCTGCCCGGATAATCGGCGGCGTTACGGCAGCGATGAAAGCGGCTGAACACGGTGTTAATCTCGTCTGGCGGGATGCCAATACCATGATCTTGGATCGTAATCGCCACATCGCCGAGGCTTTCTTGCAGCACGACGGTAATCGTCTCCCCTGTAGGCGAGAATTTAATGGCGTTATCCAATAAATTACCGAGCGCATTCCGCAGTTGGCTGCTGCTGCCATAGACCACCACGGGCTGTTTGGGCAGTTCCAGCATGAAGTTAATCCCAGCTTGTTCGGAGCGCGAGGCATACAATTCACTGACTTCCAGCAGCAGTGAAGAAAGCGACACCTCACGATAAGGATCATTTGCTGTGCCGGATTCCATCCGTGAGAGGTTGAGGAGGCTGTCGGTTAAGGTTTCCAGCCGTTTAACCTGCGATTGAGCGCGTTCAATATAGGCTTGGCGCGTTTTTTGATTTAGTTCATCGCTGGCAAGTTCAAGATTGGTATGGAGCGCCGTTAAAGGTGTGTGCAATTCGTGAGCGGCATCCGCCACAAAGCGCCGGAGCGTGACCACAATTTCCTCAATCCGCCGCGCCATCTCGTTAAAGGCGGTGGCTAATTGACCGAGTTCGTCCTCTCGATCCAATTCAGCGCGGGCGGTTAAGTCGCCTTTGGACATGCGCGTGGTCGCTTCCGTCAGTTCCATAAGCGGGACGGTGATGCGGCGGCTTACGCTCAATCCGGCAAAGCCAGCAATCGCTACCGCCAGCGTACTAGCAAAAAGCCAGCCTTGCGCCACACGCGACACAATCTGCCGTCCATAAGCGGGGCCTTGGGAAAGTTCAATCAGGCCAATCGGATCGCCTGCGCTGCTGTAAAGTGTCTGCACCACAATCTGAGAGGAACGCTCGCCTTCGCCTGTGGTCTCGTCGCCAAAGCTAAAGCCCGAAATCGTTCCTGTCGCCGCCAGAACGCTGGTAAATCCGGGCTGCGCGTTGTCATCAGAGGTATTTGCATTAGCGACTTCATTAGCGAGGGCAGAGTCTGTTGTATCAGGATAAATACGTTCCAGCGTGATAACCGGGACATAAAATTCTGTCACGCGCTGCCCAGTTTCAAAATCGTCAACCGGAATGCCAATCGGCATATCAAGCCGCGTCCGGTAATCGCCAATATCGACATAAGGATCCAGCGCCGAGAGCGCATTGGCGGATCGGCTGACCGGTGGCGTGACGGTTTGCACCCCTGGCTGCGCCGAAATCGAGAGCAGATTACGATTACGCGGTACGCCCGAATCCGCCAGGACAATTCCGTCAATGTCGCGCATCCGCAGCCGGACTTGCGATAAAAATGAATAACTAGCGAGTTGGGCTTGAATCACCGCCATTGGAATGTCGCTTTCCATCATCTCCGCGACAGAGTAATTGATGGTTTGGGCATTACCTTGTAGATAGCTCAGTTCGCGCTGCATATAATAATCACGCAGCGTTACTAAAAGCGCTAGGCCGAGGGCTAACGTGGAAAGAAGCGCAATCGCACCGTAGCTCACGGGCAACTGCCAACGAATTGATCTGGGGCGCATGGGGGACTCGCCTCCGTACTGATTGGATTTAAATTGCATTATTGCTTAGACAAGGGAGCCAATGAATGGCTGTTCCTGTAAACTTCCCTTAATACTAGCCTAACTCGCAAGCCGATACCCAATGCCGGGAACTGTCAAAATAAGGCGCGGTTCGCTAGGGTCAATTTCGACCTTTTCCCGCAGCCGTCGGATATGCACGTTGATGATGCGTTCACTTTCCACATCGGCGTTATAGCCCCAAACGGCATCTAAAATTTGGGAGCGCGTGAGGACTTGCCCCGGATGGCGTGCTAGGAATACTAAAAGGCGGAATTCAATTGGTGTCAGGAAAATGATGTGTTCCCCGCGCTTAACCTGTCCGCGACTGCGATCTACGATGAGATCGCCGACATAGACCAATTCAGCATCCGACATCGAAAGTTCGCCATACGCCCGCCGCAGCAGCGCCCGAATCCGCGAAAGCAGTTCGCGCAAGCTGTAGGGTTTGGTGACATAATCGTCAGCGCCCATCTCCAGCCCCAACACTTTATCCATCTCTTCACGCTGAACGGTCAGCATCAAGATCGGCTGGAACGCGCCTTGCTGCCGCAGTTGACGGCAAAAATCTAAGCCAGAGCCATCCGGCAGGCGCACATCAAGGATAATGAGCTGCGGATTTTGTTCGCGGGCGTAGCGGACACCCTCTTGCCCGGTATTTTTCCAGACGACATGATAGCTGTCGCGCTCTAACCCATCACGCAGGCTATGAGCAACAGCCGGGTCATCTTCGATCAAGAGTATCTGGGTAGGGCGGTTCATCGAAATCGGTGCGAGATACCCCTGCCTTTAGGCAAGGGGTCGAACCAAAGGTTCGCAGTAAGCACCTTAATCCATTCAATAGTAGCTGACGATAATCCCCGAAGGGAAAGGGAGATTTGCAGTTACCTGCTGGCTCTCCCTCAAAGCCTGCTCCGCTTACGCGGGGTTAAGTTCACCTAGACAATGTTACGGACTGGTTTGGCGTGAGCGACACTGGCTTTTCCCAATCACCTGTTTAATCGCTCACCGCAGAGTTCGGAACTGGTGAGGTATCCCGAAGT
>DAOTTO010000327.1:0-3236 GCA_034437895.1 Anaerolineae bacterium | reverse complement strand
CCGGATGAGCCTTGCACAAAGACGCGGTTTTGTGTGACGAAGGCTTTTTTGAGTTTTTCTTGTAAACGCGCAAAAAGATCAGCGAAGGCGGTGGAGCGATGACCGATCATCCATTCGGTTTGTGCCTGTAAAATTTCTGGACGCACTTCGACGGGGCCGGGGATGAGGAGACGCTTGTGTCCGTTGGTTGCCATATTGCTTTATAATCCTCCTAGAATTGAGGTTGACGAGCATGATTGTGAACTTTGGTACTATTCTACAGTACAGCCTATGCGAATCCAAGTTTAGGAACTGTCACAAAACGATAAAAATGGTTTTTGCGGCAAAAGTGCATCAAGCCTGTAGGATGATCTTGTTTCGCACACTTGATAAAGGATATACTTAGAATAGAACGCTTGTTTTGTTAATCAGGAGGTAGTATGAACGAAATTTTCCCCAACATTTATCAGATTTTTCCCTCCAAACAGACCCCCAGTAAATATCGGCCTTTTTTCGTCAAGCGCGATGAGGGCAACCTATTGATTCCGTGCTTTTCTACGAACAGCACGATTGAGGCACATTTCGACGCGATAGCCGAACTTGGCGGGCTGAGTCGGCAATTGCTAGGGGATTCGCACTTCAAATCGTCCCACTGCGATCAAGTGGCGGAACGCTTTAATGCGCCCGTCTATTGTAGTGAAGGCGAAGCGCCGGACGTAACCCCCGTTGTGAAGCAGGTGATGATCTTCCCCTTCACGCGGCATCTGCTGGAACCGCAGATTGAAGTTATCCCAACGCCCGGACATCGACCTGGCGGTGTGTGCTACCTGATCTCGATGCTTGAAAAACAATATTTGTTTGTCGGTGATTTTATCTGGCATGATGGTGAAAAATGGATACCCACAGCGACAAAAGCCAATTTTCGGGCTTACATCGAGAGTTTACACTTGTTAGAGGGGATTGCGTTTGATGTGCTGCTCGCAAATAGTAAGATCAGCAACCCAACGTACTCTGTTGCGCTTAATCAGGAGACACGAAAAGCCTTCATCGCCGATTTGTTGGAACAAGTGAATGTGTCATAGCGGCCTAGACGATATAGCACGGTTTTTGTTTTCGGGTTAAGATAGGGCATCATTCAAATAAATTTAAAAGGAGTCTGCATGAAGCCTTTAAACCTTGACGACAGCGCCCCGTGGAAAGCTCGCTTTCGCGCTCCCATCGTCGCCGCGACACAAATCGCCGCACAAAATCCGGCGCGAGGCTTAGCCATCACCAACAAAAGCGGGATTTACCAACTTCACGCGTGGGATGTGGCGACGGGCGACCTCAAACAGATTACGCATCAACCCGCCGGTGTCGTCAACGGCGGAATCAGCCCCGACGGCAAGTATATTTATTATCATCAAGACGAACAAGGGAACGAGATCGGGCATTGGGTGCGCGTCCCATTTGAAGGCGGCGATGCGGTATCCATCACGCCGGATTTGCCGCCTTATGCCGGATGGAGCGTGAGCGCCGCGCTGTCAGGTAAAAAACTCGGCTTTCTAGCGGCGGGACGCGATGGATTCCAAACATACACGATTGACCAGCATCCCGACGGCACACTCGAAGTGCCAAAACCGCTTTACAAGATTGAGCGCCTCTCATTCGGGCCGATGCTATCGTTTGATGCCGATTACGCCATTATCGCCACGACGGAACGCAGCCAGAATCTTGATTATGCCCTGTACGGCTTTGACCTCAACGCCACCGAACCTACCCAAAATATTAAAGTGCTGCAAGAAAGCGAAGGCAGCATTACGCCTGTGGCCTTCGCGCCAGTCGCGGGCGATTCACGCCTTCTAGCCAGCACCAGCGTCACGGGCTTTGATCGTCCGCTGATTTGGGATGTAAAAACCGGAGATCGCACCGACATCCCGCTGGAAGATTTGAGCGGCGATATTGCGCCCGTCAGTTGGTCGCCGGATGGCAAACGCATTTTGCTGATGCGCTTTTTTGCGGCGGTGAACACGCTCTATATTTACGATCTGGAACACAGCACCCTGACCAAACTCGATCATCCCGCCGGGACGTATAACAGCGCGTACTTTATGCCGGATAATGAGATTTTCGCCAACTGGCAGGATGCGACTCGCCCTTCGCAGGTGATCGCCTTAGATGCGACGACGGGCGCACTCAAACGCACCATCCTTACCGCAGGTGATGCCCCCACCGGGCGACCCTGGAAATCAATCATGCTGACTTCAACGGGCGGCGCACAGATTCAAGCGTGGGTGGCGGTTCCAGAAGGCAGCGGCCACTTCCCGACGATTTTACACACACACGGCGGCCCCACATCCGTCCAGACCGAAGTTTTTGCTTCAAGCGCTCAGGCGTGGCTCGATCATGGTTTCGCGTGGATGTCGGTCAATTATCGCGGCAGCACCACTTTCGGGCGCGAATTTGAACAGGCCATTTGGGGACGGTTGGGCATAGATGAAGTCGATGATATGGCGACGGGTTATCAATGGCTGGTCGATAATGGCATCGCGCAACCAGATTCGGTCTTGCTGACGGGCGGGAGTTACGGCGGTTATTTGACGCTGCAAGCGCTGGGACGGCGGCCTGAACTTTGGGCGGGTGGCATGGCGCAGGTGGCGATTGCCGATTGGCGGCTGATGTATGAAGATCAAGCGGAAACATTACGCGGCTATCAGCGCTCGCTTTTTGGCGGCACGCCCGATGAAAAGCCCGAAGCCCACGCCGCAGGGTCGCCCATCACCTATGCCGAGCAGATCAAAGCGCCGATTTTGGTGATACAAGGCGCGAATGACACCCGCTGTCCGGCACGGCAGATGCACGTTTTTGAGGATAAGCTCAAGTCGATGGGCAAGGAAATCGAGGTCAGTTGGTTTGATGCGGGGCATGGCTCGCGCGCGATGGAGCAGCAAATCGACCATCAGGAGTTAATGCTGCGCTGGGCGTATCGCGTGTTGGGTTGAGAGCATAGACGCTTCCTATGTAGGACTTTCGCTCACGCATTTACCCCACCCCTAAATCCCTTCCCCATTGCATGGAGAGGGGACTTCAAGATGCGTTTTTCTCCCCCTCTCCGATACTTGGAGAGGGTGCCGGGGGGTGAGGTAAGCGAAAGTCCTGTTATAGCGTCGCATGTAATACGTACAACGGTCTAGGGCTTTGTGAGTGCCCTTGCCTACCCGGTTTGCGTAACTATCGAAAATGAATTTGCGCTCATAAATTGGCTCGATGGTGCGAAT
>DAOTTO010000326.1:0-23066 GCA_034437895.1 Anaerolineae bacterium | reverse complement strand
TAGGTTCAGGCGCGAAAGGATCGCTTGCTCGGTAAAGTGTGCGGAAATGCTCATCAGGTAATTGGACGCTGCTGAGAATCGTGATACCGCTTAAATCATCACGAAGCTGAGGGAATTGTTCAAGCGCGAAAACTTCCCCGCCCCATAATGGCGTATCGATGTGTGCGGCTTCGGAGATTTCAAGGCGGGGAGAGACGGTCAGCAAGCCGGGCATCGCCGGATTAACGCGAATAAAGATCGTGTCGGTTGTCGGATACGCGCCCCAATAGCCTGCGACAATCACGGGCAAATCGCCATAGGCCGCCTGTGTTTCTGGCGCGGTGGCAGCATACCCAAGGGCGATCACAGCGATTACCTGCGGATCATTGGCGAGTGCGTGGGCGCGATCAACAGCATTTTCGACACTCCCGCCGTCATCAATCGGCAATAGCTGCACCTTATCACTTATGTGGGCTTGCATCAACCTTAAGCGTGCGGCATAAAGCGCCTGATAGCCGATTTCTCGATAACGGCCTTCAAACGGGGCGATCAGCGCGACTTTAGCAGGTGTGTCGGTTTTTACGACGGCGCATGAAGAGATTAGAAAGCCTAAACAAACAATGACAAGGACAAAATACGGCGTTTCATACCAAAACCCACCCCCCGACCCCCTCCCCGAACTCAAGGAGGGGGAGTAATACAGCGTGTTCTGCCTCCTCTTTGTGTAAGGAGAGAGCTGAGGTAGGATTTTCTGTGTTAAATGGTAATGTCTTGCTCTACTTAAAATGATCTTCCACAAAGTTATTTTAGCCTTCAACACCCATTCGCCAGATGTTCGTCATAGGTCGTGGCGAAGTCATGATAGCCATCGCTGCGACAGTCGGCGCGGAAATAAAAATAATCCGATTCGGCGGGATAAATTGCCGCCCGAATCGCCGCTAATCCCGGATTCGCAATCGGCCCCGGCGGAAAGCCCTCATAAAGATACGTGTTGTAGATCGAAAGGACACCGGCATAATCAGCGGCAGTGATGCGAGGCCACCAATTTTCAGATGTCCCTAATGGATATTGCACGGTTGGGTCGGCATCCAGCTTCTGCCCGATTTCGAGGCGATTGCGATAAGCGCTGGCGATGAGCGGCTGTTCATCGGTTTGAACTGCTTCACGCTCAATAATCGAGGCCAGCGTAACCATTTCGTGCAGACTGAAGCCCTGATTAGCTGCATCTTGCGTTAGTTGATCGCCAACCGCCAGTAAGAATGCTTCAGTTAGCAAATCACGTAGCCCTTCAGCCGTAATATCAGGCGGCAAGCTGTAAGTATCGGGGTAAAGAAATCCTTCCAGAGATGCGCCTTCTGGTAAACCAACGGTTTGCGCGAAACTCGGTTCGACATTTACCCCTGCATCTACCACCCCTGAGAAATCTTCGCCAGAAAATCCAAACAAGGGATTAGTATCAATCGCGGCGGCGATTTCTTCCATGCGCCAGCCTTCCAGAATGGTGAAAATGATCTGGCTGCTGCGCGAGTCGGTCAGGGCATTGGCGATTTGGGGGATGGTCTGGGTCTGATTTAAGAAATAGGTTCCTGCTTCAAGTTCCACATCAAGCTGCTCGGCCTGCACATAATCACTAAATAGCTCGGCATCAAGGATTAAGCTCGATGAAAAGAGATTTTGCGCGATGAGCGGCGGAGAATCGCCTAGATTTACCGTAAAGCGGATGGGGGTTGGATCGCTCCCGACGGTGCGCTGCAAATCATCTTCGCGGGTGGATACTGAAAAGCGTACAGCGGCTAATCGCGCAAAGTCGATCAGGTCATCTCCGGCGAGGATAAAAACAAATCCGGCACAGACGACGGCGATAAAAACGAGGGCTAAGAGTAAAAGGGCGATTGTCCGTAGGGGACGTTCCAAAGGGCATCTCCAGTATGTGTAATTTAGAGCGCAAAGCGACTATGAAAAACGATCACACCTCTGAATGAAAATGAAGCATTTTCAGAGCAAAGGGCGAAGATTAAACGCAAAGGCGCGAAGAACGCCAATAATCGCAAAGTATTTTCAGAGCAGGAAACCCGTTTGCTTCCTTCGCTTCATTGCGCCGCATTATAATGCCTGATCCGGCGGGACGGCTAGGCCATCACGCAGGGCATCGAGATAACTTTGCAGTATGAGGCGGGCGGCGAGATCATCAATCGGATCGGTTACTTTGCGCCGCTTCTGCCGTGCGATTTCCTGAGCATCCACACTCGTCAACTGTTCATCCCAAAAAACGATAGGGAGAGCTGTAGTTTCTTTATAGCGTTCCACCCAAAGCCGCACGGTATCTGCTTGTGTATGAATATCCGGCGGCGCGTCTAAATCGGAAGGCAGACCGACGATAATGCCAATCACATTTTGTTCAGCGGCGATATGATTTAAACGGGCGAAATCCTCAATTTTAGATTTGCGATTGATGATGGTCAATTCACGCGCTACTAACTGTGAAGCATCACATACCGCGACTCCAATCCGCTTGATTCCATGATCGATCCCTAGCAGTTTGCCAGCGCTCATGGGACGACTTCAACAATGACGATGGTGATACGCTGCGGTAAGATCGGGAGGCGACCAAACCAATCGGGCGAAATCGTGATCGTGGGGAGGGAGGTCTCGGTAAGATCGACTTCATTTTGCAAATAAGTGAGTGCATTGCTACGTGTGCGTCCTGCTAAACGTTCTTGCAATTGTCCCACGTTGATTTGACCCGTAACAAGGGCGCTGCCGTTCATCGTAAAGATAATCGTTCCGTCAGGATTGACTGAGGCTGCACCTCTCTGATAGGTAATAGTGTCCGACTGAATGATGCGCCCACGCGGAATCTGATTCGCCATTCGTGCGAAGACAATTTGCTGCCCAAGTTGTTCATCTACCGCGATAGCTTCGACGGTTACACGCATTGTGAGGGTGAGTGTATCGGTCACGTCCCCTACTTCGGCGCTAAAAATCGTGGCATCAGCGCGTTCTTCGGTGATGCGGATGCTCTCGTCGATGATAAATTGAGTGGCGGTAAGCTGGGGCTGCATCTCGACGTAAGCACGGGATTGCAACTGCTGTCGCATTGCGCCCAGCAGCAGTTCACGATCACTTTCAGTGACGACGTTCACGGTGCGATTTTCGCCGCCGAAGGTCGGCACACGATTGAGTACGCTGATGCTGCCTTCTAAGGGGCCAACCACAACGTTGATAAAATTTCCCTCGACATTGCCCATTGTCCCGGATGAGGCCGGCATCGCTTCTATTGGTGCTTCGATTTCTTGACCCTCGCCAGCGGGAAGAATAATGTCGAGCGTTGTGCGGAACATAATCGGTGTGCCTGTCCCGGTGCTGACAATCGTGGCAAGCGGAATATTGATTTCATTGGCGGTTCGATTGATAAAGACGACACTCCCGATAGCTAGCACACTATCGAGCGTTTGCACCCCTGTTGTCGGGATGGAGGCGGTATCTTCAATCTCAAGTGGTAAGATACGCGTGGGAATAATCGCGTTTTCGACATCAACATCGTTGGTGAGAAGCGAGGGATCAGCCGTAATATCTACGCTGGCTTCGACCAACTGCTCGGCTGGAGTCACTGTCACTATTGCACCAGGTACGACCAAATAGGCAACCCCGCCGACAATGCCAATCACAAATGCGATAATACCTAAGCGAAAGCCCAATCTCCGTAAAGGTGAGCCTTCTAAATTTTCCCCGCGCACACGACTGGCGACAGGCATTAAGTCTTCCGCTTGCGGTTCAGAGGCGGGACGTTGTTCACGATTAGTAAAGACTTTTGAGCGTCCACGTTTCCAGCGTCCACGTTCACTCGCGCCAATCGTCTCAAACGTGCTGATGTTGAGTTCTGTTGCATGTTGAATGACGACAGGATCATGCGTTACGAGCGCTAAACGAATGGCACGTCGCATCGCTTCACGCTGAATCAGCACCAGATCAAGTTTGCGCGTGAGAGCGGTGCCTTCTTCCGGCCAGATGAGCAGAACGCGCTGTCCCCGGATAAATGTCAGGCGATCTTTGATGGAGGAGACATCTTCCCCGTTTTCGATCTGCACAAATTCCGGTTTATCACTCATCCAGCCGTCCTTACCTAAAATATGATGTAGGGGTGATATGTAGTAAAACCACAAAAGTCTTTCAATTTTTAACCACCAAGTCACCAAGAGCGCCAAGAATGTTTTATGAAAAATGCTCTTGGTGTCCTCCGCGTCTTGGTGGTTTCAATTCTTTGCATTACTTTTACGGATTTATTGTACATCTCCCGAAGCCCAAATTAGCCATTATAGCTTTCGCTAATGAGATCACGAGCTTTTTCTAAGGCTTCTCGCAGCTTCCCACTGTCCTTACCGCCTGCTTGTGCCATCGTCGGTTTGCCACCGCCGCCGCCGCCCACAATCGGAGCGATGATCTTAATCATATTTCCAGCGTGAAGCCCTTTTTTCGTTAAATCGTCTGTGACGGCGACCATCAACTGCGGCTTGCCTTCTAAATCGCTGCCTGCGACGAATACACCGCTTTTGACCTTACCACGAAACCAATCGGACATTTCACGGAGGGTATCCATTGATGTATCGCTAAACAGGGCGATGAGGGTAGGCACACCTTTGATTTCTTCCAATTTGTCGATCATCGCCTCGAAGTTAGTGCGCGCAATATCGCGCCGTAACTTCTCGATTTGTTTCTTGCTGGCGTTCAATTCCTCTTGCAAAGCGACAATTCGTGCGGAGGCATTTTCTGGCGTGGTGTTCAATTGTTCCGCTACGTGATAAAGGGTATCCAGTGTATGTTGATTATACGCGACTGCGCCATGACCCGTCAGCGCTTCTACGCGGCGGATTCCCGCGCTGACACTGCCTTCACTGACGATAACAAATGAGCCGATTCCAGCAGTTTCTGGTACATGCACCCCGCCGCACAGTTCATAGCTGTAGCGCCTTGCCCCGTTTTCGCCGTCTTTAACAATGCTCACCGTGCGGACGCGCTCGCCATATTTTTCGCCAAACAGAGCCATCGCGCCTTCGGTACGGGCTTCCGCCAGCGATTTTTCTGCGGTGCGAACGATATAGTTGGACATAATAATGTCGTTGACTTCGGTTTCGATGGTCTTGAGTTCTTCGGCGGTCACTTTTGCATCATGCGCGAAATCGAAGCGCAGACGATCCGGCGCGACTAATGACCCGCGCTGCTGGACGTGATGTCCTAAATGACTGCGGAGCGCAGCATGAAGCAGATGCGTCGCCGTGTGATTACGCGTAATATCAGCACGGCGTACCTCATCTACTTCCGCTTGGGCTGCGTCACCTGTTTTGGGCGTACCTTCTATGACCTCACCATGATGGACGATTAAGCCTGTGACGGGTTTGCTCATGTCCTCAACTTCGATGCGCCAACCATCGCCAGAGATGATCCCCGTATCGCTGATTTGACCGCCGGATTCCACATAAAATGGTGTGGTGTCGAGGATGACCTCGACTTTTTCACCCGTAATGGCATTTTTAATTTGCTGTCCGTTTTGCATTAAGGCGACTACCTGCGCCTGAACATGCGTGGAGCCATAAGGTACGTAAACCACGCCATTTACATCAAGCGCATTAGTGGATTTAAGTTCAGTCAGCAAATCATTATAGACCTCTGCTGAGGCCATTTGTCCCATTGCCTGCCCGCCGCCGCTGACAGTGGCATGTTCCTGTTCAGCCGTTTCAAAGCTGGACATATCAACGGTATAACCTCGTTCTTCAGCGATGTCTTTGGTCACCTGAATCGGGAGGCCAAGCGTGGCTTTGAGATAAAAGGCTCTTTCGCCGGGAAGCTGTCCGCCGGACGGTAAGGTATTCAGCATCTCATCTAACTCGCTCAATCCGCGATCTAACGTTTTACGGAAGCGCACTTCTTCCTGCGTGATCGTTTTTTTAATGACTTCGGCGCGTTCAACCAATTCGCTATAATGACCACCCATCACCTCAATGACGGCTTCCGCTACTTTGCCCAAGAATGGCTCGGTAAAACCGATTTTCGCGCCGAAACGAGCTGCGCGGCGTAGTACAAGGCGGCAGACCGAATCGCGGCCTTTTGCGCCCGGTAGAACGCCGTCTGCGATTAAAAAGACGGCGGCGCGGACGTGATCGGCAATCACGCGGTACGGGACGATATTGGCATCCCTTTCTTCGTTGGAATGTCCGGTCAGTTTTTGCGTCGCTTCGATGATGGGCATGAAAAGATCAGTTTCGTAATTGGCATAAACGCCTTGCAGCACAACACAAACGCGCTCCAATCCCATTCCGGTATCGACACCGGGCGCAGGCAGCGGCTCGTCATACCGACCCGTATGGGTGGGATCAGGTTGGGTGCGGTTGTACTGCATGAAAACCAGATTCCAGATTTCCATGAAGCGCCCGTCATCTTCTTGAACAGACGCGATAATACCGTCTTCGCCGCGTTCCGGGTAGCGATCCCAATAGATTTCACTGTTGGGGCCGCACGGGCCAGTTTCCGCCATTTGCCAGAAATTATCTTTCGGCCCCATCCGGGCAATACGATTTTCCGGGATTCCGATCAGTTCATTCCACAGCTTGTAGCTCTCATCATCTTTTTCGTAAACAGTGACTGCAAGACGATCTGCTGGCATCTCATAAACTTGTGTGAGCAACTGCCATGCGAATTGCATCGCTTCTTTTTTGAAGTAATCGCCAAAGCTGAAGTTACCGAGCATCTCAAAGAAGGTGTGATGGCGCGGCGAGGGCCCGACTTCTTCGAGATCATTATGCTTGCCAGCCACTCTCAGGCATTTTTGTGAGGTCGTAGCGCGTTTATAGTCGCGCTTATCGGTGCCGAGAAAGACATCCTTAAACTGCACCATGCCCGAATTCGCAAACAGCAGCGTCGGATCATTCCCCGGCACGAGCGAGGATGACGCGATTTCACGATGATTTTGTTCAACATAGTAATCCAAAAATGCCTGGCGCACTTCGGCGCTGGTCATAGTTTTCATAAGTGGAGAGTCCTTTTACACGTACAAATTTAGCCTAGATTATAAGCATCATACAGAACAGGAACAAGTTAGGATTGCTTCTGAGGCTTTATGTCAGCCTACTTGTATTATATGATGGTTCAAAAAAGTTCACAATGGGTCAAGTTGTGCGCTGGATGTAATCTCTGCTTTTTGTATGCTATAGTTTTACCTTTGAAAAATCGGATTAAATCTCTTAAGGTTATGCGTATGCCCACCATTGACGAACAAGTTGAAGTGCTGATGTCCGGCGCGGAATATGGCGACCCGGAAACCAAAGAAAGTATGCGTAAAGAACTGCGTGAACGGCTGGTTGAGGCGGAAAAACAAGGCCGTCCGCTGCGGGTGTACTGCGGCTATGATCCGCGTACCGCTGATTTGCATCTCGGTCATACCATTACCATGCGGAAGCTGCGCCAATTTCAGGAATTTGGGCATGATGTGACTTTTCTTGTCGGCACCTTTACCAGCCTCATTGGTGATCCGTCCGATAAAGAAAAAGCCCGCGATCAACTTACGGCAGAGCAGGTTGACGAAAATGCCCGGACTTATGCCGAACAGTCTTTTAAAATTCTTGACCGCGATTTGACCCGTGTCCGCCGTAACGATGAATGGCTTTCCACCCTCGATTTCGCTGATATTATTCGGTTGGCGAGTAACTTCACCGTACAGCAATTCCTTGTGCGAGAAAATTTTGCCAAGCGGATTGACGGCGGTCAAGCGATTTATCTCCATGAATTTTTTTATGCCCTGATGCAGGCTTATGATGCTGTCGCGCAGGAGACCGATGTGCAGGTTGGCGGACAAGATCAACTTTTCAATATTCTAGTTGCCGGACGCAAATTGCAGCAAGGGCTAGGACAAAAACCGCAAATTGCCATCATCATGGGTGAATTGTTACCCGGCACCGACGGTACAATTAAGATGAGCAAAAGCCTCGGCAATCATATTCCGCTCTTGGCTACACCTAATGATATGTTCGGTAAGGTCATGAGCGTCCCCGATAAGGCCATTTCGATCTATCATAAATTGATTCTCGGCTGGTCGGCAACACAATTGAAAGAAATGGAAGACGGTTTGGCCGCAGATACGCTTCATCCGAATGAAGTCAAGATGCGGCTAGCGCAGGAGGTCGTTAGTATCTTTCACAGCCCAGAAGATTCTGAGGCCGCGCAAAAACATTGGGACGAGGTTTACCGCAGCGGTGGGCTCCCCAGCGATATTCCCGAAGAGACCCTGACCGAACAGGAAAAGATCGTCGATATTTTGCGGCGGCTGAAGATGGTCGAGAGTGGGGCGGAAGCCAAACGGCTGATTCAGCAAAAGGGCATCCGCATGAATGAGGCTTTAGTCGAAGATATTATGGCGACCATCACGCCGGAGATGTTGCCAGTCGTGCTGCAAGTGGGCAAGCGAAAGTTCGTGCGTCTTGTAACAGCGTAAACTGTAAATCCTATGTGTAGGGGCTACTCGCCGAGTCGCCCCTACCGTCGCGTTTAAAATAAAAAAACTCCTAGAATTTTTATTCTTTTGATGCGTTTTTCTGGATATTGCCCCATCGCTACAAATACACTATAATAATGAAGACAAATGTTCATTTTGTGAGGAAAATTTGTCATCTAACGGGCGAGCAAAAAATCTGTTTTTGCCGCACGATTTTTTTATTGTGTCAAGCCAAATTAACATAAGTATTTCCACGAGGAAACGCGATGACAGAAAAGATCATGACCCCGCCCAATAATCAAAGATACACTGCGGAAGATATTAAACTGCTCGACCAGATGACGCATGTTCGTACCCGCCCTGGTATGTATGTAGGCGGTAAAGATATTAAAGCGCTGCATCACATGGTGTATGAAATTGTCGATAACTCGATTGACGAAGCGCTGGCGGGACGGTGTGACCGCATTATGGTGACGCTGCATCCCGACAATGCGGTGTCGATTGCCGATAATGGGGCGGGTATCCCTGTTGATATTCAAAGAGAAACAGGTCGTCCTGCGCTCGAAGGCGTGATGACCAAGTTGGGTATGGGTGGTAAGTTCGATAACAGCGCTTATAAAGTCAGCGGTGGCTTGCATGGTGTTGGTGCTGCAGCGGTAAATGCGCTCTCGTCATTTACAAAAGTCGAAGTTTTCCGTGATGGGCATCTTTGGGAGCAGACCTATTCAGCAGGTGTGCCAACGAGTGATGTTGTTGCCATTCGTCCCCTCGAACCAGGTGAGCCTACCGGGACGATGACCACCTTTATCCCTGATTTTACTATCATGGAAACGCATGAATTTTCTTATTCCACCCTCGTGCAGCGTTTTCGTGAGATGTCCTTCGTTACGCGCAAGGTGTGGCTCACGCTGCGTGATGAACGTGTGACTCCTGCTGAGGAAGTTACCTTCTATTTTGAAGGTGGTTTGCGTTCTTTCGTAAGTTACGTTAACCGCAACCGTCGTCCTTTACATGATGTTCTCTATGGTGAACGCGATGTTGAAATTCCGGTTGAGGGTAAAGCCTCCTTCACGATTGGGGTAGAAGTCGCTTTTCAGTATACCGATACTGCCACAACAACCGAATTGGCTTTTGCCAACACGATTGGTACGCCTGATGGCGGTTCGCATCTGACTGGACTTCGCTCGGCGGTGACGAATGCCATCAACCGCTTCGCTCGTAAAGTGAATCTGATTAAGGAAAAAGAAGCTAACTTTTCTGGCAGCGACACGCTAGAAGGGCTGACAGCGATTGTCAGCATCAAGCATCCCGACCCCCAGTTCGAGAGCCAAACCAAGGTGAAGCTGCTGAATCCCGAAGTGCAGGGTGCGGTGTCGCAAGTAGTCAGCGAGGCTTTTGCGGAATTTCTTGAGTTGAACCCCAAAGAAGCACGGCGTATCGTAGATAAGTGTATGACAAGCCGCCGCGCCCGTGAAGCAGCCCGTAAAGCGCGTGATTTGGTTCGCAGTGGACCGAGTCTACTGGAAAGCAGCACCCTCCCCGGCAAGCTGGCGGATTGCTCACAACATGGGGCAAACGCAGAAATCTATATCGTAGAAGGTGACTCAGCAGGGGGATGTTTTTCAGGTGATACGCTGGTCGCGCTGGCAGATGGTCGTAATCTCAGCTTTGAAGAACTTGTTACGGAGCAGGCTGAAGGTAAAGAACATTTCTGCTATACCATTCGGCATGATGGACAGGTTGGAATTGAGCGCGTTATCAACGCCCGAATTACAAAACGTGATGCACAAGTCATCCGCGTAACGCTTGATAATGGCGAAACGATTGTCTGTACACCTGACCATCGCTTCATGCTGCGTGATGGCAGTTATAAAGCAGCGGCAGAATTAACCCCTGAAATTTCACTAATGCCGCATTATGCGTCTGAAATGGTTGCGTCTTATAACCATCGTATCGTCAGTATTGAGCGTTTGGAAGAACAAATCGACGTTTACGACATCGAAGTGCCGAACACCCACAATTTTGCCCTAGCAAGCGGTGTCTTCGTCCACAACAGCGCAAAACAAGGTCGTGACCGTCATTTCCAAGCGATTTTGCCTTTGCGCGGTAAAGTTTTGAATACGGAACGCGCACGGCTGGACAAGATTCTCGACAATAACGAAATCAAATCCATCATTGCTACACTCGGCACAGGCATCCACGAAGACTTTGACGTTAGTAAGTTACGTTACGGACGTGTCATCATCATGAGTGTTGCTGGTGATGAGCCAACGCTGGTCATGAATGGTAAGGGTGAAACAGAATTTGTCAAAATTGGGGATTTCATTGACGGATGTATGGCAGGACAGCGCATAGCCAGCGATTATCAAGTGATGTCGTTTGACAATGTTACGCATGAGGCGCGTTTTCGTCCGCTTAAAGCTGTGATTCGGCATACGCATGAAGAACCCATGTACAAGCTCAAGACACGCTATAACCGCACAATTAAGGTGACGGCCTCTCATAGTGTCTTCGTTTTTGAGGATGGTCAAGTGCTTTTGAAGAAAGGCAGTGCCGTAAAGACGGGGGATTTGTTGGTCGCCAGTCGTCGTTTGCCGCGTCCTACAACCAATCTTGAACGGATTGATCTGCTTGAAACATTTTACAACGCGGAACTGACAGATGCTTTGTACATTAAAGGGGCGGCCATTAAAGGGGCGGCCGTGCGTAAAATCGCGGCTGATCGTGTCATGGCAAATGTTAAGCGTCCTGAACTATGGAACGAACCTTATGTCAGTCTGTCCTTAGACGGTTGGCAAACATTAATCACGCATCGTCAGGCACAAGGACTTGGGCAAAAGCGCGTTGCAGAAACGATTGGCGTAAAACAACCGATTACTATTAGTCATTGGGAGCGTGCCGTTCATCGACCCACACTGCCGAAATTTATGGATTATCTGCAAACCATTGGTTGGCAGGAGGAACTCAATTACGAAGTCATTCCTTCTAAAATTGAGAGTTGCGTCACAAATTCTGATGAAACAGGCAATGCGCGGTGGCGGAAAGTCAGCGATTATAAGTTGTTTAACGACTTCACCCCAGAAGAATTAGAACGGCTAGACGATGATGTAACGCTTGTGCCAAAAGCGCATATTGATAAGGCGTTTGCGCGTTATCTGCCTATTAGCCGCGAACTGCTGTGGTTTTTGGGGTGGTATGTCGCGGAAGGCACCTTGAGCAAGCATCAAGTAAGTTTGAACTTGGGCGAAAAAGATGAGGACTTCATTCCTGAATTGACTGCCGCTATCGAATTTGTCTTTGGTGAAACACCTCGCTGCTATTATGACCCTGAAAGTAAAGGGTTCAAATTTTACTTCCAAAGCGTCGCGGCGGCACGTTTGTTGAGGTCATGGGGAGTTGCTGAAAAAGCCCACAACAAGCAGTTGCCTGATATTGTGTTTAGCCTTGCCGAAGAATTACAAATGGCCTTTTTGGAAGGATACTTCTTGGGCGATGGAACAACGGCAGGCACGAATTTCTCGCTTACAACCAACTCTAATGATCTGAAAGATGGCTTGCTTTATCTTTTGGGACAGTTGGGTATCATCGCCAGTCTGACTACCATGCAGCCTTCAACTAAACCTGATGCGCTCATCCAGACACGCCATCCTTATCATGTCCTAACGATTTCAGGTAAGGAACAGCTTGTGCGCTGCCGTCTTATCTGGCAACGTCATTCCAATGCCCACTTGCTTGAAGGGCACATTGCAAAACCAACGCGTAAATCGCTTGATTTTACGCCCATTAGTCATGATTTGATGGGTTTGGAAGTTCTTTCGGTAGACGAAATCGAGCCAGTTGGCGAGTACGTTTATGATTTTTCTGTCCAAGATGACGAAAACTTCATCTGTGGTGTGGGTGGACTTTGCGCCCATAACACAGATGCTGATGTCGATGGAAGTCATATCCGAACTTTGCTGCTGACGTTCTTCTTCCGTCACATGCAGGCTCTTATTCAAGAAGGCCATCTTTATATCGCGCAGCCGCCGATTTTCCGGTTGCAGCAGGGCAAAGATGTGCGCTATATCTACAATGAACTTGGGATGGGTGAAACCGAAATTCTGGCAAAAGCGCTAAAAGGTTTCAAGAATCCCGATAAAGTGGGCGTGCAGCGTTACAAAGGTTTGGGCGAGATGAACGCCGATCAGCTTTGGGATACGACGATGGATCCCGAAGTGCGGACGCTCCTCCAAGTGAATATTGAAGATGCCGCCGAAGCAGATCGCGTCTTCGACATGCTGATGGGGTCGAGTGTTCCGCCGCGCCGCCGCTTTATCCAAACTCACGCCAAGCGCGTCCGTAATCTCGACATCTAAATCTGACAATATGAATATTGAGAACGCCCCAAAATTCGGGGCGTTTTTGTTTGGGGAAAACAATGGACAAATTTATTGACTTACAAGAGGCAGCGCGATTGATCGCAGATTCCTCAACGCTCGCCCTCGGCGGGATGACGATTTATCGCCGTCCGGTGGCGTTTGTTCGGGCATTGCTGCAACGCGAAATCCGTCCGCGAGATTTGACACTGTTGTGCTTCACCGCTGGATACGAATCCGATTTACTGGTTGGGGCAGGCTGTGTAAGCACGGTGCGCTCGTGTTATTTTGGATTAGAGTCGTTTGGCCTCGCGCCGATGTTCACCGAAGCAGCGAATAAGGGCCAAATCCGGGTTATGGAAGAAACCGAAGCCAGCCTCGTCATGGGACTGCGGGCGCGGATGTCCGGCGTGGGATTTATGCCGTCGCTGGCGTGGATTGGGACAGATTTACCTGCTTTGCGCCCTGATGTGAAAACCGTCAGCGATCCTTATACAGGTGAGATGTTAACCGCTTTTCCGTCGATTTCGATTGATGTCGCGGTGCTGCATGGGCTGGAAGCTGATCGTGAGGGTAACGTCCGGCTGAACAACAATCTCGGCATTGATTTGGAACTGGTGTATGTGGCGGACACCGTGATCGTCACGGTAGAGCGAATCGTCGATCAAGTGGAAAAATCGCTAGATGGGCCGATTTTGCCTGCGCCGGGTGCCGATTATATTGTTCATGCGCCGCGTGGAGCATGGCCTACAAGCTGCTACCCGGATTATCCCGTTGGCGGCGGCGAACTGATGCGTTACGTGGAGATGTGCAACGCGGGACAATTTGAGGCATATCTCGCGACACTGGCGCATTGATGAGCGTTGGCTAAAACAATATTGACGAACCCATAACCAATCATTATAGTTAAATCAAATCAACCATTGAACCAGGGGAGTCCACGCAAGTGGGCTGAGAGGATGCGTTAACGCCGCATCGACCCTATAACCTGATCTGGGTCATTCCAGCGTAGGGAGGGAGAGAACGCTCTTAAATTTGCGTCACCCCTGCGAAACAGGGGTGTTTTTTATTCCCCTGGCGCAAGCATAAGGAGCATTTTTATATGAAACAGCTTTTGTTTTGGATGAGCGCTATAGTGGTGCTGCTGTCTTTTTCGCATCTATCCGCGCAGGAAAATACGCTGACGCTCGTCACGTATGACAGTTTCGCCATCAGTGAAGACGTGCAGACCGCCTTTGAGGAACAAGCAGGGGTCACGTTAGAGATTATTCGGCTGGCAGACGCAGGCATCATGGTCAATCAGTCCATTTTGAGCCGTGAGAATCCGCTGGGGGATGTGCTGTATGGGGTAGATAATACCTTCCTCAGCCGTGCTTTGGATGCGGATTTATTCGTTCCTTACGAGTCGCCTGCCTTAGAAAACATCCCTGATGCGTTTAAGCTCGACACGGAATTTCGCGTTACGCCCGTCACTTATGGCGATGTCTGCCTGAATTATGATGTGGCCTATTTTAAGGAAAATGCGCTACCGCTGCCGCAATCACTGATGGAGTTGACCGCGCCTGAATATCGGGAGCTGCTGGTGGTGGAAAATCCCGCGACATCATCACCGGGATTGGCGTTTTTGCTGGCGACGATTGCCGTCTTTGGCGAGACGGGCGCGTATACCTATCTCGATTTCTGGAACGATTTGCTACAAAACGATGTGCTGATTGTCGATGGCTGGACGGAAGCCTATTATACCTATTTCAGTGCGCCGGGTCGTGATGGCGATAGACCTCTCGTGGTGAGTTATGCCAGCAGCCCACCCGTCGAGATTTATTTTTCCGATCCCGCGCCGGAAACCGCACCAACAGGCGCGATTGTGGCAGATGATATGTGCTTCCGTCAGGTTGAATTCGCAGGCATTTTGCAAGGGACGGATAACCTAGAAGCGGCGCAGCAGTTCATTGACTTTACGCTTGGACTGCAATTTCAGGAAGATTTGCCGCTGCAAATGTATGTTTTCCCGGTGAATCCTGATGCTGAACTACCAGAATTGTTCACAGAGTATGCCAGCGTACCAGAGAAGCCAGTTACACTCAGTTATGATGAGATTGACGCGAATCGTGAACGTTGGATAGAGGCATGGACAGACGAAGTTCTGCGCTAAGACGACTCCGCCGCCGGGGAGGGTATGGGCTGCTGCTCATGCCGCTCCTCTTTTTGGCGATTTTTTACTTTTATCCCCTAGCCTCTATTCTGGGAGTGAGTTTCGCACCGCAAGGTCAACTTGATTTAAGCGGTTTCCGCCGAATCATCACTACGCCTTATTACGCCAAGACGCTGTGGTTTACAACATGGCAGGCAGCGCTTTCTACAATACTCACGTTAGGATTAGCGCTGCCGGGGGCGTATGTCGTCACCCGTTATCGCTTCTCCGGCAAATCAATCCTGATGGCGATGGCGACCCTTCCTTTTGTGCTGCCGACTGTCGTTGTCGCGGCGGCGTTTAGCGCTTTGATCGGTAACAACGGATTGCTCAATAACGCGCTAGAAAGCCTGTTTTCGCTTGATAGACCGCCTATCCAGCTAGAGCAGACGCTGGCGCTGATTTTGATCGTGCATGTTTTTTACAACTATGCGATTGCGCTGCGGATTATCAGTAGTTATTGGGCGAACCAGAGCTTGCAAATGGAAGAATCTGCCCGTGTTCTCGGTTGCCGGGGCTGGCGCTTATGGTGGGAGATTCGGCTGCCTGTGCTGCGCCCTGCGATTTTAGCTGCGGGGGTGCTGATTTTCATTTTCACATTTACCAGCTTCGGCGTTATTTTGATTTTAGGCGGTGTGCGCTACGCCACGCTCGAAGTTGAAATCTATAAGCAGACCGTGTATTACTTCGATGGGCTGCCTGTCGCGGCGGCGCTTTCGTTGGTGCAAATTGGCATCATGAGCGCAATGATGCTGCTTTATACGCGCTTGCAGCAAGGAAATTCGGGCGATTTGCGAAGCGCGACGCAAATTGCACGAAATCCCGAAACACGCGGAGAAAAACTTCTCGTGATGAGTCATGTCGGACTTATGGTTATTTTGTTGTTCGCGCCATTACTCGCGTTAGTTGCGCGATCTTTTACACTGGATGGAAATCTCACCACGCAGTTTTATACCCGGCTTTCGCAAAATCCACGCGGCTCGGTGTTGTTTGTGCCGCCGACTGAAGCGATCTGGAATTCGGTCAAATTTGCCCTTCTGACGACTGTTTTAGCCGTCACGCTTGGACTAGCTGCTGCTTATTTGTTAGTACAGCGCCGTTTTCGCTGGCTTGACCCCTTATTTATGCTCCCACTGGCAACGAGCGCTGTCACACTTGGCTTTGGCTTTATCATCGCTTTAGACGAACCGCCGCTCAATTTGCGAACCTCACCGATTCTTATTCCCCTGGCACATACACTGGTCGCGCTGCCTTTTGTTGTGCGGAGTGTTTTGCCTGCGCTCAAAAGTATCCCAGCGAGTATTCCCGAAGCAGGCCGTGTATTAGGGGCTTCTCCTTGGCAATTATGGCGCTTGATTGAACTGCCGCTGGTGAGCCGGGGCATTGTCGTGGGGGCAACCTTCGCCTTTACTGTGAGTATGGGGGAGTTTGGCGCGTCCTTGTTTATCGCCCGACCTGATACGCCAACCATGCCGATTGTGATTTACACGCTGATTCGGCAGCCGGGTGTAGCCAATTATGGGCAGGCTTTAGCGATGAGTGTGCTTTTGATGGGGATATGTGGGTTAGGTTTTTTGTTGATTGAGCGACTCCGTACCGCTGGTGTCGGAGAATTTTGATGTTAAAGATAACAGGAATCACTCGCCAATTTGATCGAAAACCCGTGCTGCGCGGGGTTGATCTGGAAGTGGCAGCGGGAGAAATTGTGTGTTTGTTAGGGGCAAGCGGCAGCGGAAAAACAACGCTCCTGCGGATTATCGCGGGTTTAGAGCGTCCCGATCAGGGTGAGATTATCATTGACGGACGTGTGATGAACGCTATTGCCGTTCATGATCGAGATTTCGGGTTGATGTTTCAGGATTTTGCCTTATTTCCACACAAGAATGTTGAACAAAATATTGCGTTTGGGCTGCGGATGCGCGGCTTAAGCACCAGCGCACAACATAAAATCGTCACCGAGATGCTCGAAATCGTTGGCCTAAAAGGTTTTGAAAAACGCGACGTGAGCGAGCTTTCCGGCGGAGAAAAACAGCGTGTAGCCTTAGCCCGAAGCCTCGCACCGCAGCCTCGCTTACTCATGCTGGACGAGCCGCTTGGTTCGCTGGATGCGTCTTTGCGTGAACGCTTGGTGATGGATTTGCACGACATCATCAAACGGTTGGGACTCACCGCAATTTATGTTACGCACGATCAGCAGGAAGCGTTTGCTATCGCGGATCGTATCGCCATCATGAACGCGGGATTGATCGAACAAGTGGATACGCCGCAAGCCATTTATGCGATGCCGCGCACAATGTTCGCCGCGCAGTTTTTAGGGCTGAATAATATTGTGCCAATAGTGAATTGGGTGGACGGACAAGCAAAAACAGCGTTGGGAAATTTTCCTGCTGACCGTACCGCTCAAGCCATTTTGATTCATCCTCACGGTGTAACACTGGTAGATGATGAGAAGAAGCAATTGGCTGATTATAGGCTGCGGGGTTCGTTGAAATCGCGCATTTTTCTGGGTGATTCCTATCGCCTTAAAGTTGAAATTGATATGGGTATAGAACTTGTATTTAAATCTTCTGCAATGGATCATCCTATCCCTGTGATAAATGCCCCAATTACGTTACAATTTTATGTAGAATCTGTTATATCACTGTGGTAAATTCGCGTTTAGACGTATTACGTAATCAAAGGCTTTCGTTACATCCATGTTAAAAGTACTCGTTGTAGACGACGATTTTAAAATACGCAAGTTGGTCAAAGTCAATCTGGAAAAACGTGGTTATAACGTTACCGAAGCAACCGATGGCGAAAGTGCCATTACCCGGATGCGGCAGAATATGCCCGATTTAATTCTCCTTGATCTCATCATGTCCGGTGTAGACGGCATCGAGGTGTGTAAGTGGGTGCGCCAACGGGGGGATACACCAATTATCGTTTTGAGCGCCCAAGCAGATGAGGAACTTAAAGTCCACGCCCTTGATGAGGGGGCGGACGATTATGTCATGAAGCCATTTGGTTACTCTGAATTGCTGGCGCGGGTACGTGCTGTGATGCGCCGTGCAGGGGAATCGACGGGCGAAGTTACAGGCGAAGGCACAAAAATTACCATCGAAGAATTTGTGGTCGATTTAGGTGCGCGACGTGCTTTTGTCGAGAACAACGATATTCATCTTACGCGCACAGAATTTGCTTTGCTTTCCGAACTTGGCAAAAATTTAGATGCTATCCTCAGTCATGATGAACTTTTAGGACGAGTATGGGGGCCAGAGTATCGTGGGTCTAGCCATTATCTGCACGTTTATTTAGGCCGTGTTCGCAAGAAGATGGGTGAAAAACATAGCCCGCTGTTAGAAACCGTTCCTGGCCTCGGTTATATCCTACATTCTTCACTGCCGCGTGTGAACTAAGATATTTAGCCGGATTTGAGTTTTCCCTTTTGTTGTTTAGGACTTATTTAGCCAGCGCATGATACGGTATGGGCAGAGTTGAAGAAAGAGACTCGGCGTCTAACACAACCTCAACTCATCGATATTTCGTAATAGCCCATAGTAAAAGGATCGTACCATGACGCAAGATATTTCAGTCTCAGTCGCTAGCATGATTAAAGTTTCCGCGAAATCTCGCCCAACCGCCGTTGCTGGTGCGATTGCAGGGGTGATTCGTGAGAATGACAGCGCCCAGATGCAGGCCATCGGTGCGGGTGCAGTGAACCAAGCAGTAAAAGCTATTGCGATTGCCAGCGGGTATCTGACGCAAGATCGTATTGGCATCCATTGTTCTCCATCCTTTACAGAAGTGAGCATTGATGGTCAAGAGCGTACAGCGCTCCTTTTCACCATCAGCCGCCGGCACATCGTGGATTAGGTTACCAAACAAAATCCATTTAGGTAAGCTGTTGGAGTGACAGCAAAACTAAATAGCAAATAAAGAGAGCGGCCTCATGATGAGGTCGCTCTTTTGCTTATGCAACAATTTCCGCGCCATTGGTCGGCTGACAAATATAGATGTTCGCGGTTAAATCGGTTTGCGCGTGGTAGGCAGCGCTGACCGAATCGGCAAATTGCGTGGCGTGATTTGCATCAACTAACGCCACCGCGCATCCGCCGAATCCGCCGCCCGTCATCCGTGCGCCATAACAGCCTTCCTGATTCCTAGCAATTTCAGCAAGTGCATCCAGAATAGGCGTTGTGATCTCAAAATCGTGCTGCATACTTTCATGGCTCTCGTTCATCAGTTGGCCTAATACAGCCGCGTTTCCATGCTGCATTGCGTCTCTTGCCGCTAAGGTACGGGTGTTTTCGGTAATCACATGACGGGCGCGGCGGCGCGTTATCTCGTCGAGTTGATCGGCTTTTGCTTCAAACATTTCCAAATCAACATCGCGCAGCGCTTTAACGCCGAAGAACTGGGCTGCCGCTTCACATTGGGCGCGGCGCTCATTATAAGCCGACCCCACTAAACCGCGTCGGGTGCTGCTGTCCATAACCACCACAACCGTGCCTTCTGGCAGTGGTACAAGTTCCGTTTCCAGCGAGCGACAGTCGATCAGCAGGGCATGGCCTTCACGTCCAGCCGCAGAAATCATCTGATCCATAATGCCGCTGTTCACGCCCACCCACTGATTTTCGGTTTTTTGGCAAAGCCGCGCCATTGCTGCTGCATCCCATGTAAAGCCAGAAACCGCACAAAAGGCGCGGGCGGTGGCTAACTCGTAGGAGGCTGACGAAGATAAGCCTGCGCCAATCGGTACATCACCAATAGATACGCCCTCCCAACCCGTAAGCGCGTAGCCCGTTTCTTGCAGCGCCCATGCTACCCCTTTGAGATATTCAACCCACGTACTGCCTTTTTTGACGATTTTGTCTAAGGCGAACTCACAGGTTTGATCGAATTCCACCGAATACACCGCCATCCGGTGGTCGTCACGGGGACGCAGCGCGATCCACGTTGCTCGGTCAATCGTCAAGGGAAAGACAAAGCCATCGTTATAATCGGTATGCTCGCCGATCAAATTCACACGTCCCGGCGCACGGACGACAAACGTGGGTTCTCCTCCAAAACGCTTTTGAAATTCATCCATAACTTGTTGTTTTAAGGACATTTTCCGTTCCTGTTCAGTCCGCTTCGGATTCAGCCCACTTGGGGAGCGTGTTTGTAATGAATTTCGCTTAACTCGCGCAGGCGGTCTGCGGCTTGTTCCGGTGTAAGATCGCGCTGCGACTCTGCCATCATCTCATAGCCGACCATCCATTTGCGAACTGTTGCAGAGCGCAGCAGCGGCGGATAAAAATGGGCATGAAGCTGCCAGTGCTGGTAATCGCCCGTATCGCCAGTAGGCGCACCATGCCACCCCATTGAATAGGGAAACGAAATCTCAAAAAGATTATCGTATTTGGTCGTTAATTTTTTCAGAATATCGGCTAAGGCCAGTCTTTCCACTTCGTCCAGATCGGGGATACGCAGGATATGGCGGCGCGGCATGAGTAAAATTTCAAAAGGCCAAACCGCCCAATAAGGGACAACCGCCAGCCAATGCTCATTACGCACGACGATCCGCTCATCGCGCTCACTTTCCAACGTCGCGTAATCGACCAAGAGAGGCGACTGATGCTCAATGTAATAGGCGTACTGTTGATCGTTCTCCGTCGTGGCTTCATTTGGTAAAAAATCACTTGCCCAAATTTGCCCATGCGGATGCGGATTCGATGCCCCTTGCGCTTCCCCCTTATTCTCGAACACTTGTACCCAACGATAGGTCGCGCCGAGTTCGGTTATCTGATCTGCCCATACATCGACCACGCGGCGAATGTCGGCGACTTCCATCTCTGGCAACGTCAAATCATGACGCGGCGAAAAACAGATGACCCGCGATGTCCCGCGCACACTTTGATAATTAAGCAGTGGATGTTCGGGTTCAGGGGAGAGTGGTGTATCTGGCAGCAGAGCGGCAAAATCATTGGTGAAGACAAATGTGCCGCTGTACTGCGGATTGACCTCACCATTGGCGCGTGTGTTGCTGGGGCATAAATAGCAGGTCGGGTCATGCTGCGGACGGTTTTCCTGTGGGGTGCGTTCTTGCCGTCCTTGCCAGGGACGCTTGTTGCGATGCGGCGACACCAGCACATAGCGACCTGTGAGCGGATTATAACGGCGATGTGGATGATCGGTTGGGTTAAACATTTTTAAGTTCCTAACTTTCGTTTTCCAAAATACCGACGACTTGAAACCAGAAGGGGTCGGGCAGCGGATTCTTTTCGACTTTCATCCCTAAACGGCGCATGACGGCCTGCGAATTTTCGTTCTCATGTTCTGTGGTGGCGATAATGCGTTTGATACTCATTTCTTTAAACGCATAGTCGATCAATGCCTGCGCTGCTTCGGTGGCGTAACCTTGCCCCCAATGTGCTTTTAGGAACGCCCAAAACATCCCAAATTCCGGCATATTATAGCTATGGGTGATGCCTAGCGCTTGATAATGGGGAAGCTGACCAAATGGCCCAAAGGCTTGCACTAATCCCACACTGCCGACGAACTCACCCGTTTGTTTGAGTACAACGGCACGATCTCCATACGGCTGCTGATACAGATTAGCCAGCGCGTCGTAATTGATAACTTGCCATTCCAGCCATTTGCGGCGTTTTTCTAAATCGTCTGGCGTATCTTCTGCCCAACCAGCATCCAAGTTGACTTGGTGCATATTCTGTAAATCATCCATCACAAAAGGACGGATAAGTAAGCGTTCTGTGTAAAGTTCAGGCATCGCAGTCATATTGTTTAATTGTTCGCCGATCAAAATAATGTAAAAGGCTCACTTTATGTGAATCGTTGTCTCTGCAACTGGAAGGCGCGGTGTGCTGGCGCGGATGGTAATACTGCCCGCTGTATGTCCAGCTTTCACGTAGACAGCCGCTTGTCCGCCCATTAACGCGAAAGGATTTTCGCCGATCAGTTCGCCAGGACCGTCAATCTCAAAGGTGACGACGGATTGCGTGTACGGCAGTCGGTTGCCAAATTTATCGACAATCTTAAAGACCAAGCGGGTCATATCCGCTCCGTCGGCTTGGAGTTCGCTGTCATCGGCCTGCAAGGTGAGCGCGGTAGGCATTCCATCCGAAGCGATTTTCTGCTCAATCACTTGCTCACCGCCCATAAAGCCGACGACGTGCAAATCCTCAAATGCGCCGCCCCACGTCAACAGCATGTGCAGCCCTGTTACGTTGAAAGGCGGATGAGGCAGGTGCGGATATTGAGTGCGATCAGGGCTAAAGCGCCCATGCAAACTGCCGCCGACATAAACGGCGATTTCGTCGCAGTTGCTAAACATAATCAGCGGATCATTGCCACCTTCACTGCGATCACCAATCGTCCAATAAGAGGCGACACGTAGCACCGTGCGTATAGTAGGCGAAATTTGGCTTTCATAAAAATAGGCAGCGAATTTGGGAAGGCGGAAAATATCGAGTACGCCGTGATAGCAGATGCGGTCTCCGCTGCCAAGTTCCTTGTGCGTGTTGTAATCCGCCATACACCAGCCAATCGCGCCCGCGACTCGCGCCATCCCAAGCTGCTTATCCTGAATCCGGGCATGACGCAGCGCGTGTTCGATGGCGCGTTCTTCCTGATCCCACATTTTGGTCGGATACATATGACCGTTGAATTCGGTCACGAGATGGGGCGTGTGTTCCGGCTCTAAGATCGTATTTGAGAAGTCATTAAAGGTGTAGACATCTTCAATCAATTGGCTGCCGATGAAATTACGCACACCGCCGGTTT
The DNA here is from genome assembly GCA_034437895.1 of Anaerolineae bacterium. GTDB lineage: Bacteria > Chloroflexota > Anaerolineae > Aggregatilineales > Phototrophicaceae > JANRLJ01. The sequence continues at coordinate 295 of DAOTTO010000326.1, read as the reverse complement.
GCCGCGTGGGGTCGAGTTCGCGGGCGAGGGTGTTGGTGTCGTCATAAAAGGCTTCGTCGTCCGGCGATTCATTGATTCGCACCCCCCACAAAACGATGGACGGGTGATTGCGGTCACGCTCGATCATGGCGCGGACATCGCGCATCGCCAGCGCTTTCCAATCGTCATCGCCGATATGCTGCCAGCCGGGAATTTCTTCCATCACCAGCAGGCCGATTGCGTCACAGCGATTCAAAAAATGGGTGGACTGCGGATAATGCGACGTGCGGACGATATTGCAACCGAGTTCATATTT
>DAOTTO010000325.1:0-101043 GCA_034437895.1 Anaerolineae bacterium | reverse complement strand
TGCCAACGTGATTTCCATCTTGGAAACTGCCCGCCGACAGGGACAGAATATTTTCGATACGCTTGCGGCTATTTTAGCTTCACAACCCGCCTTCTCATGGCAAGGTGAATAAATACGCGGCGTGGAATATCAGCAAGGCGAATTGATGGGCTATGAAGTCCGCGAATACTTGCTGGAAAAATGGGGACGCAAGTGCGCTTACTGTGGGGTAAACAACGTACCGTTTGAAGTCGAGCATATTAACCCGAAATCGCGGGGCGGGTCAAATCGTGTGAGCAACCTCACGCTGGCTTGCCGCAAATGCAACGAAGCCAAAGACAATCAAACGGCGGCTGAATTTGGGCATCCCGACATTCAGCGCAAAGCCAAAGCGCCTATGAAGGACGCGGCGGCAGTTAATGCCTCACGCTGGAAGCTGTACGGCGTGTTCGCTCAGGCGGGTATCCCGTTGGAAATCGGGACGGATGGACGCACCAAGTTCAATCGCGTTAAGCAATCCTATCCTAAAGCGCATTGGTTGGACGCGGCTTGCGTGGGTGAAAGTGGGGCATGTGTCTTTGTTTCGGCTAATCACGCGCCACTACTGATTAAGGCGACTGGACACGGGTCACGCCAGATGTGCCGTACCGACAAATACGGATTTCCGTCGCGCTACCGTTTGCGCCAGAAACGACACTACGGCTTTCAAACGGGCGACATAGTACAGGCTATTGTCACCACTGGAAAGTATGCAGGTGACTACACTGGACGAGTAGCTTGTCGTGCAACTGGTAGCTTCGACATTAAAACCGAAGTTGGGAAAATCACAACCAAACATAGCAATTGTGTAGTCCTACACCATTCGGACGGCTACACCTATACAGAAAGGATTAAGGTGCTTACCGCGAACCTTTGGTTCGCCCCCTTGCCTAAAGGCAGGGGTATCTCGCACCGATTTCGATGACCGAGCATTTTTCACACGACACCTACATCAGCCCGTTTACTTGGCGTTATGGCAGCGAGGCAATGCGCGAAATATGGTCATTGGCGCATCAAAGGCGGCTTTGGCGGCGCATTTGGGTGGCGTTGGCGGAAGCCGAACAGAGCGCCGGACTCGTGACAGTGGAGCAAGTGGCTGATCTTAGCGCTTCGATGAATAAGATAGATTTGGAAAGGGCGCACCAAATCGAGGCGGAAATTCAACATGACCTCATGGCGGAAGTGAAAACTTATGCGGAACAATGTCCAATCGGCGGCGGAATTATCCACCTCGGCGCGACCAGCATGGATATTGAGGATAATGCTGAAGCGCTGCGTCTGCGCGATAGCTTGACCTTATTAATCGAAAAACTTAGAGGCATCCTAGCGCAATTGGCGACGATGATTGAGCGCGAAGCAGATCAGGTGTGTATGGCATTCACACACTTGCAGCCTGCCGAACCAACAACGGTGGGGTATCGCCTCGCCGGATATGCCCAAGATTTGTTAGCGGATTACGAAGCCCTACGAAATGTTCAAGCCAATATCCGAGGCAAAGGGCTGAAAGGGGCGGTGGGGACATCTGCATCTTATCATGAGTTATTGCTGGGAACAGGCTTATCTCCCCTTGACCTAGAATCTAAGGTGATGTCTGCGCTTGATCTTCCTGCTTATGAAATTGCCACACAGACCTATCCGCGCCGCCAAGATTGGGAAATATTAAGTGTGCTTTCGGGTTTAGCGATGACGGTTTATCGGATGGCCTTTGATTTGCGCTTGTTGCAATCGCCGCCGTTTGGGGAGTGGTCGGAACCTTTCGGCAGCAAGCAGGTGGGTTCGTCCGCTATGCCGTTTAAGCGCAATCCTATCAATGCGGAAAACGTCGACAGCCTAGCCCGTTACCTTGCGGCATTGCCCCGCGTGGCATGGGATAATGCCGCCCACAATTTGCTAGAACGCACATTGGATGATTCCGCCAACCGCCGCATTATCCTGCCGGAGGCATTTTTGACAGCCGATGAACTCTTAAAACGGGTGGCTAAAATTCTTGGAGGATTACAACTTGACCAGGAAGGTATTCAGCGTAATTTAGCACGTTACGGCACATTCGCAGCGACGGAACGCTTGTTGATGCAGGTGGTGCGACTGGGAGCGGATCGTCAAGAATTACACGAAATTATCCGCGAACACAGCCTTGCCGCGTGGGAGGCACTGCGCCAGAATAAGCCAAATCCATTGGTTAGCGCATTGAGCAGCGATCCGCATATCACTACACTGATTAAGCCGGAGCGAGTTCGTGAACTCCTTAACGCCCAAGCCTATATTGGTGATGCACCAGAACGCGCCCGTACGATGGCTCATTTAGTACGAAGAACCATCGATATTTCTTCTTAAACCGGAAACCGTATCACTTTCTGTGCAGCACCTTTACCCACCTATAGGGTAATTTGGTACAATGCAGTTTCATATAAACATCTAAATAAAAGAGTGTAAAATGTCGCTTGATCCGCAAATCTACAAGCAAACGATGGGACAATGGGCAACAGGCGTTACTATTGTGACGACAATTGCCGACGGGACTTATTATGGTATGACTGCCAATTCGTTTATTAGTGTGAGCATTAACCCACTTTTGATTCTAATAAGTGTCGATCATAAAGCGCAAATCCACCCTTTAATAACGCGGAGCCAGGTTTTTGCGGTGAGCATCTTAAACGCCGCCCATATTGAATGGGGAAAACGTTTCGCTGGATTTAACAAAGACGTGATAGATCGTTTTGAAGGCATCCCATTTGAAACGGCTGTTACGGGGTCGCCTGTTTTGCCGGGGGTGATTGGTTGGGTCGATTGTCGCGTTCATACCACTTATCAAGCAGGCGATCATACACTTTTTGTGGGCGAAGTCTTGGCAGCTCATGGTCCCGGAGGGGCGGATCCGCTGATGTATTTTAATCGTGTGTGGGGAACATTTAAGGCGGTAGAATAAGATGACGATGAAACCAATTGGCATTATTAAACAAGTACAGATTCAACGCAGCCCATTAAAAACAGGTGAAGGCGCAGAACGTGTTTACAATCCTGTATCTTTATTGGTGGTGGATTCACTGCGATTAACGCCGATGGGCGCATTCGGACTCACTGCTTATGGCGAAGAAATCATGGATGTGCATCATGTCAATCATCGACAGTCGCGCAACAACGGTAACGCAAATGGCCTTTCTTTTAACTTTACAGCGCATTATACAAAAATGCGTGAGCGCTTCGGGTCGCATTTAACGGATGGAATCGCGGCGGAAAATATTTTGATCGAATACGATCAGATCATCACACAGCCCGAAATTGGAGATCGCCTCATTATCCAAAACGTAACGACAAATGATATTACCGTTCTTTATGAGGTCATTGACGCGCCGCCATGTGCGCCTTTTGCCTGCTTTGCTGCCAAGCAAACCTTAGAAGGCCAGCTTATGAAAGAAGCCTTGCAATTTTTAGATGTGGGAACACGTGGTTTCTATATGACGCTCACCAGCGAACAAGATGCCGTCGTTCAAGTAGGGGATAAAGTATTTATTGAGGGATAGATTACTAGGGCGGCTCGCTGAGTCGCCCTAGATTAACTTCAGACTATACCAAAGATTGGGCTGCCAATGCCGCGCCTACAATTCCGGCATCATTAAAAAGATTTGCTGCGACAATCTCCGTATGAACATCCAAAAACGGGAAAAACTTATCATGCTTGCTGCTCACACCGCCACCCAAAATAAATATATCCGGCGAAAAAAGAAATTCCAGATATTGCAAATATTCAGTGACGCGCTCTGCCCACTTTTCCCAGCTTAATTCTTTTGCTTTACGGATGGCATCTGAGGCACGGTGTTCGGCATCTTTTCCACGTATTTGAAGATGCCCCAGTTCGGTATTGGGCATGAGTGAGCCATTTACGAAAACGGCGCTTCCGATTCCCGTGCCGAAAGTTAGAATAAAGACAACACCAAGCCGCCCCTTACCTGCACCAAAAGTCATCTCGGCAATTCCGGCGGCATCCGCATCGTTTAACACCATAACCGGACATTTGGTTTTGCGCTGCAATAAACGATGGGCATCTGCGCCGATCCAATTCTTATCTACATTGGCGGCTGTATGCACCACGCCATGCTTAACAACCGCTGGAAAGGTACAACCGATTGGCCCCATCCAGTCAAAATGATCGACAATCTCCGCCACTGTATTGGCAACTGCCTCTGGTTCAGAAGGCTGTGGGGTGAGCAATCGGTAGCGCTCCGCGAGAAACTGCCCAGTTTCGGTATCGACGGGTGCGCCTTTGATGCCTGAGCCTCCAATATCAATGCCTAGAATCTCCACCTTTAACCCGCTTTCCAAAAAAATTATTGTTTATCTTCCGCACAGCCAAGAAATATTATGACACATCCGTTTCGTCATGCCAAAGGCCACAATTCTGATAGAAAATTGAGCTTCTCTAACGCATGATGTGAGCCGCCGCCTTCGTGACCGTTATAGTCATAAATGGCAATTTGCTTCGGTGCATCAAGATGATTATAGGCAGCAAACACTGTCGATGGCGGACAAATTGTGTCCATCAGGGCGACAGAATAAAGCGCTCGTGTTTTTGACCTTGCAGCGAAGTGAACACCGTCAAAATAAGCGAGTGTATTAAACACAGTTTCCAGCTTATCGCGGTGGATTTTGAGATAAGAGGCGATTTCTGAATAAGGCGCGGTATCTACAAGGGAGGTTGCGCGTCGATACTCACAGAGGAAAGGCACGTCTGGCATAACTGCGGTTAAATCTGGCACAAGCCCAGCCACAGCGATTGAAATTCCGCCGCCTTGGCTTCCGCCTGTGACGGCAATTCGGCTAACATCAATGGCAGGATGGCTGCGGACGAGTTCTACAGCGCGTACTGCGTCGGCAAAGACACGGCGATAATAATACGTTTCTGGATTTAAAATACCCCGTGTCATAAAACCGGGAAATTGTGGATTATCCCCATCTATCGCTAAGTCTGGTGTATCACCATGTCGCCAAACGCTGCCTTGCCCGCGGGTATCCATTACAAAGTGCGCGTATCCAGCAGATGCAAAAAGGAGATGCTCAAAACCGAAGCCTCGCCCGCTACCATAGCCTAGATATTCCACCACACACGGTAATTTACCCTCATGTTGCTTGGGCAGGACAAGCCAACCTTTCACCGATTGTCCCGCGTATCCAGCGAAGGTCACATCATAAATATCAACAAGTGTTAAACTATAATTGACGGGGGAAAACTGTGGGTTGAGATCATATTGGCGAGTCTCGTCAAGAGTGCGTCTCCAAAACGTATCAAAATCAGCAGGGGATTTAAGCTCTGGTCGATAGGTTTGTAACGCATCCAGAGACAAATCAAAAAATGCCATAAATTTATCCTTTCAGAATTGACATGCGGAAGTGACGACTGGTAGAGTCTGGCAGGAATTATAAACGTAGCAACCATCTTCATGCGAAAGACCGCCGCGATTCATTAAGGTCGCTTTTGGGAAATTTCGATGCCACAACTTTATTTAGAAGAACCTTACAAAAACACTATCGAAAAATATGATCGCCGAGTTGCAGCGGTTAATTCATTCGTCTGTATCGGGTTAGACAGCGATATTGAAAGGATTCCAGTTCAATTTCAACAACAGGAACACCCGCAATTTGCATTTAATCGTTGGATTATTGACCAAACGCACGAATTTGCCAGCGCCTATAAGCCCAATATCGCTTTTTATGAAGCACGAGGCGATGCTGGTTTGCGTGATCTTAAACTCACGATGGACTACTTGTGCGAACACCACCCTGATATTTTAACTATCTGTGATGCGAAACGGGCAGATATTGGAACGACAAATATTGGATACGTCCATGCTATTTTCGATTGGTTTGGTTTCGATGCGATTACGCTGCATCCCTATTTGGGGCAAGAGGCGCTGATGCCATTTCTTAAACGCGCCGATAAAGGCTGCATCATCCTTTGCCGCACTTCACATCCCGGTTCTTCCGAGTTCCAGAATTTGGAATTTAATGGTAAGCCCTTATGGATGATATTGGCTGAACGTGTACATGAATATTGGAATACTTTGGGGAACTGTATGCTCATCGTCGGAGCGACTTATCCCGAAGAACTACGCCAGATACGTGATATTGTCGGCAATATGACACTTTTGATACCCGGCATTGGTGCACAGGGGGGCAACATTGAACAAACCGTACATGCTGGATTGAACGCTGAGGGCAAAGGGATGATTATTAACTCGTCGCGGGGTATCATCTTTTCTGAAGACCCTGCTCGTGCGGCACAACAATTACGTAATGCCATTAACCAGTATCGCTAACCAGCGGTCATGCGTGGAATAATTTGCGAAAAAAGTAGAGGGTTAGACAATGAGTGATCAGAATATCCGCGAAACCTTGCAAAGTCTTTATGCCGAACTGGAGGCGCTTGAGTCGCAAGATGACTCTGCAAATGCGAAAATTGAACAGATCAAAGCGACTATTCAAGATGTGTTAGCTCAATCGGGTGAGGAGGAGCATCATGTTACGCTCCGTGAGCAGCTTACGGAAGCCGTTATCGGTTTTGAAGCCGAACATCCGACCTTGGGCGCAGCCATTAATACGGCAATCAATATTTTGAGCAACAGTGGGGTTTAAACAGAGAAATTATGACGATTAAAACTTTGCAGCTCCAAATTAGTGATGCCGAACATAAAGCCCGCTGTGAGGATTTGCTGGGAAAACTTCAATCCAGTGGCTTAAGCGGGGTAGTGCTGTTTGATGCCGATTATATTAAATACTATGCGGGCTTTGCTTTTATTCCTACCGAGCGCCCGATGGCCTTTGTCATGAATGCGAAAGGGGAACGAGCGCTGTTTGTGCCGCGCCTCGAAGTAGAACATGCTCAACACAACGCGCTGATTGATCGTGTCGATCATTATCTGGAATATCCGAATGGGCCACATCCGATGGATATCCTCGCCAAGACTGTGAAGGAAATGGGGCTAACGGGGGAGATTGGGGTAGACGAGGATGGTTATCCATGGATTTTTGGGTATCGTGGGCCGCAGCTTTCTGCGGTGACTGGATTGCAAGTGCGTCGGGTACGGGCTGAGATTGAAGATCAGATGATGATTAAGTCTCCGGCGGAAATCGCGTTAATGCGCGAAAGCTGCCGCTGGGCAAATTTGGCGCACGTATTATTACAGCGTTATACCCGTCCGGGGGTGACTGAAACCGAAGTTGAACGCCGCGCCAGTGATGAGGCCACTCGTGCCATGTTGGACTCAATAGGGCCGGTTTATCGCGGCCAAAGCAGCTATTACAGCGGGGCGATTGCCGGCTATCGAGGCCAGATTGGGCGTAATGCGGCGATCCCTCATGCTTTAGGCAATAATATCGTCTTTCAGGCAGGGGATGTCCTCGTTACGGGGGCAAGCGCTCCTGTTTGGGGTTATGTCAGTGAATTGGAACGAACCATGTTCATTGGTACACCAACTGATGAGCAGCACCGTATGTTTGACCACATGGTCGCGTTACAAGATACTGCGATGGCAGCCATCCAGCCGGGAAATAAATGTTCAGATGTGGATAACGCAGTACGCGCTTATTTTGAGAAGCACGATCTGATACCTTATTGGAAGCATCACACTGGACATGCGATTGGCTTGCGCTATCATGAAGCCCCATTTTTAGATATCGGCGATGATACCGAAATCAAGCCCGGCATGATCTTTACAATTGAACCAGGTTTATATGCGCCGGGATTAGGCGGATTTCGGCATTCGGACACCGTTTTGGTCACGGATGATGGGATGGAAATGCTGACCTATTATCCGCGTGATGTGGAAAGTCTCACGCTGCCTGTTTAAGAAATCATCTTATGGTAGGGGCATAGGAAATCGTACCCCCTACCAAAATTCCCACTTTTCTATCGAACCCCAAGCAGCAGTTCAATCGTCAATTGGTCGAGTTGTTCATAGGCTAATCCTCGACTGCCAATCGCCCGACGATCAAAAGACTCTGTATTAAGTCGGGTGGCGTTTTCTTTACTGTAGCCACCAGATAAGTAGTTGTATGTCCCATCATCGCTATGAACATCCGCCAACAGCGCTTGAATCTCAGAATCTGCGTTAAATTGAGCCGCTTTTTCTCGCAAAATGAGGTAAGTTCGCATACAGCCCCGCGCAAAGGCTTTTACGCCCTCACGATTTTCAGTACGGAAGGCGTGAGCATCAAAGTGGCGACTGCCGGCATAACCCACATCCTCAAGAAACTTCACCAGATAAAAGGCCTGCTTAATCATCACCGAGCCGAAGCGGAAGTCTTGATCGTAACGCCCGAAAAGCTGATCGTTTAGGTCGATGTGAAATAACTTACCCGCGTCCCAAGCCTGGGCGACAGCATGAAGGAAATTCAATCCCGCCATGTGTTCATGGGCGACTTCGGGATTCACACCGATCATCTCTGGATGAGCGAGTGTCGTAATAAAGCCGAGCATCGCACCGACGGTAGGTAGGTAAATATCACTGCGCGGTTCGTTAGGTTTCGGCTCCAGCGCAAATTTAAGATCATAGCCTTGATCGATGACATACTCACAGAGGAAGTTCAAGGCATCCCGGAAACGTTTGCTGGAATCCAAGGGATTCTTGCTGCTATCTGTTTCGGTGCCTTCGCGTCCACCCCAAAACACATAGATTTTTGCGCCGACTTCGACCCCTAAATCGATCCCGCGCATGGTTTTTTGTAAGGCATACGCCCGTACTTTAGGATCGTTGGACGTAAACGCACCATCTTTAAAGGCTGGATCACCAAAGAGGTTGGTAGTCGCCATCGGGACAACAAGACCGGTATCCGCCAATGCTTTCTTAAAATCCGTCATTATTTGGTCACGCTCGGCGGATGTGGCATCAATCGGGATGAGATCATTATCATGAAAATTTACCCCGTAAGCACCGACCTCGCCTAATAATCGCACCGTTTCAGCGGGTGACATCGGAGCGCGGGTAGGTTCGCCAAACGGGTCGCGTCCGGTGTTGCCAACCGTCCACAGGCCAAATGTAAATTTATCTTCAGGTTGAGGTGCGTAATTCGACATAATAGAAATCCTTTTTAAAGCTGATTAGTTGCACCGAGATTTTAGCTTAAGTCTGCCAATTTCGCCTAAGTCCACGTCGCTTGACGGTCTATAGCGCCCTCATTATACTCAGCCAGTATGTTCAGAAATGAAGCCTATCGAATTGGAGAGCCATTATGGCAGTACCTCAGAATAGATTTGTATTTCGTGAACCCAGTGCAAAAGCGCGTGAATTAGTCCAACGCGATCAAAAAGCACTTACGCCGTCCTATACACGCTCGTATGGGTTTGCGATGAGTCATGGTGAAGGCTCGGAAGTTTGGGATTTAGACGGCAATCATTATATTGATTTTGCTGCTGGAATTGCAGTTTTGGCGACAGGCCATCGCCATCCCAAAATTATTGAAGCCATTCGCCAACAAACCGAGCGTTATGTTCATATCGGGGCGACAGACTTTTTCTGTGAGGAACAGGTCAAACTGGCGGAAAAGCTGCAACGTATTATCCCGATTCATGGCGCTGAAAATCCTGAAGATGTGATGATATATTTTGGTAATTCCGGCACCGAAGCAGTAGAAGCGGCGTTAAAGCTGGCTCGCTATCAAGAGCCGAATCGCGGGCATGTTGTTGCCTTTTATGGCGGTTTTCATGGACGGACTTTAGGCGCTCTTTCGGTTACAGCGAGTAAGGCGATTCAGCGCTCAGAATACCCTTTTATACCCGGCGGGGTAGAACATGTGCCATTCCCTGCCAAAAGTGCCTGTAATGGCGATGGATGCTGCTCGGCTTGCTGGTGTGATGCAGCCCATTTCATCGAAGAATTTATTATCAAGCGGAAAATTCCGGGTGATGAAATTGCCGCTATTATTGTCGAGCCGATTCAAGGTGAAGGCGGCTATCTTTTGCCGCGTGACGATTTTTTCCCAAATTTACGGGCGCTGTGTGATAAATATGGCATTTTGCTGATCGCAGACGAAATCCAGTCGGGCATGGGGCGCACGGGTAAATGGCTGGCGATTGAACATTGGGGTGTCGAGCCGGATATTGTTTGTCTGGCGAAGGGGTTAGGTTCTGGCTTTCCGATTGGTGCGATTGTATCCAATAAAAAAGTGATGGGGAAGTGGGTGCCCGGCGCACATGCCAGCACATTTGGCGGCAACCCGTTAGCGTGTGCGGTTGCTAGCGCGACGATTGATATTCTTGAAGGCGAAGGATTGCTGGAAAAAGCGCATGAATTGGGCGAATATACGATTGAACGACTCACCGCGTTCAAGACCAATCATCCCTCAATCAAGCGGGTTGAAGGTAAAGGATTGATGGTCGGCGTAGAGTTTGCTGACGCACAGAAAAACCCGATTCCGGCTTTCCGCGATCAAGTTGTAGATCAAGCATTCCTAAACGGTCTCCTGTCTTTAGGCTGCGGCACAAGCACCGTGCGGATTGCGCCGCCGCTGGTCATTACAAAGGAACAAATAGCAACGGGGCTGGATATTCTGGAAATGAGCATTGCTACGATGGAAGAAGAGCATTGGGAAAAGTTGGGACATATTTAATCTTCAGCAGCCTACCATAACAGGTGGGTTGTTTTTTGAAACTATTTATCAGATTGATGCGTATAGAAACAAAGATTGCATGAGGGTATTTTGGGCGAACACCCATCTTAATTTGATTGACACTCCTTTGAAAACAGCCTAAACTGATTGAGTGGTCTTAACCATTTTTATAGCCTACCAGTATCATAATCGTAAACTTCAATTGAAAAGATGACCCATGCTCGCAGACTTTATTGATTCTGCTACAAAAGTAATTCAACAGGTTCTCACTGTGTTTGGGGAAAGCGGCGTTACGCTCATTGCCTTGCTAGAGAACTTGTTTCCACCTACGCCGTCTGAATTTTTGTATCCTCTGGCAGGTAAAATGGCGTTTGATGGTCAAATGTCGCTCCCTGCGATCATCATCGCGGGTGTGATCGGGTCTATGATTGGATCGCTGATCTTTTATGCGATAGGGTATCGCTTGGGGCCGGATCGTATCCATGATTTGATTGAGCGACGCGGATATTTTAAGCTGTTTGGTTTACATATCCAACTGGTCTCTGTCCAAGATTATGACCGTGCCTTAGGTTTATTTAAGCATCATGGCGGGAAAATTGTCTTCATCGCACGTATTATGCCCTTAGTGCATGGAGTTGTTTCGATCCCGGCGGGTGTGGTTAGGATGAATCTCGGCTTGTTTATGATCTATACCGCTTTAGGTTCCGCCTGCTGGATTGCGCCGCTGACACTCTTTGGATATTGGTTAGGCGATCGATGGGATCAGATTCTACATTGGGTCGATATTTACGAAAATGTGTGGTACATATTGATCGCGCTTGCGATCATTGCCTACATCTGGAATCGTATTCGTACCGGTAGAACCCGCGCCAGAGATGTGGAGCAAGCGCTTAATCAGCCACCACACGGAGTATAAGTTCATTCATGCTTAGTCGTAAAGCTGCCGCCTGGGGCGTTCATTTTTACACAGCCATAGGCGGAGTCATTGGGATGTTCGCGCTGCTCCGCGCCGCTGAGGGACAAACTCAGGTGGCGTTTTTGTTACTTATTGTAACGATGTTGATTGATGCGACGGATGGTTTGCTGGCACGACGGGTAAAAGTGAGCGAAGTTCTGCCTCGTTTTAGCGGGGCAGAGATGGATAACGTCATCGATGTGCTGACCTATGTTTGGGTGCCAGTGTTTATCATGAATCAAGAAAAATTACTGCCGCATCCAATTTGGCTGGCAGTGCCGGTTTTGGCTTCGATGTATGCCTATGGGCAGATCAATATGAAAACATCGGATTCGTTTTTTCTTGGCTTTCCGAGTTATTGGAATGTGGTCGCCTTATATCTGTACTGGCTTAATCCGCAACCTGTGATTGCAATTTTCCTCTTGCTTGTGCCGGGTTTGCTGACTTTTATTCCCACACGCTATCTTTATCCAAGCAAGAATCAAGTGCTATGGAAAACTTCGTGGGGCTTGGGCATCCTCTGGATTGCTTTGGTGGTCTATTTATTATTTCAGCAGACACCTTCTTCTACCCTCATCGCCCTGAGTTTGTTTTATCCCGCTTATTATCTCGTCGCCAGCTTTTATGTCGATTGGCGCATCCGACGGGGAGAACTTAAGACCGAATCATAGCTTTAGAGGTCAAGCAGTTCAAAGTAATTAGTTTTTGGGACTGTAAGGGAAAGTTTTCCTTACTAAGCCTTACTAAACCCCGTAAAATAGCAACTTTTATCACAAAATTTGGTCAACTGCGTAAGTCCTAAGATTTTAAGGCTTTGAGATTGTTTTGCGCTATAATCCCTGTGTTTAATATTTTTAAAACGTAAGGATAAATCACCTTGAGTGAAGAAAAGTGTCCTATAACGGCAGATGACCTTTACCAATTCATCACGGTTGAAGACCCAAGCATGAGCCCGGATGGGCAATGGATTGCGTATGTGCGTGTCACCGTTGATAAAATGGAAAATGGCTACAAACGCACCATTTGGTTAAGCAGCACTTCCGGCGGTGAGCCACGCCAATTAACGCGAAGCGGCAAAGACAGCCAACCCCGTTGGTCACCGGATGGAAACACATTAGCCTTTATTTCTTCTCGTGATGGAAAGCCTCAAATTTATCTGCTACCGATTGCGGCTCCAGGCGGCGAACCGCGTCCTTTGACGAGCGCTCTTAACGGCGTTAGCGGCCTCACTTGGTCGCCAGAAGGGACACAGATCGCCTACTTATCTTCTATGAATGCTACGGAACGCCACAAAGAGGACCGTGGCGAAAAAGATGAACCACCGAAGGATAAATTAGACGGCAAACATCGTAATGAACGGCGCGAAGAAGATGAAAAGAAGCGGCTTGATCCCTACCCCGTAGCGCGAATCCCTTATCGCTCTGGAACATCCTTTTTGGGAGATCGTTATTCACAAATTTATGTCCTCCCAACCGCAGATGGCCTCGCAACGGAAGATGCGAAACCACGCCGATTAACCGACATTGATGCGAATCATGATGTGCCACAGTGGTCAGCCGATAGCGCATTTATTTATACCTCGCGTCAAATTGATCCTGCCGCCGATGAGCCATTTCGACATGGGGCGCTTTTTAGGATTCACACAGCCGATGGGCAACACGAGCAGATCACTGGAGCGGATCATTCTAGTTTAGCACCGTTGATTTCACCTGACGGCAAATTGCTAGTCTATTTTCGGTTTCCGCAAGTTCACAATATGTATGAGTTTATTGATCGATTAACGGTGCTGCCAATAGATGGGGGCGAACCACGCGATCTCAACCTTGAACTCAATCAAGGCGTGAGCGAGCCTTCGTGGACATCAGACAGCAGTACACTCATCTTTGCGGGAGGAACACAAGGCAACAGCCCGATTTATAAAGTCACCCTCAGCAGCGGCAAAATTGAGACAATTCTTGATGGGACATTGAGAGCGCTGCAATTAGGGGTGGGGAAAAAGGGCGAAATTGCGTATACCGCCAGCACACCTTTATCCCCTGCTGAATTATATTATTTAGCCGCTGACACCACCGAACCGGTTCAATTAACGCACTTTAACCGTGACTTCCTTAACTCGCTCATTATCCAACCACCCAATGAATTTCGTTTTATATCGCCTGATGACATAGAGATTCAAGGCTGGTATGTACTGCCTGTGGGCTACCAAGAAGGTCAAAAATATCCACTAGTGCTGCATGTGCATGGGGGGCCACATATTATGTGGGGACCAAGCGATACGTCGATGTTCCACGAATGGCAGTTCCATGCGGCGCGGGGATATATCGTCTTTTATTGTAATCCACGTGGCAGCGATGGCTATGGGCAGGAGTTTCGTTGGGCGCTGCATAAAGCGTGGGGCGATGTGGCCTACAAAGATGTGATGGCAGGTGTAGATGCGCTTCTCCAAAAAGGCTTCATTGATGAGACCCGCATGGGCGTTATCGGGGGGTCTTATGGTGGCTATTTGACGACATGGATTATCAGCCATACGAATCGCTTCTGCACGGCGGTTTCTCAGCGTGGGGTTTATAATTTGGTCAGCTTTTATGGCACCAGCGATGTTCCTTCGTTGATTTCTGGCGAGTTCGATGTTAATCCTTGGGAAGATCATGAACTGCTGTGGAAGCACTCCCCGTTAGCCTATGCCCATAACATTAAAACGCCGCTGCTGATTGAACACTCGGAAAATGATTATCGTGTGCCGATAGAGCAGGGCGAGCAGATGTTTGCCTTTATTCGACGCAGTGGCGGTACTGTAGAAATGCTGCGCTATCCTCGCGAAGGGCATGAACTTTCTCGCAGCGGTGAACCTGAGCATCGCGTCATCCGTCTGATTCATACGATCAACTGGTTCGATAAGTATTGCAAGGAAAAAGACGAAAGCTAATCGCTCGTAAAAAAGGCGTAGAGAAACGTATTTCTTTGCGCCTTCACTAGTGGATTCCCCAAATCAAGACCATGCCAATCAAGAGCGTGATAAATGTCACGATAGTCATGCCAAGCCCAACCTTAAAAAAATCGCCGAAGGTGTAGCCGCCCGGCCCCATCATTAAGACATTCACAGGATGAGCGATAGGGGTTAAAAATGCGGTTGAACAGCCAATGGCGACAGCAACTGCCACAGCTTGGGGATTAATGCCGACTTGAATTGCGGCGCTGACGGCAATCGGCCCCACAACAAGCGCCGTCACTTGACCGCCGATAATCTGACATACGGCTACAGTCAGCAAAAATAATCCTGAAATGAGGGCTAAAGAGCCAAAACCAGAAAATGTATCAACCATCAATTGCCCAATGCGTACCGCTAGACCAGTGTTGACCATCGCAATGCTTACGGGCAGCATCCCAGCAATCAAAAACACAACACGCCACTCAATAGCGCGGTAGGCCTCATCCATTTTAAGACAACCGGTGAGAACCATCGCCACCGCACCCGCCAGCATCACTTCGGGTAAGGGAAGTAGATCGAAAATTGCGATAAGCAGGACAACCGCCGTAATAAATAATGCCCATCCGGCCTTGCTAGGCGCAGAAGGCTGCTGCTGATTGCCATTTAAGACCAAGAAATCTCTGTCTTGTGCCAAAAGTCGGGCTTTGGCCGCTGGCCCTACCATAAGTAGGGCATCGCCAACCTGAAGAATATATTTTCCTACATCAGTACGATAGCTGCGGCCTTCTCGCCACAACGCCACACAAGTTAAGCCATAGTGCGTACGGAAATTGATGTCAGTTAATGTTTTGCCGATAACGCTGGAACGTGGTGGAATAATAACTTCCGATAGATCGACATCGTAATTGTGTTTTCCATTCACACTATAATTTTCATGGCGGAACACGACTCCCCAGTCTTCTAACTGTTCAACCCGTTCCTCGCGCCCCATCACCAGTAGAAAGTCATCGCTGCGAATGATCTCATTGGGTTCAGGCGGCAAAATTGCTTTGTGTCCGCGCCAAATGCCGACAACAGTTAAGCCTAATTTTTGCCCAATTTCGCTCCGGCCAAGCTCACAGCTAACGAGTCTTGATTCAGGCGTAATCTGGACTTCCCACATGCGCTGATCAAGCTGGTAGGTTTCATAAAGATTGGAAGAGGTAACGCTCTGGCTTATGCTGTCCCGCGTAGGCAGCAAACGCCGTCCAATAGTGAGCATATAGATAAGAGTAGCGAGGACGATAAGGCCACCAGTTGGGATAAAATCCTTCATTCCCAAACCGTCTAACCCTTGATCTTGCAGCAAGCCGCTGAGGATAATATTGGCGGTTGTGAGATAAGTCGCCATACCGCCCACAAGCGTACCAAAGGACAGGGGAATCAGTAATTTAGAAAGACGCACTTTCGATTTTATGCCAACCCGTACCGCCGCTGGAAGTAAAACTGCGCCTGCTGCGATGTTGTTCATGACGAGGGAAAGGGTTGCGCCGGAAATCATAAAGACCAAAATAAGACGTTTTTCCGAGCCTTTACCGACACTGTTAATGCGGCGGGCAGCCCATTGGATGATACCTGTTTCGTCGAGTGCGTGGGTGATAATAAACAGCCCGATAATGGTGATAACCGCATTACGGCTAAAACCCGACAATGCTTCTTGAGTCGTCACAACACCACTAAAAGCTAATGTAAGCAACACCAACAAAGCCACCAAATCAGGCCGCAGTCTGACGTAGATAATCAACACCAGCGCACTGATGATGACCCCAATTAAGATCAATTCGTTAAGAGTCATGGTATTTTGTGAAATTAGTTGCAAAATTTCTCATAATGATAAATCATAACGTGCTTTATGAAGAAAGACGATTAAAGGAATATTATGCTCACGTTACCGTTTAATAAACCGGGGCAATTTTATAAGGGCAACCTTCATACGCACTCTACACTGTCTGATGGGCGCTTAACACCGGAGGCGGTTTGTCGGGTTTACCAGGAAGCAGGGTATCACTTTTTGTCGATTACGGATCATTTTCTCTCTGCATACAATTTTCCCCTCACGGATACGCGTTCTTTCCACATAGGCGATTTTACAACCTTAATTGGCGCAGAACTCCATGCTGGATATACTGAGTTGGGTAACTTATGGCACATTTTAGCCGTTGGACTACCTCTCACATTTGAGCCGCCCACCGAAGGTGAAACTGGCCCACAGATCGCCGCCCGCGCCTTAAATACGGGTGCGTATGTTGCGGTTGCCCATCCCCAATGGTATACCTTAACCGAAGGTGATGTCCTGTCTTTGGGTCCCGTTCATGCCATTGAGGTCATTAATGGCACATCACATGACCACAACGATAAAATTGATAGCTGGTACATGATGGATATGATGCTAGCGCGAGGTCATCGCTATACGGCTTGCGCGACTGATGATGCCCATTTTAATGCTGCGCGGGGCGATGTATTTTTAGGTTGGGTGCAGGTCAAAAGCGAGACGTTACACCCAGAGGCAATTTTGGCAGCACTTAAAGCAGGGTCTTACTATTCCAGCACCGGGCCGGAAATCTACGATGTTCAAGTATTCCCCAAAGAAAAAATCATTGTACGCTGTTCACCTGCCGAGCGTATTTTCGCCACGGGAAAAGGGTGGACGGCTGTGAGCGCGTATGGCAATGGGTTATTTGGCGCAGAATTGAACATTGAGAAGTTTGACAGTCCTTATGGGCGGATTGTGGTGCGTGACGCGAAGGGTGGGCGAGCTTGGTCGAATCCGTTTTGGTTTGAATAACCCGTAGCTTAACACAAACTTAAATTTTTCTTAAACGCTGTTTCGTGACATATTTGTGTAAACAGGCTAACGTTGTTTAGCTGTTGGCATTGTTGTTCAGATAAAAGGAGAAGTGGCTTTGAAAAAATTATTTGCTTCGTGCGGGGTTCTCTTTTTGGCGTTAAGTCTTGTTCCGCTGGTTTCTGTTGCAGCGCAAGATAATATCGAAATCACATTTGTGCATATCTTCGGCGGCGAGAACGATTCGCGTGGGGCAGTCGTCCAGCAAATCGCCGATGCTTTTATGGCAGAAAATCCGGGAGTCACGGTGGTTCCGGTTTCAACCAGCACGGATTATACCGAGGTCTTCAATAACGCTCTGTTGGCGGCAGATCAAGGTGATGCGCCCAACATTGTACAAGTGGAAGAAGGTCTCACACAGCAAGCGGCGGATTCAGAATATTTTGTTCCCGTGAGTGATGTTGCTAGCGAAGAACAGCTTGCCACATTAGAGGATATTCTCCCCGTCATCCGCAGCTATTACAGCATCGGCGACAACATCTGGAGTCTACCTTGGAATTCGTCTAACCCTATCCTTTATTATAATCGGGGTATGTTCGAGGCTGCCGGGCTTGACCCTGATGACCCGCCTTCGACGTTTGCGGAAATTACCACAGCATGTGAGGCACTTGTTGCATCTAATCCTGACCTAAGCGGCTGCATCAATTGGCCGATGGCAGCTTGGTTTGCCGAGCAGTGGGTGGCGATGCAAAGCGGCTTGTTGGCAGACAACAATAATGGGCGTGATGCTCGTGCCAGCGCGATGTTGTATGACAGCCCTGAGATGCTCAACGTTCTAAACTGGTGGAATGAGCTGGCTGATGCTGGTTATTATATCTACAGTGGAACAGCCAACGATTATACGGGCGAAGGCATTGCTTTCCTTAGCCAACAAACTGCGATGACCATTAACAGCACGGCTGGTTTGACGTTGTTTACCCAATTTGCCGCCGCCCAAGGGGTTGACTTAGGCGTGACACGCTTGCCGCTGCCAACCGAAGATGCAACCAATGGGGTGACTGTTGGCGGCGCGAGTGTGTGGCTGTCGGCTGACCAAACACCAGAAGAATTACAAGCCTCGGTGGATTTCATCTTCTTCCTGACCAATACCCAGAATGATATTCTCTGGCATCAAGGATCAGGTTATATTCCCAACCGCACTAGCTCGATTGAACAATTGACGGCAGATGGTTGGTTTAACGAAAATCCGAACTTCCGTATCGCAGTTGACCAATTATCTGAATCACAAGAAAACACAGCAACAGCCGGGGCGGTTGTTGGGCCATCAGCCGAAGTGCGCGATTTCTTGATTCAGGCGTTCCAATCGGTTGTTGATGGCGGAGAAGACCCTGCAATCGCTTTACAAGCAGCTAAAGAGCAAGCTGATGCGCTTTTGGCGGAATACAACAGCTTGTTTGAATAACCCATTTAACCAATAAGTTTCGACGCAAATTATGCCATAAGTTACGTCGAACAACGCTGTAAGGGCGCAGGATGCTGCGCCTTTATGGTTATAAATCAAGAAAGTCATTCCGAATGCGTGGTCAAATACTTTTTGATAAATGGTGGGGTCGCAGCGTTGGGGCGCTGGTACTGCTCTTTATAGGCTGGTTTGTCGTCAACGAGTTTGAAGGGATCGCCGCTTTTTTTCGATTACTTGTTACGACAATCACCGTCATCCCTGAGTCTATTCAGACGATCATCGCCTATTATGGCGCTTTGCCATCTGGACAGCTTGCCTCGTCGCTATTTATCGGGATAATCTTCGGCGCAGTAACAACGGCCTTTGTCGTTTTTTCCACTCGGAAGATTACGCCTATACCCAGATTGGCGGGATTAGCGATTCTTTTCGGGATTGCGGCAGCGATGATTGCTTATCTGCTGGGCATCATTTTGCTCAATGTAATTTTTGTTGGGCTGCTTGCTGCGGTGATTTCAGCCATTGTTTTCCAACCCGATATGAGAGCATTCGTTAGTCTTCAGACGCTTCGCAGCATAACTCAAGCTACACATCTTCGCGTATTGGGACGCGGCGCACTTATTGGCGCTATCGGAGGAGGAGCAGGGTCACAAATTCTGACCTACTCTATGCAGCACTGCACCTACTCTGGCGAAGCCTTAGCCATTGAACGGCAAATCGGCATCCTGATTACGGTGGTGAGTACGCTGTTGGTGTTGATACCAATGTGGACGTTAATGCAGCCGCGACAAGTGCGCGGTACGGCTTCCACATCGGGTTATTTTAAGGGGTGGGTGCTGCCACTCACATTTCTGCTGCCGACTTTAGTCAGTTTGGTGATTTTCTTATATTATCCGGCGGTGCAGATCACAACACTTTCGCTGAGTATCCAGCGCTTTCGGCGTGAGCAGTTCGTCTGCTTGGGCAATTATATTAATCTTGTAGAAGATACAATTTATCGCAACAGCTTTATCATAACCTTAATTTTTACTGCCGCCATTGTCATCATTAGTATGGCTATGGCGCTTGGCATTGCGTTGTTGGCCTCGCAAAAAGTGCGGGGCGCGAGCATCTATCGGACATTTTTAATTTGGCCTTATGCCATTTCACCCGTAGTTACGGGCGCAATATTTTTGGCAATGTTTCGACAAGGACGCAGCGGCCTGATTAATTACGGGTTGTTCAAGCTGTTCAATGTTGATCCTGTGCCGGAATGGTTTACCAACGCTTCTTTAGCCCCTTGGGTGATTATCTTCGCATCAGTTTGGAACGCGCTCGGCTTCAACATCTTGTTTTACATTGCAGGCCTACAAAATATTCCTAAAGATTTACTTGAAGCGGCGGAAATTGACGGCGCTAATCGCTTACAACGTTTTTATCGGATTACGCTGCCGCTGCTTTCGCCCTTCACCTTCTTTTTGCTCGTCACCAACGTCACGTTCTCATTTTATGGGATTTACGGCGCAGTTGATACGCTCACGCAAGGGAATCCGCCTTTGGGGCCAGCGGGGCGCGATGGCGGCGCAACTAACGTGTTGATTTATAAACTCTACGAAGATGCCTTTGCTTCGGGAGCGCAAATCGGGGGTGCAGCCGCGCAATCGGTGATTTTGTTTCTGCTGGTCGCCTTCATCACCTTGATACAATTCCGCTATCTTGAACGCCGTGTGACCTATGCGGAATAACCGAGAATAAATATTATGAATAACGTAGATACGACAATTATCCAACTTACTTCAGCGCCGCATATCTTCCCGCGCCAGAAAAGCAAAACGCGCTGGGGAACGCATATCGCCTTAATCATCGTCTGCTTTATCTTGTGTATTCCTGCGTTGTACGCCATGCAAGTGGCGACATTGACGATTGAACAAGCCTTTATATTCCCCCCCCAATTATTCCCGCCAGGAGGTGACTTAGGGGAGAATATCAAGACGCTGTTTGAGAATCGCGGTTTTGGGCAGCTTATTTTTAACACCACAGTCGTCGCAATGGTGGTCGTCATCGGCAAGACGATCTTCGCACTGCTAGCAGGATTAGCCTTCGTTTATTATCGCTTTCCGGGGCGTTACGTCCTATTTTTCTTTGTGCTGCTCACGCTGTTGATGCCGACTGAAATCATCCTTATCCCTTTGTTCCAATTGGTAGCAGATTTGGAATGGATTCAAACAAGCCCTAAATTGGCGCTGACATTTCCCTTCCTTGCCAGCGCGACAGGTGCATTCTTGTTCCGGCAGCACTTTAACAATATCCCACGTGAATTAGCGGAAGCTGCACAAATCGACGGCGCAAACTCGCTGACTTTTTTATTTTCGGTTTTAATTCCTATGTCATGGAACGTGATCGGCGCACAAGCGATGATTCAATTTATCTACATGTGGAATCAGTATTTGTGGCCTTCAAAGATCATCAATGACAATGCTGAGCAGGTGATTCAAGTAGGTGTGCGGCAAGCAGTAAATGCCAGCGCCCAAACTGATTTTGGTCTTTTGATGGCAGCAGGCTTAATCGCATCTATCCCGCCGCTTGTGTTATTTTTAGTGCTGCAAAAGCAATTTATGAACGGGTTTGCCATCACCCGCGATAAGTAATTTCGTAAATTTTCTCCATAAAAGGTAAAAACTAGCTGCTAATAAAAGCGGCTTTATTGTATTACGGTTAGATTTGGGATAACAAATTGACTCATTAAAGAGGCACGAGACCGATTATGCTTGAATTAAGCGGGCAAGAATGCCAAGATTTAGCAATTTCCAGCAGGTGTGAATGGCTGGTGACGAATGGAATTGGTGGTTATGCCAACGGCACAGTTGCAGGGATGATGAGCCGGCATTATCACGGGTTATTGATCGCGGCACTGCGTCCACCTGTGGAACGGATGTTATTATTTACAAGGCTTGATGAAACGGTCATCTATCAACATAACAGCTACGATATTTACACCAACCAATGGGGTGAAAATACGATTGACCCGCACGGGTATCGTCATCTAGTGAGTTTCCGTTTAGAGGGCGCGATTCCTGTATGGACATTTGCGATTGGTGAAGCGCGGCTGGAAAAACGAATCTGGATGGAAGCTGGCGAAAACACAACCTATGTGCGTTATACCGTAATCGAAGGTCACGAACATCTTGTGATGCACCTTAAAGCCATTGTGAATTACCGCAGCCACCATAACAGTACGGTTGTCGAAGATCATCATTGGCAGATGAGCATTAATCCAGTAGGGAGTGGTCTTAAGATCACTGCTTATGAAGGCGCTACACCATTTTATATCCTTAATGATCGGATTCGTCCAACGCCAGAACATATCTGGTATCACAATTATTGGAAGTCGGTTGAGTATGAGCGCGGTCAGCCTACCCGCGACGACCATCTGTATGCTGGACGTATGGAGGTGATCTTACAGCCGAGCGAATCACTAACTGTAGTCGCCAGCATTGACCCAGCGGCAGACTTAAATGGAGAGGCTGCGCTGAATCGCCGTTATGCCTATGAAGAGTCATTATTGGAAGGGGCAGCAGTGACCAATGCGCCGCCAGAAATTGAGCAGCTTATCTTAGCGGCGGATCAATTTATTGTAAGTCGGCCTTCTCCCGATAACCCTAATGGTAAATCCATCCTGGCGGGATTTCCGTGGTTTAGTGACTGGGGGAGGGACACCATGATTGCCCTACCAGGGCTGACACTCGCAACAGGCAGGCCACAAATTGCAGCTGATATTCTGAGGGCTTTCGCAGGTTATGTGGATCAAGGAATGCTGCCAAATCGTTTTCCAGACGATGGCGAAACCCCTGAATACAATACAGTGGATGCGACACTGTGGTATTTCGAGGCAATCCGCGCCTATCATGCCGCGACAAAAGACGATTCTCTAATAAATGATCTCTATCCGGTACTTCAGCAAATCATCCACTGGCATCTTTATGGCACACGTTATGGGATTCATGTTGATACAATGGATGGGTTGCTTTATTCCGGCGAAGAAGGCATTCAGCTTACATGGATGGACGTTAAAATTGGCGATTGGGTAGTGACACCGCGCACGGGTAAAGCGGTTGAGATTAATGCTTTGTGGTATAACGCCCTATGTTCGATGGCTGATTTTGCCTTATGTTTAGGTTTTTCCGACGTGGAATATACGGCTTTAGCGCGGCAGGTTCGCCAACACTTTGGACGCTTTTGGAATGGGCATTATTGCTATGATGTCGTCGACAGTCCTAGCGGAGATGATGCCACATTGCGCCCCAATCAATTAATCGCCGCTTCTCTTCATTACAGCCCACTTGAAGCGCATCAAGCTAAAGCAGTGGTCGAAGTTTGCGAACAGCAGTTATTGACTCCGCGTGGATTACGCAGCCTTGCACCCAATGACAGGGCTTATGCTGGAAGGTACTTTGGTGACCAAAAAGCCCGTGATGCCGTTTATCATCAGGGAACGGTCTGGGCATGGCTGATAGGGCCATTCATTGAGGCACATTTACGCGTTTACAGCGATAAAATACGCGCAAAAAGCCTGCTAATGCCATTGCTTGATGCCTCACATGAAGGGTGTATTGGCAGCATCAGCGAGATTTATGACGGCAATCCGCCGCATATTTCGCGGGGCTGTTATGCCCAAGCGTGGAGTGTGTCCGAAATTGTGCGGATTTGGCGACTTCTTGAAGAGTGATCTAAAATCGTGGTGCAATAACCCACTGTAGAGGAGGGTTATGTGACACTTGCTCCCGATTTTTATCGAGGTGAAATCGCAGTCGAACCCGATGATGCCCTTCGACTCGTGATGCAATTGGAACGTTCAAAAATTGCTCTTGATGTTCAGGGGGCGATTGATTATCTGCTGGCGCAGCCCTTTGTGCAGCCTAAAAAAGCAGGCGTAGTAGGATTTTGCTTCGGTGGGACGGTTGCTGGGACATTTTCTTATAGTGGGCATGATGTTGGTGCAGTTGTGTCGTTTTATGGCAGCGGTTTTAAAGTCACGGAAGAAATTGTCGGCAGCATTAAAGTGCCTTTATTGGCAATTTATGGAGAAGACGATCTAGGGATACCAATGGAGATGGTGCAAGAAAATGAGCGCCAACTTAAGCAGTATAATATCCCGCATGAAGTCATCAGTTATCCGGGTGCTGGTCATGCCTTTTTTAATGATACACGCCCCGCATATCGCCCGGAAGCGGCGGCTGATGCGTTCCGCCGCACATTAGAGTAGTTTGAGCAATATCTAAAAGGCTAGAGCCTGCCTTTGTACGTTTTTATTCCTGCTTGAGCGCGATGACTGGGGGCAGACTTGCCGCACGTAAGGCTGGATAAAGCCCCGCACCCATCCCTACAGCGGTTGCTAAAAGAATGGCAAATATCATTAACTCAGGAGGGATGACAATCAATTTGCCACCAAGCTGAGACGGGTCAATGGGTAGAAAAGAAATGCTTGTGCCACCGTCTTGGGGAGTGTTCTGAATAGCACCATTGATGACGTTTTGTAAGAACAGCGAAACACTGATTCCGGCGGCACCTCCAAAAAAACCAACTAAACCTGCTTCAATCAAAAAGATAGTCAGCACATCACGGTCTGTCGCCCCAATCGCCTTCATCAAGCCAATCTCTTTAGTACGTTCCAGGATCGCCATCGTCATCGTATTGGCAACCCCAAAAGCCGCCACCAGCAGTGCTACGCCACCGACACCGCCTAGCATCAAGCGCATGGTCACAAAAAAGCTGTTGAGCTGTTTTAGATAATCCCCCATGCCGCCTGCGCCAAAGCCCATGTCGCGAATAGTCTCCGCGACATCTCCCGCAGTTTGGCGGCTAGATGCACGTATTGTAACTTGATCGTAGACGAACGTTTTTGAGTCAAAACGAATACCTGTAATCCATTCATTAAATGCGATGACATCTTGGATGGGCATCAATATCGCATAATCATAGGTGGAATCTCCTTCGGCAATCCGCCCGGTTACATTCAAGTCGATTTCACGCTCAGCCGGAGTCGGGCTGTTATTCTGGAAAAGTTGCAGGGTCGGCGGTTGTGCATAAAGATCTACAGCGATAGGCTGCCATCCATCTTCACTGTCTACTTCTGGATTAGAAAAATAATCGCCTGCATGTCTGCCTACAATCACCTCTCCGGGATTCAGTGACAATATGCCCTGTTCGATGGTCAAATTCAGATAAGGCAAAAGCGCTGGATCGATACCCATGATTTGCGCGTAACCTAGCAGGTCATCTGCTACTATCTGTCCACCTTGCAAATTGACAACAGGAATGACCGCCGCTACCCCCGGAATTTGCCAAAACTGCGAGACGGTTGCTATGTCCAGCTTAGGCGTATCTTCAGGATTGCTACTTCCGCTTGTGCTGCCGTCATATCCGTAATTCAGATAGACTTGAATCTCAGTAAGCGCCGCATTATTGCCAATTCCTGCCTCAGCGGCACGCTGCAACCCAATCGTGAGCGCGATCAACAGGATGACAGCAGATGTACCCACCAGTACCCCGCCTGCCGTCATAATCAACCGCGCTCGCGCTCGTAACAAATTCCCGACGGCAAGTTGGGCTAATTCATAAAACATCGCTTTAGCTCCCCAATCCAAGTAGGCCAAGTAAAAACCGCCCAAGTCGGTTATTGTCCTCTGGCTGTTCAGCAGGCGGAGGTGTAATTTCAATCACTGGTTCTTCAGGGGGGGGAGGTGGTGCGACAACGATTGTCTCATAGGTTTTTACGATCTCGCGTTCAATATTCAAATCATCCCGATAGCGCAGGGTGACAGTAACAGTCAAAGCCCCTTCATTCGCCGGAATAACCAATGCACTGTAGCTGATGTCATCATCGGCTCGCAGCGGCGTAAGAAACATCTCTGCGCCTTCGACGACTTCGCCATTATCGGTTGTCGCGGTAATACCCGTAAGGTTAACGACTTTTCGCCCATCGTTGGCGAAATTGAGCGCGATAGACAGCGGCTCACCTAGATTCACCTGCTCTGGTACGGGACTCTGCAACACAACTTGTAACTGAGGTGGGTTGACGACAAGCACACTGGCACGAAGATTATCCTGACGGGCTGTACCCTCCATTGTTTGATACCTGACCGTTATCGGCAGCGCATAAATGCCACTTTCGACTGTGCCATTCACAATAAATTCCTGTTCAATGGTGATTTCGCCACCATTTCCAGTTACATCGCCGACAAAAACCGTCCCACCGGTGCCAAGTGGGGCAAAAGTCGTGCTTGGTGTGGTACTCGTCGAGCCGCCTGAAGGAGTGCCTTCTGCACCCCCACTCGATCCACCTGTTGATTCTACAGTGCCGAAGGTCACAAGCATTTCCGCGGCATCAGACTCGCCAACATTTTGCAGCGTTAGCGATAGGGTAAAACGATCACCGGGTTTTAGAGTTTCTTCCCCTGCATCATACGTACTCAGCAAAATAAGGGGCTGCGGCTGCGTGACCATCGCTACCTGAACAGTCAGGCTGCTGCTGATGGTTTTTGTTTCGCCACTTTGCAGATATTCAATCGTGAAAGGCTGGGCTTGCGGGCCATTGTCGGCTTCTGTGCTGACGATGAGGGGCAGTTCTAACCCCACACTTGCTCCCGGTGCGATATTGCCCAGCGGGAAGCTATCGCCTTGAGCGCCTGGTAATAAAACACTGCCTTCACCACCAATTCGCAGAAGCGCTTGTGAAGCAGCCTCATTGCCTGAATTAATCAACAAAACTGTCAAATTGACTGATTCGCCGGGCGTTACCGGGTTAGGATCAAGCATATAACGAGCTAAGGTGATTTGTGACGCTTCGGGTTGCGCTTGCACCGTGACGCTTAAAGCAGCCGTGCTGGTATAGGCCTCGCCACTAAAATCACGATAAGCTAAGGTTAACGGAATACTAAGCGACCCGGATTCGGCATCAGACGGCGTGATGACGGTTAACGTGACACTGGTCACTAACCCCGCGCCAATATCAGGTAGCAGGGCGCTGGCCTGCCCATTGGCTGGAACAAAATGCGATGCAGCATCAACGGAAACAGATACCCCTTGCGCGGGACGATTACCTTGATTGACTACCTCAAAGGTCATCGTAACAGTTCCGCCCGGTGAGGTCGTTGCAGGCGTGGTAGTAAAACTGCGTACCAATAAATTTGGGCGACCAGGAATAGGTGTCGATGGCGAAAATGTTGGGAGTGGCTCCGGTGGTGCTTGAGTAAGTAGTGGTGCTGCAAGGACGATTAATGGATTGGGTACAGCAACTGCGGTCTCAACGGTATTACCAACATAGATGATATATTGCCCTGCGGGGATAGTCGCAGGGATTTCTGCCGTCAGTGCGCCCGAATTTATCAATGTTACCGGAACAATTCCGATGCCCTGCACACGAACACTGGTTTGAGCGCTGAAATTCGCTCCAAAAATTGAAAGCGTATTAGGCTGACCGCTGGTTATTTGACCGGGTTCTAATCCATAAACGATAATTGCTGGAAGAGGCGGTTCTTGTGTGTCTTCCGGTGTAATTGCATCCTGTGCTGTTGTTTGCCATAAGCTCATACAGCCAATGAACAGTAGTGCAAAAATCAATGGGAGGCTGATGAGCTTATTCAATTTCTTTGACATGATTTTCCTGACTTTCAAGAATCGGTTGGGATATTTGCTCAAGTTGCAGAACATCATCCACAATCCGACCAT
This sequence comes from Anaerolineae bacterium, assembly GCA_034437895.1. Taxonomy (GTDB): domain Bacteria; phylum Chloroflexota; class Anaerolineae; order Aggregatilineales; family Phototrophicaceae; genus JANRLJ01. The sequence continues at coordinate 73,553 of DAOTTO010000325.1, read as the reverse complement.
CTTTGAGATGCAGTATGCGGTCAGCGTAAGTGGCGACACCCGGATCGTGCGTTACCACAACAACAGTTTTACCTCTTTTACTCGCTAGATATCGCAGCATTTTCATGACGGTTGTGCCTGTTTTGCTATCTAAAGCGCCAGTTGGCTCATCCCCCATGATGATGGGTGGGTCGTTAAAAAGGGCGCGGGCAATGGCAACACGCTGCTGCTGTCCGCCGGAAAGCTGCGAGGGACGATGATCGGTGCGATCATCCATGCCCAGCGCTTCCAGCAATTTATAGGCACGCCGCAAACGTGCATCGCGTGGCATTCCGGCGAATACACCTGGCAGCGCGACATTTTCAAGCGCGGTTAGCGTAGGTACAAGATGAAAAGCCTGAAAGATAAAACCAATTGTTTCTCGGCGGAAACGGGCTAAATCTTCGCCCGACATCCTATCCAAGCGCTGATTAGCAACCTGAATTTCCCCATCAGAAGGGCGATCTAAACCACCGAGCATATAGAGCAAAGTGCTTTTCCCTGAACCACTCGGCCCCATAATGCCGATAAATTGACCGCGAGGAATGGTTACGCTGACATCATCAAGGGCGTGTACCCACTGTTCGCCCAACTTGAACGTTTTTTGTAGATTTTGCCCGACGATCATCGACGGTTGTTGATTGGATTGGGCTTTTAGGGGCATTATCTTTTTCCGCCATGTGGTGCGGATTCTGTGGTTTCAGACTGCATTTGCGATTGCGGGGTCATGTCGATTGTGTCAAATGCCTCGACTGTTGCTTCCAACGTCATTTCAACCAATCCGCCATCGGGAGCTAACATATCGGGCGATATACTTTCCCCACTGATCGGGTTGATTGCTGATTCTTCGGTTATATCCAGTATTCCTGTGGCAACAGGTAGGATGGTTAGCACAATAATCCAGGAGACAACGACTAAGGCTGCCGACCAACGTTTACCTTGCAGGGCATATCGTGCGCCGAAATACATTAGAACAAGGCTCCACAGCCAGAACAAAGTGAGATTAGAAGCCAAAGATAACAGAATATTTTGAGGAAAAGTGGGCAAGGTAGCATAAAAGGGCAGTTCTACGACGAGTCCAGATAGACCTGCCTTGCCGATTGTGCCACCAGCAAATTGATAAATCAACTGTAGGAGCGCCATCAAACCTAATGGAACACTGGCCCAAATAGCGATTTGGGCATTTTGACTTAAGCGTGGCGCAGTGCCTTTTAAAAGCGAGACTTCAGACAAGAGAAGCATTTGAATGAACCACCCAAAAATCATGCTGCTGGCGGCAACGAGCGCAGTTGTCCACGCGGTTGATGTATCCATGCTGCTCGACGTGTCGGGGGTAGGGGGCGGGACAATACCGAAATCACCACCACCTAAACCGGGATCAACAATTCCTTCCCCCCCTAAACTAGGATCAACCTGTACTTCGCTACGCTCAACTATCCCCGAATTGGAGGTTGCTGCTTCTTGCCCTAACATATCGCGGCGAACAGCCCCAAAACCAATCAATCCCAGAATCAGCAGGCCAACCCACAACCATTGGCGTGTCACCCGCATTGGTGGCAAAGCGCGAAAAAATGTAGCTGGTTGCAGCAGCACTGCGCCGATATTAGCACTCAGACTGCGTGTGGGGATTTGTCGGGCAAGCCGATAGCTACTTGGTTTTTCAAGTTGTCGTTCATCCATGGCTTCGCTGCTTGCCATCCTCATTCCTTGTCAATAACTGCCCATCCTACAAGGATAGACGCTTTTTGGGCAGGTTTTGTTGCAAACCAAAATCTAATATTAGGCCAATGACCCTACTAAAACCCTACGCTGGCATTACAATTTTGAGATACACGCATGAAAATGAAATTCGCATATAATAACCTCACCGTGTCATCACTCATTCATCCAGCGAGAGGACGCGCCCATGCAAAAAGTCTTAACAGTCATAGCGAAAATCAAGCCGGGAGATGCCGCCGAATTAGAAGGCCTACTGACGATCATCGGTCAGGATATTCGAGGGCATAATCAAAACATCTACATCAAATTAGAGGATTTCAATACAGTTCATTTTTGCCGATGGGCGTTGATCCCGAATGACATCAACGGACAAAAAGAACACCTCTTGTTCGTCAGCTATTATGACGGCAAGCTGCGCGATCATCTCGATGAATTCGTAGATAAAGCGGGTGATGCGCTTGACCGCATCTGGGGAAGCTGCGTAGGCTATCCTCTGACACGGACGGCCAACCCGGAAAAGTTTAAACGCAATTTTTACCGCTTCATCACCAAACATTCGTATGATTATGAGGCAGCGCATATCGGCTATCATAATGAGACTGTCGATCATGTGCGGCGTTATATTGCTGTGCGCGAAGCCATCCAACAGTTTCTCGATTTACGTCAGGTGGAAAAATTCCTTGCGGAAGATCTCAAATCTCTAGTCGATTTGCTCCCAATCTCGCGCCCAACTCTTATAAATCGATTAAAACCAATGGGGACGTTTCTGGGTAATATCTGGGTGGCAATAATCTTTTTGCTGGATTTACTATGGCATGTCCTTCTGGTTTTTGTGCTGCGCCCACTAAAGCGCTTGATTCTGCGCCGTGAACCTGCGATCAATCTTCAGCTTTCACATCAAGGACAACCCGGTGTCGCTGCGATTGAAGATGTGGTTATCCAAAATCAGATGACGGTAATTTCTGCCATTAAGCCCGGTATACGTGAATTTTTCCGGGTGAGAATTGCGCTGCTGCTCATCAATATGGTCGCCAAGCATTTCCAAACGCAAGGATCACTCGGTGGCATTGCTACTATCCATTATGCACACTGGTCAATTATTGATAAAGGTCGCCAACTGCTGTTTATCAGTAATTATGATGGCAGTTGGGACAGCTACATCGGCGATTTTTCCGATAAAGCCGCGCCGGGGCTGGATTTGGTCTGGCGCAGTTCACCAGATTATCCCGAAAAAGGCGCGATTGATCTGGAAAAATTTAAGGCGGTTATCCGTGCTAATCAAATCAAGACACAGGTCTTTTACAGCGCCTATCCTCATGAAACCGTCGTAAATATCCTCAACGATAAGGCAATTAGTAAATCACTTGATCGTGCCAAAGTGCAAGAGTGGCTGCGGCGTTTGTAGGAATGAGGACAGAAAACATGCCAAACATCGAATTAAAAGATATTCAGGGACTCATCATGAGCGGCTATGGTCATTTAGATCATGGCACCTATATTTTCCTCCATATTCCCAATTCAACTCACGGCAAAGCATGGCTGCGGGAAGTAACGCCGTTTATTTCGACAAGTGAGGTTTGGTCCAAAGGCAGCGATGGAAAGGTGATAAAACCGGAATCAGCCGTGACAGTTGGTTTTACCGCAGCGGGACTAAAGGCACTTGCACTGCCGAATGACGCTATGGATACTTTCCCGCTAGAATTCCGCGAAGGCATCACTGATCCGCAGCGCTCACCGATTCTAGGCGATACTGGCGATAGTATGCCAGAAAAATGGGACATCGGTGGGCGCGAGCCGGAAAAGTTACATCTGATGCTCGTCATCTTAGCGCAGGATGCCAACGTATTGGCGGCAGTGTATCAACATCATCAAGCACTGTGGGAAAAACACGCGCTTGAGCAAATTGCATTGCTAGAAGGCGCACGTTTAGAAGCCAGCAAAGAGCATTTTGGCTGGTTTGATGGTGTGTCTCAGCCTAAAATTGAAAGCGGTGTTCGTGACCCCAAGGCCAGTGAACCGACTATCAAGACGGGCGAATTTATCATGGGGTATGAGAACGAATATGGTCAGACCCCTGAATCTCCGCGTTTGGATGGCAAAGACTTAGGCCGGAATGGAACCTATATCGTTTTTCGTAAGCTGTATCAAGATGTAGCTGCATTCTGGAATTATGTCGCATCGAATATTCCAAGCGACGAAGACTCGCAAATGCAGATCAGGGCGATGGCAGATGATGATAAGCAGGTCTGGTTAGCCTCTAAATTTTTAGGGCGCTGGCCTAGCGGTACGCCGATGGTGCTTGCGCCTTTCAAAGATGATCCCTCGATTGATCGCGCCCAAATGAACACCTTTCTTTATCGTAAGCGTGACCCACGCGGCGAACAAATCCCGCTGGGTTCGCATATCCGCCGCACCAACCCCCGCGATTCACTCCCACCGAATGAGCAGGAATCTCTCAAGATGTCCGACCGTCATTTAATCATTCGGCGAGGGCTTCCCTATGGCAAACCGCTTTTTCCATTAACGATACTTCCGCCGGGAAAACTAGAAGACGATGGCGCAGATCGCGGATTGGTTTTTTTATGTGTGAATGCCAACATCAAGCGTCAGTTTGAATTCATTCAGCAGACTTGGGCAAATAACCCGAAGTTTCATGGTCTGCATAACGACAAAGACCCGATCTTAGGGGACAACGATAGCAAAGGCGATCATACGATTCAGCGAGACCCTGCACGGCGGCGCTTGACTGGGATTCCGCGTTTTGTTCAGGTTAAAGGCGGCGGATATTTCTTTGTGCCGAGCATTACCGCGCTAAAGTTGCTTTCCACCGAGTAAAACGCTACATTTGTTAACATTCAAACGGAAACGGTTTAATCGAGGAACAACCAGTCATGAGTGATGGAAACGGTCACGTCGGTAACATGATTATAGAATGTGCGAATGTCAGCAAGTGGTTTGGGACATTTCAAGCGCTTAAAGATGTAAGTTTAAATGTCAAAGAGCGTGAAGTTGTGGTCGTCATTGGCCCGTCGGGGTCGGGTAAATCGACGCTAATCCGCTGCATCAACCGATTAGAAGAGCATCAACAAGGCAAGATCGTTGTTGACGGCATTGAATTGACCAACAACATGAGCAACATCAGCGCTATTCGGCGTGAGATCGGGATGGTGTTCCAGCAGTTTAATTTGTTCCCACATCTGACGGTCTTACAAAATATCACTTTGGCGCAGCGCTACGTCCGTAAACGTCAGCGCAAAGAAGCCGAAGAAGTGGCGCTTAGTTTACTGAATCGGGTTGGCATCCCGGAAAAAGCGAATAAGTATCCGGGGCAGCTTTCTGGTGGGCAACAGCAGCGCGTCGCCATTGCACGGGCTTTGGCGATGCAGCCCAAAATTATGCTATTTGACGAGCCTACTTCTGCGCTTGATCCAGAAATGATTAAAGAAGTGCTGGATGTCATGAAAGAACTGGCACAATCGGGTATGACGATGGTCTGCGTAACGCACGAAATGGGCTTTGCGCGTGAAGTGGCTGATCGTGTGATTTTTATGGCGGAAGGGTGCGTCGTAGAGACGGGTACGCCTGAGCATTTCTTTGATAATCCGACACATGATCGGACAAAATTATTCTTGTCTCAGATTCTGTAGCGTATTAACTGGAACCACCAAGTACGCCAATAAAATCTTCGAGATTCTTCTTGACGTATTTGATGCTTTGGTAGGGCAGAACGGCAGAACTTTATAGCAATGAAGTGGCGGCCTCATCCACGAGCCAGATGAGCTGCCCATCTACCGGCTCGACGAGTTGTGAAGGATACACTTCTGGCTGATAAGGGCCGTTAATCACTTCACGCAAAATGCCAGCTTTAGCCTCACCTGCGACTAAAAAAATAATTGCAGCCGCGTTATTGATTGCTGTTTGTGTCAACGTAATGCGCCAAGTATGCAGTTTATCCACATAATTGGCTGTAACTGCCTGTGTTTTCTCGTCTAATGCTGCTGTGCCGGGAAAAAGCGAGGCAGTATGCCCATCATCCCCCATACCGAGCAGCACAAGATCAAAGCGAGGTTGCACTGTACCAAAAAAACTGCTTAACTCGGCTTCGTAAGCCTCGGCAGCTTGCACTGGTTCGATCTCACCTTGCATTCGATGAACATTCGCAGCAGGCATGGGTACGTGATTGAGTAACGTTTCGCGGGTCATGCGGTAATTGCTATCCGCATGATCAGGGGGAACGCAGCGCTCATCCCCCCAAAAAAGATGCACATGCGCCCAGTCAATTTGATTAGCAATAAAGGGTGATGCCAGCAGTCCGAATAGTGCTTTCGGTGTAGAACCGCCCGAAAGCGCCACGCTGAATTTCCCCGATGTTTCGACAGCTTTTTGGGCAAAAGCAGCAAACAATTCAGCGGCGGCATTTGCCAAAGCGGGTACATCTGGATATTTGCGAATTTCCGTCATCAGCAGTGTTCACACTCCATAATCCACGCATCACCGTTAGCATCCAGCAGTTCATCCGCCTCTACTGGCCCCCATGTATCCCGATCATAGAAGGTTAGTGGCAAGGCATGTTCGGATTGCCAACCTTCAATGATGCCATCCATCAATCGCCATGAGGCTTCAATTTCGTCGCTGCGGGCAAATAAACCAGCGTCGCCCAAAAGCGCATCTAAAATGAGGCGTTCATAGGCTTCTGGAATATGATTATCGCCGAAGGATGTATCATAATGAAATTCCATCTCGACGGATTTGCCTTCGCGTGTATCCGGCAACTTGGCTTCAAATTTAACATGGATACCCTCGTCAGGCTGGATGCACAACGATAAGCTGTTGCTTGTTTGTTCGGGACGAGGAATATCAAACAAAAGCAGTGGTGGGCGACGGAACTGCACAACGATTTCGCTGGCTTTGCGTTTGAGTGCCTTCCCTGAGCGTAGATAAAAAGGTACACCTTCCCAACGCCAATTATCAATATAGAGCTTGAGTGCGGCGTAGGTGGGTGTTTCTGAACCTTCTGCTACCCCCTCTGTTTGTCGATAATCCAGATATTGGGCGCGAACTGTATCTCTAAGCAGGGCAGGGCGTACAGCATTCATTACCTTTGCTTTTTCGCCGCGCAGATCATCAGCTTTCAGCGAAATCGGCGGTTCCATTGTCGTCAAAGCGAGAAGCTGCATGAGATGATTTTGGAACATATCACGCAGAACACCCGCTTTGTCATAATAATCCGCCCGCCGCCCAACATCGACTGTCTCCGCGACAGTGATCTGAACACTGTGAATATAATTACGATTCCATAAGGGCTCGTAGATTGTATTAGCGAAACGAAAGAACAAGATGTTTTGCGCGGTTTCTTTGCCGAGATAATGGTCAATGCGATAGACATTCTTTTCGTCAAAAACGCCATGAACGACAGTATTTAATTCTTGTGCAGACTTTAAATCATAGCCGAAGGGTTTTTCAATAACGATACGCCGCCAACCGTTCTGTGAACTCGCCATACCCGCCGCTTTAAGATTTTCTAGCGTCGGCACATACAGCGAGGGGGCAGTAGAGAGGTAATAGAGGCGATTCGTATCACTTTCTGAGTGCTCCTTTAAAAAGTCATCCAGTGCTTGATAGCTATCAAGTTCAGTGGCATTACCGGGGACATACCAGATATGTGCCGAGAACGCTTCCCATTCGCTGTCACTATAGGTTTCCTCAGTAAAGGATTTGGCCCCTTCTTGCACTTTTGTGCGGAAGTCTTGATGACTTAGCTTGGAGCGAGAAACCCCTACAATATTGAACTTCTCAGGAAGCCGTTTTTTGCGATACAGATTATAAAGCGCGGGAATGAGCTTGCGCTGCGTAAGATCACCGGATGCACCGAAGATGACCAAATTAGCGGGATCACAAATTTCCTGAACGCTCATTTTTCCTCCGTCTCCGTCTTAACGGCATGGCCGCCAAATTGATTCCGCATGGCTGCTAAAAGTTTGGCAGAATAACTTTCATCTTGACGGCTGACGAAACGAGCGAGGAGCGACATAATAATCACAGGGGTAGGAATATCAAGATCAATGGCCTCGGCGACTGTCCACCGTCCTTCGCCTGAATCCGCGACCCATCCTTTGATTTGCGACAAGTCTTGATCTGCTTCGAGTGCGTTGACAGTTAAATCCAGCAGCCATGAGCGTACAACGCTGCCGTGCTGCCAAATTTCGCCGATTTGGTGGAGATCAAGTTTGAAGTCTTGTTTGGCACGCATAATTTCAAAGCCCTCGGCATAGGCTTGCATCAAGCCATATTCAATGCCGTTATGGATCATTTTGACGAAATGCCCGGAACCACTGGGGCCAACATGTCCCCATCCTTTATCAGCAGCAGGCGCAAGCGTCTCCAAAATCGGGCGAATACGCTCAATCGCATCCGAAGTGCCGCCGACCATCATGCTGTAACCTTCTTTTAAGCCCCACACGCCGCCGCTGGTGCCGACATCAATGTACTGTAACCCTTTTTCCTTAAGTATCTGTCCACGCCGCATGGTATCTTTATAATTGCTGTTGCCGCCGTCAATTACGATGTCACCATCGGAAAAGACTTCCATTAAGCCCTTAAGCGTGTTTTCGGTGGGTGCGCCAGCCGGGATCATCACCCAGGCGGCGCGTGGGGCTGATAATTTTTGAGCAAGTTCGACCAAATTAGCCGCACCAACCGCACCATCTTGCTCGGCAGCCGTAACTGCATCTTTGTTTAAATCGGTGACGACAATTTGATGTCCTCCCTCTAACAGGCGGCGGGTCATATTCGCGCCCATCTTCCCCAGCCCAATCATTCCTAATTGCATAGTATCCCTCTTCAAGCTTGTGATATGAGCAAAACCTTCCGTCATTTTAGCACTTTCCACGTTTTAAGCCGCAAACAGATTCAAGATATTTATATTTACCTTGTGACGGATGTCTGCTATCATGAGTGCAGTTTAAAAGACACCTTTTGACCTTTTAAAAACTCTTAAATGCTTTTACAGACTAGAAAGAATAAACGCATGTCGGAAAACCACGCAGCTATGCTGGCTTTTTATTCGGCGCGTCATGCGGCTCATGCGCCAAAGGTCGAGTTTTTACATGGCAGGCTGACCCCATATCTTGAAATGCCAGAGCGGATTGAGCATATCTATGCAGGTTTGCAGCGTGCAGGCTTAATCACTTTAGCCGAAGTGCGAGAACCTGTGACAAAAGCCGACCTTGCGCGTATTCATGATGCGAAAATGATTGATTATGTGTACGAGATGTCCGAAAATGCACGAGAACGTGTTCGCCGCGAATATTCGCTCTATCATATCGAAGATCAGGTGACAGAGGACGATTATTACTATACAACGGTGTTCCCTTTGCATACGATGAAAGTCTTGGTATCGCCATCTGCCTATCATGTTTTTGATGGAACAGCCCCGTTTGGTCAGGGGACGTGGGAGGCGGTTTGTGCTTCTGCATCTCTCGCTAAAGCTGGAGCGATGGCGCTGCTGCGTAGCGATGCACGAATGGCTTATGCGCTGTGTCGTCCACCGGGCCATCATGCCGGACGAAACTTTATCGGCGGTTACTGCTATTTCAACAATGCGGCGCTTGCGGCAAATTTGTTGTTAGAACGCGGCAAAGTCGCCATTATCGATATTGACTATCATCATGGCAACGGTACGCAAGACATCTTCTGGGAAGACCCTAATGTGTTATTTACCTCTATCCACGCCGAGCCAAAAGACGAATATCCATTTTATGCGGGGTATTCGGACGAAATTGGTCAAGGCGAAGGCGAAGGCACCACGCTCAACTATCCGTTGAAGATGGGTGTGAGCGTTGAAGATTACATGACCACATTTGAGCAGCTTTTGGCCCAAATAAGGAAATTTAATCCTGCCTCGTTGGTGGTGTCGATTGGGTTTGATACCTATAAAGATGACGCAATGGGAACTTTTAAGCTGCATACTCCCGAATATTTTAAACTCGCTCACCAGATTGGCAAACTCGGTCTACCCACATTATTTGTGCAAGAAGGCGGGTATAATGTCGGGGCGTTAGGGGAATTAGCAACTGCCTTTGTACAAGGTGCGCTTGCTTCGTCAAATGAATAGATGAGCGAATAATCGGGTATTTAGATTGATACGTCATTCTAAGATGAAATGACGTATAGTGTTTGTTTGAGCTAAAGAACGAGGGGAAAATGTTGCATCCACTGATTAAAGTTGTTGATCTGGGTGTTATCGAAGGCAAAGGATTGGTTGCGGACGGTCTGATTCGGGAGGGTGAAGTCGTGAGCCGCCTCGAACCGAATCAACCGCACTTGTTGATTGCAGATGTGATAACTTGGCCTCAAGAGGAACAGGATAAACTTCTCCATTATGCGTATCAATGTAACGAAACAGAGGTCGTGAGCGAACAAGGGGTTGAGCGCTATATGAATCATTCCTGTGACCCCAATACGTGGTGGTTGGACGATGATACGATGACTGCTAGACGGGATATTCAACCCGGAGAAGAACTTACCTACGATTACGCGACGACGGAGATTGCGATTCCGTTTTCGATGACGTGTTATTGCAGTAGCGATGACTGTCGTAAAATCATGACGAATGAAGATTATCGTGACCCAGAATGGCAAGCACATTTTGGCGATCATTTGCCCCAACATACTCAAGCTGCAATTGTCCATGCTAACGCAATGATAAATCAGGGTTAGATTTGCGTCAAAAAGGGCATGACATACTCATGCCCTTATCCCATATCCGAATAAATGGCGATTCGCTATTCTGTCAGAATTCGTGCGTTGTGCTTATCCCATAAAACATTCACTACATCACGATTTTTAAAGTCATTCGAGTGATCGTAATTTGTGTTCTGCACCCGGACGATTAAATCCGCATCTTTGCCAACCCGCACGATATAGCGGGTATCCGTACCGATGTAATGCTTTTGCTGAATATGCCCTTGAAGCAGGTTCATTCCGGCAGGTTTATTTGCTTGAGGATTATAAGGGAGAAGTATTATTTTCTCCGGCCTTATGGCAACAGTCACCTCTTGACCGCGAATAGGATCAACATCCTCTAGCATCGCTTCAAGTAATGTATCTCCGTTAAAATTAACCTGTCCAATACCGCCATTTCTTTGAACGAGTTCGCCTTGCAGGAAATTTGTCTCGCCAATGAAATCGGCTACGAAACGGGTCGCTGGCGATTCATAGATTTCATCAGGACGGCCAATCTGCAAAACATGCCCACCATCCATCACTGCAATCCGATTTGCCATGGTGAGGGCTTCTTCTTGATCGTGGGTGACATAAATAAAGGTAATTCCAAGCTGCTGCTGCATTGCTTTGAGTTCAAATTGCATCTCGCGCCGCAACTTTAGATCAAGCGCACCCAGCGGCTCGTCAAGAAGTAATACAGAAGGTCTTTTCACTAATGCGCGTGCTAAGGCCACCCGCTGCTGCTGGCCACCAGAAAGCTCATTTGGTTTGCGCCGGGCGGCTTGGGGCAACTGTACCAAGTCTAAGGTCTCCAGCGCGCGATCTTGCGCTTCTTTCCGTTGAACATTTTCCATTTGAAGGCCGAACATCACATTTTGCAAAACAGTCATGTGCGGGAAAAGCGCATAATCCTGAAAGACGGTATTCACCGGACGCTGAAACGCGGGAATCCCCTGCATCATCTGCCCATCAAGCAAGATTTCACCGGATGTAGGCTGCTCAAAGCCTGCAATAAGGCGCAGCGTCGTCGTCTTTCCGCAGCCACTCGGCCCCAGCATGGCGAAAAATTCACCGTCGTAGATTTCCATCGAAACGTTATCCACTGCCCGTACTGGCACATCATCACGGCGGGCAGGGAATTCTTTGATAATATTGCGTAGCTCTACCTTGATGTCTTTCATAGCTTTCTTCCGTTGATTAGACAATAAAAGACGCAGTAAACTACTGCGCCCTTTGAGAAATTCAGTGATTGAACAGCAATTACCGGAGGGCGAGTTTGACCTCTTCCCAAGCGTTAAGATAGAGTTCTTCCGAGTCGCCAATATCCTCAAAGAAGGTCAAATTTGCGCGCGACTCTTCGCTGGGTGTAATGGCGGGATTAGATAGAAGTTCTTCATCAATCAAACCGAGTTCGATTGCCCGTCCATTAGGAGAGGCATACTGGGTAAAATTGGTGATGTCCGCGCCGACTTGGGCGTCGAGGATATAATCCATGAATACCTGCGCCAGTTCAGGATTTGGCGCACCAGTTAACAAAACAAGATTGGCAATATCGCCAATTGAACCTTCTTCAGGAAGTATGTAAACATAAGTTTCACACTCGCAGGCCGAAATTACCTGAAAAACATCGCCGCCGTATTCAATGGCAATATCAACTTCGCCTGTTTGCAACAAGACTTCGCCATCATCTTGAGCAAAAGCGAAAACATTATCGCCATTTTCGATCAAGAAATCGCGGGCTTCGGTAATTTCATTCGCTTCAATTGAATTCATATCGTAGCCAAGCATGAGAAGGGCAATCCCGATCATCGTACGCGAGTCATCTAACCATGCCACAGGCCCATCATAAGCGAAGACTTGTTCCCAACTGGTAATTTCCTCGCCGACATAATCGATATTGTAAGCGACACCGGTTGTCCCCCAGAGATAGGGGACGGTGTATTCGTTGCCGGGGTCAAAATCTAACCCGACAAATTCCGGCGCAATATTGGCAAGATTCGGGATTTTAGTAATATCAATCGGCTGGATGATTTCTTCGCGCAGCATAAGAGCAATGATATAATCATTGGGAATGGCAATGTCAAAACCGGGATTCCCCTGCCGCAAACGCGCAACCATTGACTCATTGCTATCATAGATGTCATAGGTAACTGTTACGCCGCACAACGCTTCAAAATCGGAGATTGTTGTTTCCCCAATATAGGTTGACCAATTATAGACACTCAGGCTTTGACCTTCAAAACCTTCTGGACAAACCCAAGGTTCCAGTTCAGTTTCTTGAGCGACAATCGCGCCGCTAATCGTGAGGACAAGCAAACTTACCAAGACAAATAGAATCGTTTTACGCATTCGGGAAATTCTCCTTTTTTGATCGGAATTTGAGTTAGAAGGGGCAAAGCCGCAAAGTTTGCCCTCTACATGTTTAGATTAGCTTCGTGCCGCGTTAGTACGGCCTTGTAGGATAAGTGAAACGCCAATCAGCAATGTTGAGGCAATCAACATCAATGTCGAAATGGCATTGATTTCTGGCGTGACGGCGCGTTTTAGTAAACCATAGACGAAGATGGGTAGGGTGGTCGTCCCTACACCGGACATAAAGAAGGTCACGACGAAATCATCCAACGAAATTGTCACCGCCAGCAGCGCCCCAGCAATTACACCGGGCAGAATCAACGGGAAGGTAACACGCCAGAAAGTAGTCCAGGGACTCGCGCCCAGATCAGCGGCAGCCTCTTCTAAACGTGGATTCATACCAGAAAGCCGTGCGCGGACGACAATGGCAACATAAGAAACATTAAAGACGACATGCGCGATGATAATTGTGCCAAAACCGCTGTTGATGTGCTGTCCCGTTAAACTTTCATAAAACTTGAATGCAACCATGAAGAACATCGCCAGCGACACACCCTGCGTAATTTCAGGGATGATAACTGGCAAAAACAACAAGCCATCGACGAAGCGCTTACCGGGAAAATTCCCGCGCTGCAAGCTGAGGGCGACCATCGTACCGATTAAAGTCGCAATCGCAGTTGCCATAAAACTGACGATAAGGCTGTTTTTTAGTGCGCCGAGCATAAGATCAGTAGCGAAACGCGCCTCATTGCCTACCGTACCATTAAAGATATTGGCATACCAAGCGGTGCTAAACCCTTCCCATTTGCTGACGTTGTTGCCAGCGTTGAAAGAGAAAATCACCAAGAGCAGAATGGGTGCCCAAAGAAAGAAATAACCGCCAAGCGATGAAAAGACGAAGCCGACTTTGCCAAGACGATAGAAGGCACGTCCGCGCTCTAAACGGGCTTGGTCGCGCCGGGAAAGATCAATTCCGCCGAGCGCTGGCCTTGAAATAACACGATTAGCCATTATTTATTTCCCCTTCTTTCCGTCTGCAAAACGTGCATATACTATTAAAGAGATGATTACCATACTCATCATGACTGTAGAGAGGGCAGCCCCAAGCGGCATATTGCCCGAACCCAAAAACTGCTCCGAAATACTGCTGCCAATCATTTGCCCCTGTCGTCCGCCCAATAAATCAGCGGTAACAAAAGTTCCGATAGAGGGAACAAACACGAGGATGCAGCCAGCAATCACACCCGGCAACGTCATCGGGAAGACAACGCGCCAAAAGGTATTCCAAGCATTCGCACCCAAATCAGCCGCTGCTTCCGCCATACGGAAATCGAAGCGTTCCACAGAAGCGTAAATTGGCAGCACCATGAACGGTAGGAAACCATAGACAAGACCGAGCATTACTGCGCCAGAAGTGCCGAGCAGCGGCAATGGACGGTCAACAAGCCCTAGATCGAGTAAGATGGAGTTAATAGTACCTTCTCGACCTAGCAGCATACGCCAAGCATAGGTACGCACAAGAAAGTTTGTCCAGAAGGGGAGAATCACCATGAACAAGGCGAACTGTCGGGCGAAACTTGTACGCCGCGTTTTGATATAAAACGCTAGTGGGTACCCCGCAGCAAGGCAGATCACGGTAGTTACGAATGCAATCCACACGGAATCTTTAAGGATGCCGCCGTAGACAGTAAAAACGCGCTCATATTGTTCAGTGGTGAAGGGAAGAGCCGCCGCGCCGCCGGAGCCACGCGACATAAAGCTGATGACGAAAACGAAAATCAGGGGGAGTATGAAAAACAGACCAAGCCAAAAGATAGCTGGCAGGGCGAGCAAAAAGCCGCTTGATTTGCGAGTTTGGGTAGTCAACCAGGTTGCCACGGCAGATCACCCTCAATATTAATAACGTACATGAAATCCATGATTTTTAACCTCCTTGACTTCCATCAAGTAAACGTTAACGAAAAGAACACCTATAGATAGGCATTATCCGCAATATGCAGTTTGAATTTATCTGAAGTGTTTCTGTTTAATCAGCAACGTTACACTTCGTCAACGGTAAAATGTAGCTTTTCGCTACTTGGTGCAAGATTTTACTGCATTACGAAGGCGCTTTACCTCGACGTTGCTGATTTTACGATTCTACTGGGGAAGTGAACCGATATTATGGGCTGCCGAGTTGGAGACACTATTTATTATTATACATCTTTTTATGCGACGTGCCATACTTTTAATGAATTCTTAACGCTATCTTGTAAGTCCACACCCATATCTCCCTGATTAAAAAATTGAAAGTATCTATAAGACAGTATCGGCTTAAGAATTGCTCAGAGGAGATTCATCTTTTGGTCATGAAATTAACAGGGTCTAAGGAGATGATTTGATTATTTTTATGCTCAATATTTTGCGAGAGGTTAGGATATGTTGGTCGAAAATTATGATCTGGTCGTTATTGGCGGTGGCGCTGCCGGGTTAGTTGCATCTGCTTTTGGTGGGAAGTTCAACTTAAAAGTTGCCTTAATTGAGCGTGAAGCGTTGGGCGGTGATTGTACTTGGACAGGGTGCGTGCCGAGCAAAGCGCTGTTGAAAGTAGCTAAGACGGCGCAATCTGCCCGTCGCGCTTCTAAGTATGGAATAACCACGGGTGAAATTTCCGTCGATATGACGAAAATCCGAGATTACATCAAGACAGTAGTTGCAGAGATCTACGCAGCAGAAACACCCAGCGAATTTTCAAAACGTGGCGTGGAAGTTATCCTTGGTGAGGCGCGTTTTATTGACTATTACAGCGGGTTGCAAAGCTGGTTTCAGATGGGTTCTTTTGAGTCCAAATAAGTCCTGTATTACAGGCAAATGAGGTATTATCTTATTTAGTCGTTAAACTGAATAAGGAACGTATTGTGAGTAGTTATGTCATCCTCAAACGGATGTTACACTACCTAACCCCATATCGGAGTTGGGCGACGTTAGCGCTTCTGGGTGTTGTTGCCAGTACGGGACTGTCTATCGCTATTCCAGCTATATTACAGGATGTGATCGACATTGGTATTGAGCGCAACGACAGCGCTTACATGCTGGCGGCAGGTCTGCTGGTGGTTTTTCTGGGTGTGCTGCGTGGGGTAGTGGGCTTTGTTTTCCGCTATTTTGGCGAGCGCATGTCGCATTATGTCGCCTATGATATTCGCAATGAAGTCTATGACAAAGTACAAAATCAGTCCTTTAGCTTCCATGATAATTCGCAAACAGGAACGCTCATTACTCGTGCCATCAGCGATGTAAGCGAAATGCAGCGTTTTTATGCTTACGGGTTAATTGATGGGCTGAGTACTGCTTTGTTGATTGGCGGGGTGGCTCTGATTATGGTGATTTCCAGCCCGATTTTGGCGATTATTGCACTGTTGCCTCTGATTCCACTGGCCTTTGCCTCCAAAAACTTTGCCGAGTCGGTTGACCCTGCTTGGAAGTTGATTATGGATCGACTACAAAAATTGGGTAATCGCATTCAGGAAAATGCACTTGGCGGAGAGGTTGTGCGGGCTTTTGCGCGTGAAAATTACGAGATTCAAAAATTTGCAGATGAAAATCAACATCTTTATGATGAACAAGTCGCGCTAGTCCAGCGATGGGGAACGTTTATTCCTTTAAGCACTTTTATCATTGCGTTTTCATCGGGATTGGTGTTGTTCTTCGGCGCATTGATGGAGCGCTCCGGCTTTGGCGGCGTAACAGTGGGGCTTGTGGTGGCCTTTAATGCTTATGTCTTGCTACTGGCGGGGCCAATCCGTTTTCTGGGCTTTGTCATTTTGCTGATTACGCAAGCGATTAGCAGCGCCGAGCGTGTATTCGAGACGCTTGACTCTGAAGAGATTCTGACAAATAAGCCAGATGCACAGCCCCTGCCACAAATGCGAGGCAATGTGAAATTTGAGAATGTCACCTTCGCTTATCGTGGCGCAAGCGAATTGGCGCTCAAGAACATTCATTTAGAAGCAAAGCCGGGTGAAGTAATCGCGCTTTTGGGGCCAACAGGCGCAGGGAAAACGACTTTAGTGAATTTGATCCCGCGTTTTTATGACGTAAGTAGTGGCTGTGTCACCATTGACGAGGTTGATGTCCGTGATGTTGATTTGCACGATATACGGCATCAAGTCGGCTTTGTACTGCAACAATCGCTTTTGTTTTCCGCGAGTGTACGCGAGAACATCGCTTATGGTAAGCCAGACGCAACCCTTGAGGAAATCAAAGCGGCAGCGGAAGCCGCCAACGCACATGGCTTTATCGCGGAATTCCCTGATGGTTATGATACCTTGATCGGGGAACGGGGTGTCACGCTTTCCGGCGGCCAAAAACAGCGTGTCGCCATCGCACGGGCGTTGTTGGTCAATCCGCGTATTTTGATACTCGACGACTCGACCAGCAGTGTGGATACCCGCACAGAACGCACTATTCAGCAGGCGCTTGAAACCCTGATGAAAGATCGCACGACATTCATCATCGCCCAGCGCATGAGCAGCGTCCAAAACGCCGATCAAATTCTGGTCTTACGTGATGGAGAGATTGTGGAGCGTGGCAAGCACGAAGAGTTGTTGGCGCTCAATGGACATTATGCCGAAATCTATCGTCTGCAACTTGCCGATCAAGAGCGCGTCAGGCTGGAAATGGCAGACTTTAGTAAAATCCGCCGCTACTTGGATACCGATAAACGCTCAACGGACGAATTCCGCGCTGTCATTGAATCTGTGAGTGGAGATTAAGTATGGCGGTTATCGTACAAGAAGAAGATAAAACAACGTTTGACTGGGATGTCACCAAACGTCTGGTCACTTACCTAGCGCCTAATAAGACCAAAATTTATTGGGCGATGGCGGCTTCACTTTTGACTGCTGGGGCAAGCGTTGCGGGACCACCCATCATTGGATGGGCAGTCGATGAAGGTGTTCAAAAACGCGATTTGATGCTGGTGGCGCTCGGTGTAATCGCCTATATGGTTATTCAGGGTATCGGCGCACTCGGTTTTCGCTGGCAGATCATGCTCATGGCTGTGGCGGGGCAAAGTGCTATTCAGAAAATTCGGGATGATTTATTCCAACATCTTCAGCGCCTTTCGATGGCATTCTTCGCCAAATATGAAACAGGTCGCCTTATTTCGCGCATCATCAATGATGTGAACACCCTACGCGAGGCGATTACATGGGCAGTTGTGGGCACATTCCGCGACATATTATCGCTCATTGGTATTGTCATTGCGATGATGGTGATTAATTTGCCTTTGACGGGGGTATCGTTTGCCGTATTAATTGTGTTGGGCATCATCGCTAATTTCTGGCGGGTTTATGCACGCAAAACCTATTTGCAAGTGGTCGAAACCAATGCGCGGAATAACGCGGAATTGGCGGAAGCCTTTAATGGTGTACGGGTGACACAGGCATTTGATCGCCAAATCCATAATCTTGATCGTTTCGCGCAGCACTTTAACTTGAATAATCGTAATGCTAACATGCACGCGACCCTAGTTTCATCGCTTTTCTTCCCCAGTATCGAGTTGGTGGGTGGGGTTGCGACGGGGTTGTTGATTTATGTGGGTGGAACTTTGGTGCTGCGGCAGCAGCTTGAAATTTTTACGCTGTTGACATTCGTGCTGTATATCGATCAATTTTTTCAGCCGATTCGTCAATTGGCACAGCGTTATAATTTATTTCAGTCGGTGATGGCTGCGGGTGATAAGCTGTTTAATCTGCTAGACAGGCCGATTGAAGTCAAAGATATCCCCGGCGCGGTTGATCTACCTAAGATTAATGGTCATGTCAAATTTGAGCATGTTGACTTTTCCTATGAGGGTGAGAGCGATACAGTAGTGCTGAACGATATTACCCTCGATGTACCTGCTGGAACAACCGTCGCGTTGGTTGGGCATACAGGTGCGGGTAAAAGCACGATGGTCAAACTTGTGATGCGCTTTTATGACATCCGCGAAGGACGGCTGACGATTGATGGTTATGACGTTAATCAGGTTGCACAGAACAGCTTACGCAATCAGATGGGCGTGGTGTTGCAGGAAACCTATCTATTTTCCGGCACGGTGATGGATAACATCCGCTACGGACGATTAAATGCCACCGACGCAGAAGTAATTGATGCGGCGAAGGCTGTCGGCGCACATGACTTTATAATCAAGCTGGAAAATGGCTATCATACCGAAGTGCGCGAGGGCGGGTCGCTGCTTTCGCAGGGGCAGAAACAGCTTCTCGCCTTTGCTCGTGCGCTGTTGGCAGACCCGCGCATCCTGATTTTGGACGAGGCGACTAGCAATATTGACACACAGACCGAGAAAGTGATTCAAGAGGCGCTTGGTCGGCTGTTGGAAGGGCGGACGAGCTTTGTGATTGCCCACCGCTTGAGTACGATTGTCAACTCAGATTTGATCGTCGTGATGGATCATGGTCAGATCGTTGAACAAGGTACCCATCACGAATTACTAGCGATGGGTGGGGCGTATCGCAGCCTGTATACAATGGTATAAAGGTTAAAAGTGACAAGTTGAAAGTCATAACCACGTCTAACTTGTCACTCTTTAGCGACCTGCCGTTACAAATTATAGGCGGCCTTTGCTAAATCATACGCGCAGGCGCGACTCATCGCCTGCGCGTCTTCCATATCGATAATTCCGCGCACAACCAAACCCGCAATCCAGTTCGCCGCTGTCCGCCGCCACAGATCATGACGCGCCGGAATCGATGGAAACGCCCTTGTGTCGTCATTAAACCCAACAGTGTTATACAGCCCCGCCGTTTCCATCACTTGATCGAAATAACGGCGCATCCCGTTCAAACTATCATGGAACCACCAAGGCGGCCCCAGCTTGAGCGCCGGATAATGACCTGCTAACGGTGCAAGTTCGCGGGTGTAAGTGGATTCGTCCAGTGTGAATACGATAATCTTTAGTTTGGGATGATTGCTAAATTCGTCCAAAATGGACTTTAATGTACGGGTGAATTCTGCTGCTATCGGAATATCGCTGCCTTTATCGCTGCCAAACTGTTCAAAAACCCCATCATTATGATTGCGGAATGACCCGACATGAAACTGCATTACTAGGCCGTCCTCGACACTCATTCGCGCCATTTCGTACAGCATGTGTGCTGTAAATATAGGTGCATCTTCGGGCGATGTTTCTCCAATCAATGCGAGGTGAAAGAGCCTTTCCACAAGCTGAGGTTCGGCTGCGGCACTTAGGGCGGCATGATCGGTTGCCGTTGCGTCCATCAACTTAAAATACTCGCGGCGGTTTTCTAAGGCCTGAATAAATGTCTTGTAATTGTGAATATCGATCCCGCTGACTTCGCTCAATTTATCAATATTTTGCCGCCAGTTGGGGGTATCTATATTTATCACACCATCAGGCCGGAAAGTGGGGATGATTCGCCCATTCCAGCCGAAGTCACGTATAGCTTTGTGGTGCTCCAGCGTATCAGTAGCTGCATCGGTAGTCGCCAACACTTCGATATTGAATTTTTCAAATAAGGCGCGGGGCTTAAACTCAGGTAATTTCAGTTTCGCGTCGATGTGGCCGTAAATCTCTTGAGCGTTTGCGCTTGTCAATTTTTCTGTCACGCTGAAGACTTCGCTCAATTCGTGATTCAGCCACATACCCGTTGGCGTACCCCGAAACAAATAAAAATTATTGGCGAAAACTTGCCAAATTTTCCGATGGTCTGTTTCGACCTTGCTGCCGTCAAGACGTGGAATGCCGAGGCTTTCCAACGAAATCCCCTGCGAATATAACATGCGAAAAACATAGTGATCGGGGATGATGAGCAATTCGGCTGGGCTACCGAAGGTCGCATTCGGGTCGGCAAAGAGACGCGGGTCAACATGCCCATGTGGACAGATTAGGGGCAAATCAGCGACGGAGTCATAAAGCTTTCCGGCGATGGATTTCTGCGCCGGGTCTGGGTCAAAATAGCGATCTGGAGAAAGCATAAGTTTGCTCATAAGGGTAATCCGTAAAGTCTTTGATAGATGTCTTGCTGACGTAAACGGGCTTTGAGGAGTTTTTCAACAGCTTCAGGTTGTGGTATGAGGACTTTTGAAATTACAGGCAGCGCATTAATGGAATTAATTTTGCCCAACGCTTTCAAGGTCAGTAATGCTGTTCCGCGTGCTGTGAGTTCTGTCTCATTTGTCAGGTGAAGAGGGCGATTTAAAGTATTGGTAATGATTTGCGCCCAAGCCGGGGAGGCGTTAATCGCGCCACCTCCAGCGACCACAACTGTATCAGAGGATGTTATTGGGTCAAGCTGCTCGGCAATCAATCCTAACCGTAACGCAATACCTTCTAGTGCGGCATGGACGATATTAAGCGGCGTTGTCGATAAACGCAGCCCGATAATCGCTCCTGTCGCATCGGCTCGCCAGCCGGGACTTCGCTCACCTGCAAATAAGGGTAAGAGGGTCAAGCCATGCGAATCGGTTGGTTGATCGGCAATCGCTGCATCGAGACGGGTTAAATCATTGAATGCCAGCGTTTCCCTCGCCCATTGGAAGATATTGCCACCCTCACTGGTCGCGCCGCCGACAAGGTGGAGATTTTTATCAACACGATAGCTCCAGAGTCCTACGGGAACGGGTATCTGGCGGTTTGTAACCACACGCAGCGCGGCAGTTGTCCCTAATGTAAGCGCGATATAGTTTTCATTTACACATCCTGATCCTACATTTGCCGCCGCACCGTCGCCTAAAGCGAGGAAAAATGGCACATCGTGTAGTAACGCCCAACGCCGAATGTATAGAGGGGATAGGCCAATTTGGGGCGTATCGTAGTCCAGTAACGGCGGAAATGCGTTCACACTAAGGTCTAAAATACGCAACCATTCAGCATCCCAAGACAAAGCATTTCGATTAAACAAGCCGCTCCATGTCGCCACTGAATAGCTGCAAGGCATATCGGACTTCCCAAACCAAGATATGTAAAGATACGTCGCAAAATCGACCCATTTTACGACCTCATCCGCCTGTCCTGTACGATAGAGCCAGTGTAAACGCCCCGGTAAATATGCAGTGTGATGCGGGCAACCCGTTCTTTGATGAGTCTCTAAAAGATCAACCGCCAATCTAAGCTGCTCGACATCTTCACTGCTGCGTGTATCGGCATAGGTATAAATCGGGGTTAGCGGATTGCCCGATGAATCAATGCCCATAATATTGCCGACGAATGTATCCATGCCGACAGCTTGAATTTCGTCGGCACGAGGATGCTGGAGAATTTCATCAATGCAGGCTTCGACATGGTTTCGTAGTTCGAGAGATTCAATAGTAGATGCACCCAGCGGGAGGGTCGTAAATTCGTACTTTTGGATAGCAACAGCACCTTCAATGAGACGTGCGTGCGTGTCAAAAAGCATTGCTCTGACGGATGAGCTGCCAATATCAATGACTAAGATTGTCATGATCTAAGTCGATAAAGCATTTCGCCCGCTTTAGGGACGTAAAGTACGCCTTCTTCTTGACGGTTTTGCCATTGTGAAACATCAATTTTGGCAGGGTCAATATAGCCCAGATTGAGCTTGGCACAATCTTCGGGGGATATTTGTGAGGATAAAGTAACTTGAATTCGGGGATACTCTATGCCGTTGATGTGCGTACCTGCGCCGCGCAAATGTGTGCTGTGGGCTAACACACCAAGCGGAATATCTTTAAATAAATCCCACTGACTTAGAAAATAATCTCGGATGTGATAACCTACCTTGTAGATGTATTTACCATGTACGTGGCTGACTGTCTTGAGGTGCGGGGCATAAATAACTACCTCACCCCCAGTGGCAATGGCTGGCTCCATCTTATACATTGCTTTAGCGGCAACCCAAAGTTCATCATACATCGGGGGCGCAACAGACAACACACGCTGATAGGGGGTATCCACCCATGTGATATGGCGCTCGGAAGACAACTGTGCGGCGGCATGAAAAGCGCTTAGATGAGAGCCAATAAAGAGTCCTGCGAGGCCATCTTTGATAACAGTAAGGCTCACCAGTTTGATCGGTGTTTTGACCATTGTGGTCGCAAGATGGATCATTTTACGCATGGGGGTATGCTCAATACCAATTGTACCCATGATCGTAATTAGAGCGCCTAACCAATGGGTGACGTTAATCATTTCTGCGCC
This sequence comes from Anaerolineae bacterium, assembly GCA_034437895.1. Classification (GTDB taxonomy): domain Bacteria; phylum Chloroflexota; class Anaerolineae; order Aggregatilineales; family Phototrophicaceae; genus JANRLJ01. The sequence goes on along the minus strand of DAOTTO010000325.1, from coordinate 50,581 downwards.
TGAAATACCAGGAAAAAGATATTTTGCCCCACCAGAAAAACCAACGACTTCATGCGGAAAGGTCGGCCCCAAAATCAGGATTTGGTCATATTCGAGCGCGAGGCGGTTAATCCGTACCGGGACATCCCCACCAAGTGAAGGATGCCAATAATCACCTGCAATAGCTTTAATATGATCTTGCGTAAAAAGCCCAATCTGCGTCAGCGCATTCGGGTCATCCCAGTCGTGATTCATCAGACCAATATGGGCATATTCTTCGAGATGTTGTTCCGGGCTAATGCCAACGAGTTTGTATAGCGCATCATCATCGAGGGGCGGATGTGTGCCTAATGCAACCATAAAATCGAGCGATTCTAAATCTTCAAGAGCCTGCACAATCAAGCGAAATAGCTGGGGTAATGGCAAAGTGCGCGTGTGGTCGGGAATAAGGACTAATACGCGGGCATTCTTAAATTTTCCGCTGAGTCCCTTTTGTAGCGCAGTATGAATCGCAGCTTCATTTAGTAGTTCGCCGGGTGGGGCGATGGCGTATGAGTCAAGATCGGCGTATAAATTTGACATGACTGCCTCGCTCAAATAGTATTGGTCACTTTAGTCAGACCTTCAGGTTTATCTACGGGTAGCCCCCTCACAAGGGCTAAATTCATGGCAAAAACTTGACCGGGAATAACAGCCGTAATCGGCGTAAGCCATTCAGGTTGTTGGGGCAAACGCATTCCGTTTTTGGCGAACCCAAGCGCGTCGGGATGATTGGAAATCACTAAACACTCCGCTTTACGCTGGCGCAGCATCTCCAATAAATCAATTAAGCCATGTACGGGTTTTCCATCTGGTGCAACCACAAGTGCAGGAAAGCCCGGTTTGATAATGGCAATCGGGCCGTGCCGAAAATCCGCCTCGCTGTATTGTTCACTGATGACAGAGCAAAGTTCTTTGACCTTCAAACTGATTTCAAAGGCTGTGCAATAATTGTAACCGCGTCCGATGGAGGCAAAATGCTCCATATAACGGTAGCGCTCTGTCCAGCGGGGGATAGCCTCACTCAAAAGTAGTGTATCTTTAACAAGGTCAGATAAGGTAGAAAGTTGTGAGTACAATTCTGATTTGTCGACCAATGTCGCCACCAGCAGCGCAACAGCCGTTAATTGCGCCGTATAGGTTTTTGTGGCGGCGATGCTGAGTTCTTCGCCAGCCAAGAGGTCAAAATGATAGGCAGCCGTTTGCGCGATGCGAGAGCTAGCATTGTTCGTGATGCTTAATGTAAGCGCTCCTTGCGAACGCGCATCGGTGATAACACGATAAATATCTTCTGAGTGGCCTGACTGAGAAATGCCAATTACCAATGCGCGGGAGAGATCGGGCGCAGCCTCGTATAAGGTATGTACCGAAGGAGTTGCCAGCATTACCGGAAGCCGCGCTTCTATTCCCATGAGATATTGCGCGTAACGACCAGCATTATCCGATGTACCCCGCGCAGCAATACAGACGAATGTCGGGTTAAATTCACGAATTGCCGCCGCAATTCTTTTGGCGTTTTCTGCTTGTTCTGTGATGATGCGGTGAATGACTGCGGGTTGTTCGTTAATTTCACTTTCGATGAGATACATCAAGTTTGCCTTTAGCAATAAGCTGTTAGCCTGCAAGCCTTCAGCAAATAATTACTTTCATGAGATAGCCTGATTGTGCCTCAAGATTGAATTTTGAGAAAGAGCCGCAAAATATCCAAAGTGGCCGCCAGATTTTATTTAGATGACCTTTTAAGAGCCTTTAAAAATCTTTTTGATGCGTTTACGATAGGCACTTATCAAATATTCATATTTATGAGGATGATTTTCTACGTTTTTTCATGATTGGTTTTAGTTGGCATTAACTTCGGCTGATACGATAGAAAGTCAGGAAATAACAAGCTAAAGAGGAACTATGCGCTCATGACGAAGCAAGGAGACAACACAGGAAGCCCACAAGCAGACATGCGTTGGCTGTGGCGATTTGTGGTGGGACATAAAACTCACACTATTGCAGCCCTTGTGTCGGGAATTCTAGGCGGAATTACGGCGGCGGCTGAACCTTATTTGATTGGTCAGATTATCGATCATGTCCGTGAAGGTATTTCATTACAACAACTAGCCGGGGATATTTTCTTACTGGTGGTGTTTGCGCTCATTACACTGGCAGCATTTTACGGGCAGCGCACCTACAGCGGCGATGTGGCCTACTCGGTGGTTTATGATGTTCGTAAAACTTTGTTCAGCAATCTGGTGACATTGGAGCAAGGTTTCTACCAAAGCTATACAACAGGCGACTTGATCTCTCGTATGAATAGCGATCTGGAAATGATCTGGCGTTTGCTGGCGCTTGGACTAAACCGCATTGGCAGTGCGGTGCTTTCTGTTATTATGGCATTTTTCTTGCTTGCTACGGTCAATCTGCCCCTTACTTTAATCGTTTTTATTGTCTTAACTATTTCGACTATATTTCAGTTACGTGCTGGTCGCGCCCTTGTTCCGATGTTTGAACAAGTTCAAGATCAAGCCGGCAATGTTTCTGGTCTGGTGCAAGATGTCATCAGCGGGATACAGACGGTTAAGACTTCGGGTAAAGAAGCAGGCGCAGCGGAGAAGTTCCACCAAGAAAACTTAGAATATCGAAGGCGGTGGCTCTATTTTAAGCGGCGTAATGAACCAGTCGGAATGCTGCCGAATATGATTAGTGAGGCCACATCGGGGATTGTCGTGGTATTCGGGGGGATAATGGCGGTCAATGGGTCATTGACGGTGGGTAACTTCGCACAATTTTTGATTTATCTCGGCCTCATCAGTACGGCGCTGCTTCAAATTGGCACCATTTATCAGCGCTTGCAGCAAACACGCGGCGCATTAGTCCGGCTTACGCCACTTTTGCAGCCTGCCAAAATCGCGGATGAACAAGACGCAAAGTCGCTTAAGATACCCTGTGGCGAAATCATTTTTGAAAATATCGGCATCAAGATAGACAATCATTGGGTTTTGCACGATATTTCGCTCCACGTTCCAGCAGGCTCGGTTGTCGCATTTGTGGGGCCGACGGGATGTGGGAAAACACTCCTTATGAATTTGCTGGCGCGGGTGATGGATCCGACAGAAGGCCGCGTCATGATTGATGGGGCAGACGCTCGCACATTAGTTTTAGATGATTTGCGCCGCGCTATTGCGTATGTGCCACAATCGACATTTCTCTTCAGTCAGCCGCTTCAGGATAATATCCGTATGGGGAGAGATAACATCGCGGACGATAGTGTTGATCGTGTGGTTCATATTTCACGGGTGAGCAACGATTTACCACAGCTCCCGCGTGGTCTGGATACTCTAGTCGGCGAAAAAGGGGTGATGCTTTCCGGCGGACAAAAACAGCGCGTGGCGATTGCGCGGGCGATTATTCGTGACCCGGCAATTTTGGTATTAGACGACGCACTATCTAGCGTAGACACCCAAACTGCTGCGGATATTCTGGCAGATTTGCGCCAAGTATTTAAATCGCGCACCAGCCTGATTATCGCTCATCGGATTGCGACGGTGAAAGATGCGGATTTTATTGTCGTGATGGATGAGGGGCAAATTGTCGAACAAGGAAAGCATCATGAGTTAATCGCTCATAACGGCTTATATGCGCGTATGGTCGAGCGCGAGATGAGTACTGAAAGCGATGAGGAAATGAACCCAGAGGAGGCCAACTATGCCAAAAATTAAAGCTACAACTGCGTCTGTTAAACCGTCAGTTCAGGTCGAGGGGACGATCCCTACCGATAGTCGGGTCAGTGATCGCTTTTTAATCCTCTTATTGTCGAAATTTGTCGCGCCGTTTTGGAAGCAGCTTGCAGTGGTTTTCGTTTTGCTCTTATGTATAACGGGGCTTTCGCTGCTGCCACCTTATCTGATTCAGCGGGCGGTTGATGGGCCGATTGCCAATCAAGACTTGAATAGCTTATGGGCTTACGCTTTCGTCTATTTCGGTTCTATTCCGTTATTGTTTGTACTGCGCTTTGGTCAGATTTATCTGCTGCAAACTGTAGGGCAAAACGCGCTCGTGAATATGCGTCAGACACTTTTTGAGCATATTCTGAAGCAGGATATGCGCTTTTTTAATAAAACGCCGGTAGGCTTACTTGTTGCACGGCTTTCCAACGATATTGAAGCGCTCACGGAACTTCTTTCCACGAGTATCGTCATTGTCGCCAGTAACCTTGTCACGTTGGTGGGCATTATTGTCGTAATGTTCGCACTTAACTGGCAATTAGCCATTTTGGGCTTGTGTGTTTTGCCCGTTATGACATTTACGACAGTGTATTTTCGTAAAAGGATTCGTGCGGCCTCTTCCCATTTTCATAAATTGGTTGGGGAATATCAATCCCTCCTCAATGAGCAGTTTAATGGTATGTTGATCGTCCAGCTTTTTGGCAGGCAAAAGCAGAGTCTTGATGAATTTGATCGAGTCAATCACGACTACCGTGAAATTCACATGGAAATGCGTGACCAATACACAATTTTCGCTTCCATCCTGCAAATTCTCACGACGGTCAGTTTAGCAATGGTGCTTTATGGCGGTGGAAATGGCGTGTTAGCAGGTTGGGCGACACTCGGTATGCTGATTTCATTTATTCAATATACCCGCCGCAGTTTTGAACCGATTTTGCAGCTTTCTGAACAGTTCGCACAAATTCAAAGTGCGCTTTCTGCCGGTGAGCGCATTGCACGAATGCTGAGTGTTGAGCCGAATATCGTTAATCCGAAAAACCCTGTCAAGATCGAAGAGAAACCCCGCCACACGATTACGCTTGACCATGTGAATTTCAGCTATGAAGCGGATGCCCCTATGCTGCGCGATCTAACTTTACACATCGCAGAAGGAGAAAGGGTCGCCATCGTCGGCGCGACAGGAGCCGGAAAAACATCGCTCGCGGGTTTAATTGCACGCTTTTATGATGTTGACAGTGGGCGGGTCATGATTGATGGCATTGATGTGCGTGAAATGGCGCTAGAGGATTTGCGGAAATGTGTCATGGTCGTCCCACAAAATCCTTATTGTTTTAATGGCACAGTAGCGGATAATCTACGCCTGTTCGACCCCAAGATCACAGATGAGCAAATGAAAAGCGCGGCACGAACTGCTTGTGCTGCACCGTTTATCGAAAAACTACCCGGTGGGTATGATTATCAACTGCTGCCGGGAGGCGCAAACTTTTCACAAGGGCAGCGTCAACTGCTGGCATTAGCGCGAGCGCTTATCCATAACCCAAACAGCATTCTCGTCCTTGATGAAGCAACAAGTAATATCGATACCGAAACAGAAGCGCTCATTCAGGAAGGATTGCTTCATGTTTTGAAAAATCGTACGAGCTTAATAATTGCCCATCGCTTAAGCACGGTACGTGATGCGGATCGTATTCTTGTGATGAAACAAGGCAGTATCATCGAAGACGGGACACATGATGCGCTCTTGCTCAAAAACGGCGTGTATGCCCAGCTTTACCGCCGCCAATTTGAAGAATTTTCTCCTGAACTTGAAGCGATTACGGCTAATGGGAGCCATGTCTCTGTGAAGATATAGCAAATTGTCCGAGTAACGATGACGTGTCATGTGCCATAATGACATACGTGTTTATAATTTTCGACTTTGTTTAAGGACACTTCATGGCTCTTGATACGCCGCTCATTACACCTACGCCGTTAAGTTTCGGAAATTTTTGGCGCAATCTACGTGATCTGCCCAACGCGATAACACTTTCTGGCATTACAGCCGGTTTTATTGTCGTGCTGATTAACTATACTGGGCCTCTGTTGATTGTCCTGAACGCCGCTGCTGCTGCCAACCTTTCTCCAGAGCAAACATCTTCGTGGGTATGGGCAGTGGTTGTTGGCAATGGGGTTGCGACCATTTTCACATCGCTTTTGTTTCGACAGCCCATTACTACGCCATATTCGACGGCAGGCGCAGCTCTACTTGTGAGCAGCCTTATGAATTTTCCGCTTTCTGAGGCGATTGGGGCATATCTTTTAAGCGCGGCTGCTGTGACGTTATTGGGTATGAGCGGTTTATTTGGACGTGTTATGAAGTTAATTCCCCAACCCGTTGTATTGGCGGTTTTGGGCGGTGTGCTGCTGCGATTTGGATTAGGACTTTTTAATGCGTTAGATGATAATCCGAACAATCCACTCATGATTGTTGCAATGGTGGCAGTTTTCTTTTTAATGAAGCGATTTAAATTTCGTGCGCCGAGTTTAGGTGCGATGGTGATTGGTGTGCTTATTGCAGGGACTTTGGGGCAGCTTAATTTTACCCAAGTACGCCTCGTTATGACTCTGCCTATCATCACCATGCCAACTTTTACAATCGAGGCAGCATTGAGCCTCGCGCTCCCGCTTTTTGCTTTGGCGGTTAGCTCTCAATACGCGCCGGGGCAGGCAGTTTTACGGGCTAATGGCTATGATGCGCCGATCAACGGGATTTTGACAATCACTGGGGCGATTTCGATGATTTTGGCGTTTTTCGGCGGACACGGTAACTGCTTAGGTGCGCTGACGGCGGCGATTGTGGTAGGGCCAGATGCCCAGCCCGATCATGACAAACGGTATAGCAGCGCTGTAGCCTCTGGGGCATGGCATGTTACCTTGGGATTATTCGGTGCGGCAGTCGTTGACTTGTTTTACGTCTTCCCAAGTGTATTTGTCTCCACAATCGCTGGTCTCTCATTGAGCGGCGTTATTGCCACCTCGTTAGGCGGCGCGATGGAAAAACCAGATTATCGTGATGCGGCGATTGTCGCTTTTCTTTGCACCGCCGCGGATTTTACATTGCTAGGGATTGGTGCGCCGTTTTGGGGATTGGTGGCGGGTATGGCTGTCCATACGATGATGCAAATCCGCCGACCTATAACAGAAGCATAATATCAACCCACTACTTTAAGGTTGTATCGTAGACAATCTTGACCATAAAGAAGCAAACCTTCCACTCAAAGGCGATGCGATAGAGTGGATTATAATAACGCTTCATCACCCAGCGGAAAGCAGGCACTTTCATCGCAAAGAATAGGGCATCAAGACTCGACTCTTTTTCTTCCCTGGGCAACAATTTATTGCGCTGCGGAAGGTGATACTCATCAAGGTAGAGATTGTGCCAGACATTCTTCGTGGTGAACTCGCTGCCCTTTAGACACAACAAAAAATTAGATTTTGATGCTTCGCTGTAGAGATTATCAAGGTCTTCCTGCGCGAATTGGGGTGCCATGCCAACGCCGTTGCGATAGCTCACCACAAAAACAGGCTTAGTGATTTTGCGTTTTTCAATGAGGCGCTCGATATAGGCATTATTCTTTTTTCCATCACTGCTGGGCAAGGCATGATTTTCAAACAGGATGTAGTCTTGGGCGGCAGTTTTTTTATCTAAATCAATGGCATAGATATACTTGGGGTCAAATTTGGGGTCATAAAAATTCGACCCAAATTCCATCGCACCCTCATGAACCACATCCGCCAAGCATTCAATGTAGCGAGTATTCGCTTCTACGCGAAAATTAAGGTAAGTAGCGGTAAGATCAGGGTCACGCTCAAAATCGTCAGGGATATCGGTTCCAGTTTCAGCACGAAATTCCGCCCTTGCTGGCGCAGAATAATCACCGCAGAAGACAAACGGGAGATTACCGGGCTGAGTGGGAACGCCCAATTGACCATGTTGAATGTTGTCCACAAAAATGCCGTCAAAACCCAATCCGTGCGTGGCGCGGATTTTTTCGACGACATAATCCACATACTCCTGATTATGGATAGAACACATGCGCCGTCCACGATAATAGGGGATAAGCCGGTCTTTTTCATCCCTTGCCCACCACGTTTTATCCGGGAATTCATCATAGACGAGATTTGGCCCCTGAATATAGGCGTGAACTTTAATCCCAAGACGTTTGAAGTTATCTAATCTATCGAGCAAGAAACTGCGATCTTCCTGTTCGGTTTTATCCGAGAAGCCCCATGAATAAGTTGCCCAAAAATCGGTAATGCCAAATAACTCTTTGGCTTTAGCCAGATAGTCGTAATCATAGCTGGTCATTAGGCTTTGCTCGTCGATTCGCGGGGTAAAGTACTTGACGCGGATCATACGAATGGTGCCTGGCCCAGCCCAGCAGTAGTAACCGATGCGATTTAGCATAGTTTGGTTAAGCCTGTATCGTGAAAAAACGCGAAATCCCGAAGGACTGTGCATGAAATGAAGAAATTAACTCAACAGCTTGTTTAGAATGTGACCCTACCCAGAGCCAATCCCCAACAAGGCGATGATACGGGTAATGATTGAAGGCGCTGTGATAATATTGACGGTGGGCATCATGACAGAAGACAATCGTTTGATCTTTCGCAATTTGTGCGGCCTCAATCAGGCATCGACTGCGTTTACGTCCATCGACAATAATCACATCGAATGTTTTCTGGAGGGTGGAAGGGTAAATGACGTAATCGTCCATCATGATCTCTCGATCTTCTTTACGCCGACTCGGTTTAAGCAACCCATAATCGAAGACAACCAATTGTAGAAGGGAAGTCGGATTGCTATCGTTATTTAAAGTCGTGTAGGGTGTGACCTTCCCCGCATCGGAAAACAGTACTTCGACAGGATTTTTAACTGTATTTTGCAAACGTGGCGCGAGATACTCTTGAAAATAAAGGCGGTCATACTCCAGCGATACCCATTCAAACGGAACATGATTTTGTGAGAGCATATCCGTGTAATAAAGGGTACTCTTGCCGCTGCCCCATTCCAAAATACGAAGCGGCCTATCGAGTTTACGGGCGCTGTTTAACAGGGTTGTCTCGATGAGATCGGCATCTTTGACGGACATCAAGGCTTTATTACTTCCTCTGCCAAATAATCTCATCATGGGCTTTATTTCCTCTTCTTTAAAAATCGTAGTGGCATTTTAATGGAGATAATGTGTGAAATCAAATTTAATACAAAGCGGGTGATAAAGTTTATCACCCGCTTAACACTGCCTTAATTTTTTTACAACACTAGAAAGGTTTCAAACTGCCATATATCTTCGTCGGAGGGTCTAGGTCGTCCAAAATTCTCGAAGAGATCAATCCTGTACTTGAGTGGTGTCCAATCTGTCTGTATTGAGGGAGAAGTCCCCAAATAAGGGTTGGCGACGGAAAGGATTTCTCTGTGGGGTAAGTCATCCGGCACACATAAGCCCTGTTGGGGGTTGCGAATCATCCACATCACCGCACTTAAAATTGATGCAGCAACTTGTAACGTTGTGGCATTTTGTCCTGGTGCGAACTGGCGCGCTTCATGAATATCCAACTGTGAGCCGACCCACCACCCATTAAGATCATGCCCCAAAAGAAGCACGCCTAATTCATCTTTACCACTGTCAATCTCATTGGTCATAATGCGCTGTGCTTCCTGAAGTTGAAAGTTTCGCATTTCTAACTCATGAAGCGAATTCATGGCTGCGTCGGTTGGGAGATAGGCATAATGAACAGTTGGGCGGTAAATCGGTTTTTCTTCGTTCCAAACCGTCAGATGATTGCTGATTGTAAACGCCTCACCATGCCGCACAACCATACCGATGATTTCACCGGTAGGCACCCATGAGCGCACGTAGGTATTGATGCCCATCTGTGCCAGACAGATTTGGTTGCCAACGCCATAGGTGTGTTTGTGAGCGTTAGGCGGCAGCCGACGTTCATGCGTCCCCCAGCCCATTTCTGCTGGCGCGATGCCTTCCTCATAAAGTCCTTCAACCGACCATGTGTTGACGAACTCATTCACTTTTTTGGGCTGATGGCTGATTTGGGTATCGCGCTCAGAAATATGGATTACCTTCACGCCTTCAAGCATGGCAAGTTGGGCGAAGTTACCCTGATCTATGGCCGTTTCTAGTGCTTTACGCCGTGCTGCTTCAAGGTTGGTTTTGAACATCGCTGCCGCAATATCTTCCAGACCAGCCTTCGTCCAATGGCTTGCGAGGCCGGGATTAGCCCCATGTTCTATAACGGCTGTGGGGCCTTTTTCTGACCAAGATTTCACACGCTTTTGTAAGGCCATGTGGCGCACATAAAGAGTTCGCTCCGTAGGCATCATGGAAGTGGTATCCTCATAAGGATCCCACAATTCGACGGACGTGTTTAAGTACAGCACATGATGATCGTGGCACCACTGAATAATTTCCCCTGTATCGATATTCCAAGCGAGATCAATCAGCAAATCACCGACTGCTAAATGCGCCGAGAGTTTCTGCGCCAAATCCTCGCGTGTGATTCGATCTTGCACATAATTTACCCCGGCAGAAATTGATGCCGGGATAAGGTGTCTTAGATCGGCAAAATCCATGAGGGTGATTTTTGAGAAATCCATCTCCAAATGTTGCATTAGTAAAGGCTGTAGGCAGCGTGAAACTGACCCACAGCCCAAGACTAAAATATGTCCACCAAAAGGAAGTTTCATTGAGCCTTACCTTATCCTTTTAGCTTGTACGCGCCAACAGCCATGACGGTGTATATTGCTGCTGGATGATTTCTGTATTTAAGAGAATCTCGCTTGGAACAGGAAACCCATTGAACGCCGCCGCGTATTCGTTGGTATAGGCACCCATATCATAAAAGACCAAGCGATCATTGATATGGATTTCTGGCATCAGTATATCGCGTACGACGACATCGCAGCTATCGCAGCTTGGCCCGGCAATCGTATAGCGCTTAATAGGGCGATTCTGCCCAATATCGTTGAGCAGGCGAACAACTGGGGGGAAGCCTTCAAATGTTTCCATCAGCCCGTTGAATACCCCTACATCAAGGTAAAGCCAAGTGCTTTCCCCGCGTTCTGCTTTACCGACAACTGAAGCGATGAGCCGACCAGACTCGCCGACAAGGCCGCGGCCTGGCTCAAGGATAAGCATAAAATTAGGATGATAGGGGATAAAGTCTTCAACAGCCCCGATAACACCCTGACTAATCGTTTCTAGCGTTGGAATGGTTTGGTCGTGGTAGTGTCCTACTGGGAAACCGCCCCCAATATCTAAGAAATACAGATCATGTCCCCGTTTATTAGCTTCTTTCCATACATTGCCGCAGGCGCGAATGGCATTCACCCAATTAAATGGGCTTAGGCATTGAGACCCAACATGAAAGGAAAGGCCAATCGGTTGTAGTCCAAGTTCGCGTGCCTGATCAAACAACGCAAGGGCTAAGTCTCCATCAACACCGAATTTGCCAGCAAGCGGTAAGACGCTGCCTGTGTTGTCGACAGATAAGCGGATATAAATCCGGCAGCCCGGCGCATATTCGGCAATTTTCTCGATTTCATAGGTTGAGTCTGCGACCATTGCATAAACACCTACATCCCGCATTTTTTTAATGAAATCAGGATGTTTTATAGGATTGCTGCAAATAATTTGGTCTCCTGAAGCGCCTGCTTCTAAGGCACGCGCTAATTCTGAAGCAGATGCGATTTCCATTCCACCTTGCTTATTGAGAATAAGCTGAATGATCTGCGGGTTGGCATTCGCCTTCATGGCATAGTAAACCAATCCGTCGGGAAACAGGTTCGTGAAGTGGTTGTAGGTTTCGCTAATGGTCTCAAGATCGAGAACGAGGCTAGGGGTCTGAGTGAGGGGGTCGCTCAAAACAATGTCCAGAGGGACTTCTACCATAGTTTCTGCACCTTGGGCTGTTTTTAACAGCGCTAGGCGCTTTCTTCCTTTCGTTGTGTACGCTAAAGCTATCGGTTAGGTGATTTTTGTTCCGCCTGTTTTTATTCAGAAGGAAGCCATATTATACAGGTTAATTTGTCAAAATATTGTTAAGATTTTGTAAATTTACCTTATCATATTTCGGGTCATATTTGGTGATTAAAAAGCACATTCTTTCAAGAGGATGAAGCAATTATTGGGACTTCAGAGCCGCTGTGATCGGGCATATCGCGTTCAAGATGGCGTAAATACGGGTTTAAGAAAGCAACGAATGTGCCTATAAAGGCGAGAATGCCCAAAATAATAAACATCAGACCAATACCGCGTCCTTCGCCCACGCCAATAATTTTGCCTATACTTCCGGCTAATGCGCCGTCTGGCATCATCATGGGGCCGAAAAATCTATCCGCTAATGGTCCTGCCATCAGTGTACCAATGGCTTGAGCGCCGACTGCAATCAACAATCTTGTGGAAAAGACACGCCCCTGAATTTCCGGCGCAACCTTTACTTGCCATAATACCCGCGAAAAACCACTGACCATCGCATGAGAGATTGCCAACAAGAATCCAGCGAACGCAACCAAACGCGCATCAGGAAGTAAGCCGCCGAGAATCAGGCTTAACGCATAGGGTATAGCAAACATCAAAATGCCGTTTGTGCGTTTTTTAGGCCCTTCCCAAACGGCTGTCAGAATGCCGCCCGCAAGCGCCCCCAGCCCCACCACACCTACCACAATCCCAAACACGGCCTCATTAGCGAAACTCAATACAAGAGGTGTAATGAGGGCTAGTGCAAAGCCGAAAAGCAGCTGCATGAAAAACACAACATAGAAAGTAAGCGTCATAAACCCTGGCCATTTTAGAATAAACTTCAATCCAAAAAAGACTTCTTTAAGAATTGATGGGCGAGGCTGTGATGGATCACCATTTGACACAGGTACAGGAAAACGCGATCTAAATAATGTAAAGAGAGAAAAAAACAGCGTCGAAAAATCGAGCAGGATGATGCCTTCAAGACGAATTGTGACCAGCAGTAAACCAGCAAGGGGAGGGGCAATCAACAAGCCAAGCGCTTCTGAAAGCTGTAATAACCCGGCTGCGCGTCGATATTGTTCTTTAGGTACAAGCAGCGTAATCGTCGCTTGATAGGCAGGTGTTTGGAAGGTGCCTGCGGCGGCTGTTACAATAGCGGCAATATAGATATGGGTCACTTGTAGTTGTTGTGTAAAGAACATCACAGCGATAAATAACGAGCTAAAGCCCGCCATTGTGTCACTAATAATCATAATTTTACGGCGATCAAAACGATCAACAATGGCACCAGCAAAAGGGGAGATTAAGGAAGTGGGTACTAAGGTGCAGAGAATGGTAATCGCATATTGTGTAACCGAACCGGTTGTTTGGGAAATCCATACCCCCAGCCCAAAGCTAGTCATATTACTACCCACGAGAGAAATCAACTGACCGAACCAGATCACGAAAAAAGTTCTTGTTTCCTTGCGGTCAGATTTTGTTTCTACTAGAGACATGAATCCATCCTGTATCTCCTATACAAAGTCCCCATGCTTCTTATACCAGAGTTATAAGTTTAAGAAGGTATGAATCAGTTAAAAATTGATAAGTCTCTCAATAGTATTAAAAAATAAATAGATGCAGAGATCATATTTATCTCTGCATCACAGTATTAAATTTATTCTGCTCTAGTGGCGAGCGCAATTTCACGCTTTTGAAGGGCTGACTCATAGATGGCATCTAACACATTGACAGCGATAAAACCCTGTATCCCATCCGTAGGGGAGGGGCGGTCATTGAGAATGCAATCCAGATTTTCTGTAATTAAGCCCGTATGCCCCGATTCAGTCCCCCAACGGACTGAAGGAATCACTGTTACCGACTCGCCTTGCATTTCGGTATATAAATGTAGAGTATCGTCTTTACCATAATTGCTAATGCTGAGTACCGCTGTTCCTTCTGTACCTTGAAGTTCAAGCCGAATACGATCCTCACGCGGTTGGGTATGTTCTGCCCAAGTTGCTTCAAGGATCATATTCGCTCCATTGCCCAATCGCAAGAAACCAACCGCCCCATCATCGACATCAAAACCACCTTCGATGGCTTGGCCGGGCTTGCGCCCCCATGTTTTTCGTCCGTTTGGCCCAAAAAGACTACGAACTTCACCACTGACGGTTTTTACCTCTGGGAAATCGAGCATCCAAAGCCCAAGATCGAGTACATGAACTCCCAAATCAATCAATGCGCCGCCGCCGGACATTTCCTTGCTTCCGAATAATCCCCAACCAGGAATGCCGGTCTCGCGCCGCCATGAGGCATGAACATGATAAATTTGACCTAACATGCCGCTTTTAACAACGCGATACATCCATTGGCTATCTGCCCGATAGCGATAGTTATACATCACCATCAAACGACGATTATTGCTGGCAGCGGCATCCAACATGCGTTGAGCTTCCGCCACATTGGTCGCCATAGGCTTTTCGCAAATCACATGTGCGCCAGCCTCTAATGCTGCAATTGTCGCTTCGGCATGAAGCGCGTTAGGAAGGCAAACACTCACAATATCGAGATTCGTTTCCGCAAACATCTGGCGATAATCGGTAAATTGGGCTTCTTCCGGGATGCTAAATTCAGCCGCGATTTCTTTTAAACGAACAGGATTCGCATCACACAGCGCGTTAAGTTTGCTATTTAAATTAGCGCGATATCCGGCCACATGGCTTTTGCCCACACCTAAACCGATCACACCGGCACGCAGCACATCCATAATGGTCTTTCCCCCGTTGAATTCAAAATGAGTTTTACAGAATTTTAGCTTGGCGATTGTAAATCCTACTAGGCAGTAAAGAAAAGATCGATTATATTTATTTGTGAAAATAGACACATTCATTTCGTAAACTGATAATTGGATAGTCACTCAACATCTCAAGGAGGTAATTCTGCATGAAATCAATCTTCGGTGCATTAACCACGCTATCATTACGCTTTCGTGCGTTAACGCTTGTCCTGTCACTGCTTATTTTAGGGTTGGGGGTAGTGGCGTACACTAATCTTAATCAAGAGCTTTTGCCACCGGTTGAACTGCCACAAACGATTATTCTCGCACAGGCGGAAGGTCTCACAAGCGATCAAGCCCTTACTCTCCTAACTCAACGATTAGAAGCACGACTGATGCAAATCGACCAAATTATCAATTTGGAGTCGACGACAAGCGGTGCTATTGGTAGTGTTTTAATTGCCTACAATAATTTTGGCATTAATCAGGAGAATTTACGAGAAGACATTGAAAGCGCGATTGAAGAAGTATGGCTGCCACAGCGTCGTATTCTGCCACAAGAAGGGGAGGAGGCGCAAGTTTTTTCTGCGCGCCTCCTCGCTGATCTCAGCCCTGACAACCTTCTCTATCTTGCCGAAAACGACCCAAACTTTTTATTCCAACTTTCACCGGATGTATGGAATGTACTCTCTGACGATAGCTTAAATGCCGCATTGGCCTATCTCGCTTCGCAAGTTGAACAAACTACCGTTGGTCAAAATGCTTTGGAACGCTTAGTCGAAAGCGAGATTGTTCCTCAGATCGACAGCCTGCAAGATGTCGCTAATGTCGTCGTAACTGGCGGGCAAGCGTTACCCGGTGATGCAAATTCATTAGCGGCAAGCGAGGAGACCGATGGCAGCGCCGGATCGAATAGTCTTCTGCTTAAATTATCGCCAGAAATCTGGGAAGTTCTTACCAATCGGATCGATGGTTTAGGTGTGCTTGACCAATCTACCGTTGAGCGCCTCAGCCAAACAACCGTAGTGGTACCTACCACACCGCCAGCACTACCGGAAAGCTGGTTGATAGATAATTTCCGCGATGCGTCTGATTTGCAAGAAGTGGTACCCCTTACTTCTACATTGGCTGGGGTATGGAATCGTTTTTATGAGACTGGGCGCATTGTCGGCGCGTTAGGGACGACTGAGGATTTAACACCCGAAACGATTACCCAACTTATAGCGATTGATCCTTCCTTAATGCAATATCTGGATGGGGAACAATTGGCAGCTATGTCACCCGAAGTATTCACTGCACTTCCAGAAACGTTTATCGCTGGTTTGGATGGATTTACGCGTGATGAATTAGCAGCCGCAGCATTAGCTGAAAGTGTGACAGGGGAAGCAGCAGTACGCCTCCCAGTCTTATTGCCTTCTCAATGGCGCATTCAACAGCCACAATTGATTACCTTTAGTTTCTCTGATCTCCCCATAGCGACCTTTAGTGTCGCCAGCACTGCGACTGAATCTGACGTTACCCCAGAAGAGCAAGCTGTTGATACAAACTCGCCTGCTGAAACCTCCCCGTTAGCAGCACTGCTCACGCCGCTTTTACCTGAGATTGCCAATATTTTTTCTGGTGCAAATACATCGGAGTCCCCTGTGTTAGGCGATGCGTGGAATGCACTGGCCTCCCAACCGCAGTTCGCCGAAACCCCCTTAAACACCGCAGCAGACGTTATCATCATTGGCGACGGACAGGCTTCACAAGTCCTCAATGCGATTAACGAAAACATTCCGGCGCAATTTGAGGGTTATGAAGTCCGTTTGTTCGACAGTCTGCTCCCCGAAACACTGCAATACTTCGCGGAAAACGAGCCGGATTTCTATGTGAATTTAGATATAGATGTCTTACGTAAGTTCTCTCCGGCGGCACTAGCCATATTACCTGATGATTTCTTAGCGACATTAGACGCAGCAACGGGTGATGAACTTCAAGCGATTGCCAATGGCGAGGCAGATTCGGCCTTTGCAAGTTTGGCCGCCATTTATAGCAGTGACATTCCAGAGGCTGACCCCAATGCACCCGCGCTAAATCCTGCTTGGGGGCAAGTCGGGAATTTTTACAGCATCGAACTTGATACAGCGGATGATTTCTTTCGTTTTCCCGAAAGTCTGCCGTTTTCCACAGCCAGCGAATTCATCAACGGCATATTTGATAACCCACAAGGTGCAGCCTTCGCGCCTTCACTACTGGGCAACATCAGCGCGGAAGCTGTCGCCTATATCGTCGAGCGTGACACGGACTTCCTTAGCACACTTCGTTTGGAAGCACTCATTTTATTCCCTGATGCAGTTCAAGCGACCTTTCCGACAGAGGTTGTGGAACGCATTCAGGCCGGAGCGATCTTCATCCCAACCGATCAAGTGACGCGCACAAACGGTGCATCCAGCCTCTTATTGACGGTTTATAAAACAAGTGACGCTAACACCGTTTCTACGTATCATGAAATTGAAGACATCATCAACGAAATTGATGTCCAGAATGATGCCATCATCGTCAACGTAGCATTTGAGCAATCCAGCTTTGTGGAAGAATCGATCAGCGGCGTAGCGAGAGAGGGCGGCTTAGGCGCGATCTTCGCTATCGTCGTCATTTTGGTGTTCTTAAGCGGTGGAAGCTGGAGCCGCTCCCCGCGCCGGACAGTCGGCATCATCCTTGTGGCTGTATTCGCGGTTCTGCTCGGTCTGGCTGTATTCGCCAATATGAACGCCGCCGGAAACGATCTTGGGACAGCATTTTCACAAACAGATACAGTAATTCGCGTTATGCTCATTTTGGGTATTCTTTCCGGTTTACTGGTGCTGTTGTGGCCAGGGAATTTACCTAACCCATCTTGGCGGGCGACGATCATTATTGCGATTAGCATCCCGCTTTCGGTTATGGCGGCGTTGGCTTTGATGCGCTGGTTTAGCCCCTTTATGCACGGGTTGATTGCGCCGCTGGCGGAAAACTCCGGCTTGTTTAACTTCATCCTACAAATCTTCCCTGAAAGCATCACACTCAACATCATGACGCTTTCAGGCTTAACGGTTGCAGTTGGTCGCGTTGTGGATGACTCAATCGTCGTTTTGGAAAATATCTTCCGCCAAATGCAAGCTGGGTTAAACAAACGCGATGCGATTATCACGGGAACACGCGATGTCTCATCGGCTATTTTCATCGCTACAATCGTAACGGTGGTTGTATTCCTGCCGCTTGGCTTAACTGGCGGCATTATTGGTGCGTTCTTCCTGCCATTTGGCCTTGCAGTAACGTTTGCGCTCCTCTGCTCATTTATTGTCGCCGTCACCGTAGTGCCTGCATTGGCTTATCTCTTCCTCAGAGCTGAGGATGCGCCGGAAGAACAAGAAATGTTTGTATCGCGGCCTTATGATCGTGTACTGCTTTGGGTGCTTGCCGATTGGAAGCATGGGTTAGCCGTGATTGGTATCGCTTTTGTCTCGTTTGCTTTCAGCGGTTTGCTCTTTGCACAGCGGCCTTTCGCCTTCTTACCTGACTTCGGTGAGCCGCAGATTACGGTGGATGTGAGTATGCCGGGCGGGACGAAGATGGTGGATACCAATGCAAAAGTTGAGGAATTAGAAGCCTATCTTGAGTCGAGCGTACCTGATGAGGTTATTTCTGCTGTGCAATCGACAGTGGGCGGTGGGGGACAAACGTTAGAGTCGCTTTTTGGGACGAACAGCATCCAAGAAAATAGGGCTGCCTTGACGCTTGGCGTTCAGGTATCGGGTGAAACGCTGGATGAATGGGCGCGGACGATCCGAACTGAGGCATTGCGTATCTTTGGTGAAGGAAATGTTACGGTTTCTGCCGGGTCAGCCACAAGCGGCGGATTTGGCGGTTTTTCACTTGTGATTTCTGGCCCGCAAGCAGAACTCACGCGGCTTGATCCCATCATTATAGAAACCCTCAATAACATTGAAGGAATTACGAATGCAGGAAGTAATCTGAGCGATGTGGCAGCGGCAGGTGGAAGCAGCGCGACCACTTACCTGCGCGTGAATGAACAGTCGGCAGTCTCTTATTCTGCTGAACTCGAAACAGAGAATACAATTGGCGTAATTCAAGAGGCGATTGCCGCGATTGAGTCGTTACCGGATTTGTCTGAAGAAATCGCCATTAGCCAAGGCTTCCAAAGTGAATTGCAAACGCAGGGTTTTCAGAGCCTAGCGGTTGCGATTGTTATCGCCTTAGCCATCGTCACTCTGATTATGATCGTAACGTTTAGCTCAGTTGTGTATTGGCTGGCGATTATCCTAAGTGTTTTCGTTGCGCCAGTAGGGGCGGCGATTGCGCTTACCTTGACTAATCGCGTATTGGGCATTTCAGCCTTAATCGGCTTACTTATGCTGCTCGGCTTAGTCGTTACTAACGCCGTTGTGTTGATTGACCGGGTACGCGCTAATTACACAGAACGCAATATGCCCTTGCGCGAGTCTTTAATTGAAGCAGGGGAGCGCCGTTTGCGTCCGATTTTGATGACTTCGATTGCGACGATTTTCGCGCTGATTCCATTGGCTGTGGGTCTTTCGGAAGGGGCGATTATTGCCTCAGAATTAGGAACAGTGGTCATTGGCGGGATGTTCAGCAGTACACTCCTTACCTTAATTGTCGTCCCGGCTGCCTACTTGCTTCTAAGCCCGCTACATAATGCGATCTCTCGTGCAGTAGGGGCAGGAAAAAGAAATGACTCAAAATCACCTGCTGCATCAGGCGACTAAATAACAAAAAGGGCATTGCGCGATAACAATGCCCTATATGCTGATTTGTTAGGTAAGGGTATTTGGGGATACCCCTATTTTTTATCTCTTTCTTAAGAGGCGACTTCTTTTACTTCCTCAGACGCATTAATTCCGAGTAGATCAAGCTGTTCCCCAACAACCTTGAAGGCATTTAAGGCGCGATCAAGATGTTCACGGCGGTGAGTCGCCATGTAGCTGGTTCTGAGCAAACTGTTATTCGGTGGGACAGCGGGAGGAATAACAGGGTTCGTATAAACCCCAGCCTCAATTAAGGCACGCCAAGCCAGCGCTGTACGATAATCCTCACGAATTAAAACAGGAATGATAGCCGAGTTGCTGGGGCCGATATCGTAGCCTAATGCACGGAATCCAGCACGCATATATTCGGCATTATCCCACAAGCTCTCGACAAGCTCCGGTTCGGTCTCGATAATATCCAGCGCGGCGAGGACGGCGGCTGTATTAGGCGCAGGCAGCGCCGCAGAGAAAATTAGTGAACGGGCATGATGTTGAATATAATGAACGACTTGAGCGCTCCCCGCAATAAATCCGCCAATCGAGGCGAAACTCTTGCTAAAAGTTCCCATAATTAAGTCTACATCGTCCGTCAAATTGAAGTGCGCCGATGTACCGCGCCCATTGCCTGTAACACCAATACCATGCGCGTCATCGACCATAATTCGTGCGCCGTAGCGTTTGCACACAGCCACAATTTCTGGCAGCGGTGCGATGTCACCACCCATGCTGTACACGCCATCAACAATGACGAGCTTGCCGGCATCTTCGGGGAGTCTTTCTAAAATTTGTTCTAAGCTAGAAAGATCATTATGGCGAAAGCGTTTCATCTCACCACGAGACATCAAGCAGCCATCGACAATGCAGGCATGTGCGTCTTTATCAATAATGACGTAATCGCCTTTGCCAACTAAGGCACTGATTGTCCCTACATTCGTCTGATAACCTGTTGGGAAAACTAGCGCTGCCTCTTTATTCACAAATTTCGCTAGGCGGCGGTCAAGTTCGAGGTGAAGTTCCAGCGTCCCATTTAAGAAACGTGAACCAGTGACGCTTGTGCCGTAACGTGCCAACGCATCAGCGGCAGCCTGCCGTACACGAGGATCAGTGGTCAGCCCCAAGTAATTATTAGAGCCAATCATCACGACTTCTTTGCCTTCAAAGACCGCAGTGGTACCTTCAGAATCGCTTAGCGCACGAAAATAAGGATAAATACCCAGCGCCATTGCATCTTTCGCTGCCGTGAAATTTTCTGCTTTTTGGAATAATTCTGCCACAGAGTTGCTCCTACATACTTAGTTTGGCATTGATTTCATCGCTTAATTAAGCAATGCTTTGATTTTCGATAGTGTTGATAGCCAGCTTATTATAGTAACACATCTCGTGCCTGTACGATGTGCTTTTAAGAGGAGTTTAACCTTATTTTTATGGGATAACAAGATTTGAGCGATTGTGAAAAGATTTACTTGCGCGGAATTCGCTCATTAAGCTACAATATACGGTAATTTAAGCTGATAATGTGAGGAGAGGGTTCTATGTCCTCGTTATTTATTCGTCGTGCGATCGCTTGGGTTGTGGGGATGGCGTTGGGGTTTGTAATTACCTGGCTCTTGATTACGTTTTTCCTCCCTGCCGTTAGTCCAGATCCAAACGCAGCCGCAGTAAGCATTAGTGAATACGGTAGAGTCTACTTTCTCGTCACGATGGTGCCGATTGGACTTATCTTTATGACCTGGCTGGATTATTTCCTTGATGCAAAAATTTGGCCTGATTAGCATCCATCGTGTCAATAATCCAATAAAACAGGGAGCTTCTGCTCCTTGTTTTGTCTATTTTGCTGACCCTCAATGAGAAGCTGTTAAAAGTTGCCCTAATCCCGCTACACTCATTTCTCCATTCACTCTCAGTCTTGTAACTTCCAGTAAGTTATCTGACGTATGCAGCGTGCCGCTTTCAGTCGTTACTGCCCGCCAGACCGCCAAAGATTCTAAAACAGCCAGTGTTGCTTCATCATAGCGTCCAGCAGGGTAAGCAAATATGCGCGTGTCCTGTTGGGTATGGGCTTGTAAACTCTCTATGCTGCCCAGTATTTGATAAACCAGAAAATCGTAATCCCGTTCACGTAAATCTACATGATTTTTTGTGTGTGCTTCCATACTCATCCCCGCGTCTGCCATCTCATTGATTTGATCCCAAGACACATAATTCGACTCGGACGCATCCGCCTTACCCGTAATAATGAAAAATGTCCCGGTGTAACCGAATTCACGCAGTATTGGGAAAACGACTGTATAATGGTCAATATAACCATCATCAAAGGTCAACACAATTGGTTTGGGTGGAAGTGGTGTTCCTGCTATTAAAGCATCGTGAAGCTGATAGAGCGAAACCGTAGAATATCCTGCATCTCTTAAATACTGGATATGTTGACGGAACATTTCGGGGGATAAAGTCAGCCCGACGCGCAGTTGATCGGCATCTAAGGGAAGGGGGCTAACATAATGATACATCAAGATGGGTACGTTGATGCGGCGTAAAGTGCCATCTACTAAATAGTCTTGTGTCTTCGACTTTGCTGGCGCACTACTAAGCAGCAAACTGCAATAGATCAATGACCAAGCGAGATAAAAAATCAGACGTTTCATTTCCCCATGATAAATTCAATTTGACCTTTTGTCTATTTCGATGATCCTATTTCGGCGTTGAAAGAAAATAAGAATTTTTGAAAATTCGCATCTATAGCTTAGAATATCGCATCCGTGAGCGATACTATGATGCTCGCGTTTATAGACCTAAAGTGAGGAGAAAAGTTCATGGCAAAAAATAAATTGGTTCTGCTTTTGGCTCTGGTCGTGATGGTGGCAATGCTTACTTCAAGCGTTCTTGCCCAAGAAGAGGGCGAGGTTGTTGTCGATGAAGGTGATGACGTGATGGTTGGTCTTGCAACCATTCTTTCTGGTGAAGGCCTCGTGCCGTTTGGCGATGACATCACACGCGGTGTTGAATTGGCGTTGGAAGATCGTCCTTCGGTCATTGTTGATGATGTGGAATTCGCCATTGCGCTTGACCTTCAAGACGACCAATGCTCGGCTGAAGGTGGGCAGGCGATTGCCAACCGTTTCGTTTCGGATCCATCGATTGTCGCTGTTGTCGGCCCCACTTGCTCCAGTGCTTGTGCTGCTGCTGCGCCGATCTTCGATGATGCAGGGTATACGACCATCAGCACAAGCTGCACGGCTGTTAACCTCACCAGTGAAGAAGAGGGTTTCACCAGCTTTAACCGTACCGCTGCCAATGATAATATTCAGGGCGTAGCAGCGGCTGACTTTATCTACAATGAGTTGGGTGTCGAAAGCATCGCCACTATTCATGATGGTAGCGCTTATGGTGAAGGCATTGTGGAAATTTTAACCCGCGCGTTTGAAGAACTCGGTGGGGAAGTTGTCTTTGCCGACTCGCTGACCGTTGGCGATACCGATTTCCGCAGCTTGCTGGAAAGCGCCGCAGCAGCAGAACCCGGTTTGCTCTACTTCGGCGGTTTTAATGCTGAAGGCGCTCGTTTGGCTGAACAACGCGCTGATGTAGGCTTAGAAGAAGTGCCGTTGTTCGGGCCGGAAGGCATCTATGGCGCGGAATTCGTCAATCTGGGGGGTGAGGCTGCCGAAGGTGTTTATGCTTCCCGTCCGTTGGCTCCGGCAACTGAAGAAGTCGATGAATTCTTGGCACGTTATGTCGAAAATTATGGTTTAGAGCCAACAGCTCCTTTCCAAGTTTATGCCTATGATGCCATCAATATGATTATGGATGCCATTGAAGAAGTCGGCACGATCAACGATGACGGCGCACTTGTCGTCAGCCGCGCTGATCTGTCTGAGTACATTCGCTCTTACGGCGCGGAAGAACCTGTTGAAGGGCTTTCTGGCGAAATCTCCTGCGACGGTACCGGTGACTGCGGCTCCGCAGAAATTGGTATCTTCCAAGTGGTTGACGGCGAATATGTTGAAGTTGAAATGGGCGAATAACGCCTAAAGCGTAACAAAGCACTAGCGAGGTGGGTTTATAAGCCCACCTCCAATTTATCTTTGTAATTTATATTGATCTGACTGGATTTATTTATGGCCTCCAACACGCCGTCCCTGCAACCCGGCGCACCATCACCTTCTTTTTTTAAGCGCATTGCAAATATGGTTTCAGGTGACCCCGTACAGAGTGTTTTATACTTAATGGGTTTTTTACTTGTCTTCCTTATCGTCGCGGCGATCTTCGCTAATATTATGAGCGGCGGTTACACCTTAGAGCAGTTTATCCGAGGGTTGACATACGGCCTAGCACAGGGAAGCATCTATGCGCTGGTAGCGTTGGGCTATACGCTTGTTTATGGCATTCTAGGCATGATTAACTTCGCACATGGCGAGGTTTTTATGTCGGGTGCCTATATCGGATTTTTTGCCCTTTATGCGATGAATGAAGCCGGATGGATGGAAAGCAGTCCGTTTTTTGCCCTGCTTTTGACTATTGTAATTGGTATGCTGGCTTCGATTATCGTCGCAGTTTTACTAGAGCGAATCGCCTATCGGCCTCTGAGAAATGCGCCTCGCCTCGTCCCATTAATTACGGCTATCGGCGCGTCTATTACCATCAGAGAGTTGTTTATTAGGCTGTTTGGCGGTGCAGCGCGGGTTTATCCTGATGTGCATCTTTATGTGCTTCCGGGAGTTTTTCGCGAGGAATGTGATGTCGTCAATGACGTGACCGTTTGTCGTGGCATTGACATGATCGCTGGACGTTATGATGTTAATCTGCTTGGCTTAAATCTTACGCTTCGCCCATTAGTTTTTATCATTTTCGCGCTGGCGATTCTGCTCATGGCCTCCTTGTGGTTTATCGTCAAACGCACGAAAACGGGTAAAGCGATGAGGGCTGTCGCTGAAGATAAAAACACCGCCTCCCTGATGGGGGTCAATGTTAATCGAGTCATCGTCATCACATTTGTACTCGGTGCGGCATTAGCAGGGGCGGCAGGTGTGCTGTTCGCACTTTATGATGGACGTGCGACACCTGGTATGGGCTTTTCATTCGGTATAAAGGCATTTACGGCAGCAGTTTTGGGCGGCATCGGCAATATTCCGGGCGCAATGTTTGGCGGCCTCTTTTTAGGCGTAGTCGAATCGGTAGCGCCGTCGTTGTTACAAATGCCTGATCAGCTTTCAGACGTAATTGCTTTCGGTATGTTGGTATTGGTCTTAATCTTTCGCCCGACGGGTATTTTCGGCGAAGTTCTCTCTAAAAAGAAAGCGTAATGTAGCATGGCTGATTTCAGAGATTCACTACGCTACAGCCTTTATATTGCGGCAGGCGTTGCTATCTTGACGTTGACGGGTATCTTCAACTCGTTTGCATCCTATCCCATTTTTAGCGAGTCATTCACATTAGGCACAGTGCTGTTAATGTTTATCATGGGCGGCACAGGGTTTTTCTTGACTAGCCGCTTGCGACAAAAGGGACTTGTGCCTGCTCTCCAACATGGTTTTATCGGCGCAATCGTTATCGCGGTT
Source organism: Anaerolineae bacterium (assembly GCA_034437895.1). Lineage (GTDB taxonomy): Bacteria > Chloroflexota > Anaerolineae > Aggregatilineales > Phototrophicaceae > JANRLJ01. The sequence goes on along the minus strand of DAOTTO010000325.1, from coordinate 25,714 downwards.
GTATTGGCAATCATAGTCTTTATTGAAAACAAGGTGGATATGAACTTTGTTTTCCGCAATCTAAAACCACTTTTAGGTGGAACAGTAACCTTTGGTCAAACAGAACTTGTTCTCGGCATACTACTTCTGTTATTTGCTAGTGGTGCATTTGGTCTGTTGGGCGGCTTAATTGTTTTCATCCCTCGTAGAATACGTGATATTGGATTATCTACAGTCGGATTGATCGTTATTATTGCCCTGTTAGACCGCCAGATTGATGATGTTATCACATTAGGCGATGCGTTTGTGTTGACGTTAGTGTTTGCGGTGGCTTATCTGGTTAGCCTCCGTATTCCCCATAATCGTACCCGCATCATCTTGGGTACGGGTATAGCCATTGGTCTAGCGGCGGGTATCATCTTGGCTTTTCTGGTGAATGCTGTTGGCCTCGATAAAGGGAGTCTTTTGCGCGGCGAGGGCAGTAAACCTCTCATTCTGGAGGTTGCCGTTGACCAAGCCTTGGCATTCGTGATTATTATGGCGATTGTTGGAGGCGTGGGTGCATTAACCGTAAGAGCAGCGACTATTTTTCATGATGGCATATTCTATTTATTGGCGACGCTGCTCATTTTTGGGATGCTCAATCTACAAGAGGGTATCACTTTCTTATTGGTGACAATGGCATTTGTTTTGTTAAGCGCAGCATTTTGGTTTGTGCCTTCATTAGGCAAACAAGCCGAGCAGCGTTTCTCTAGTTTGCCGCGTGTCGATCAGCAAAATTCACGGCGGTTAATCTTTTTGGCTGTGCTGGGTATTTTGCTTGTAACGCCAATTTTTGCTGGCCTCAGCATCACAAACACGTTTAATTACGTCCTCCTCTACATCACGATGGGAGTTGGTTTGAATGTGATGGTGGGTTACGCGGGTTTGCTCGACTTAGGTTATGTAGCCTCTTATGCGATTGGCGCGTATACAGCCGGTGTCCTTGCCACGCCAAGTATGGTCACTTGCGGCGGATTACGGCCTGATGCAGTAAGCGAGTTATTACAGCAGGGGCAAACCATCCAGCAAGCATGTAGTGGTATTCTGACCTTTTGGGAGGCACTCCCAATCGCGATTTTGTTCAGTGCTTCTGTTGGCGTATTACTCGGGATCCCCGTATTGCGTTTGCGAGGTGATTATTTAGCTATTGTGACGCTCGGCTTTGGGCAGATCATCAATCGGCTCATCAGTTCTGATAAATACAAAGATTTGTTGGGCGGGCCGCAGGGAATTTCTCAGATTCCCAATGCCGTCATTGACCTCACAAGGTTAAATCCAAACTGGCAAACCGAATTAAATGGGGCTACAGGATATTATTATCTTTTGTTATTCAGCGTCATTGTGGCGATTTTTGTCGTAAATCGCTTGGTGCATACCCGATTAGGCCGCGCTTGGCGGGCGATGCGGGCGGATGAAGATGTCGCCGAAGCAATGGGCATCAATCTCGTCCAAACAAAACTGCTGGCTTTTGGGTTAAGTTCAGCTTTTGCCGGGTTGGGCGGCGCGATTTTTGGCGCGTGGTTACGGAGTATCTTCCCCAACAGCTTTGAGTTAGCTGTTTCGGTGAACGTCTTAGCGCTGATTATTATCGGCGGGATGGGATCTATTCCGGGCATTATTGTCGGGTCATTAGTGTTGATTGGTGTGCCAGATTTACTGCGTGAGTTACAAGATTATCGTTTATTGGTATTTGGCAGTTTGTTGGTGCTGGTTATGATTTTGAGGCCGGAAGGGCTGCTCCCGCCGAAGCCGCTGCAACTGGCGGAAATGGCTGCCGAAAGAAAAAGAGAACAGGAAGCTGCTGCATCATGACCGAACCTCTATTACATGTACAAACGATTACAAAGCGTTTTGGTGGGCTTACAGCAGTTTCAAAGGTTGATCTGCAAATTCCTCGCGGCTCAATCGTTAGCTTGATTGGGCCAAACGGCGCGGGTAAGACAACTTTTTTTAACTGTGTTACTGGCTTTTATACCCCTGAAGAAGGCGATATTACTTTTGAAGGCAAGTCTATTCGTGGGCTGCGTCCCGACCAAATCGCCCGCTGCGGTGTTGCGCGGACATATCAAAATATCCGTTTGTTTTACAGTATGACTGTGCTAGAAAATATCCTCGTCGGAATGCACATTCGGCTGAAGTCAATCTTGTTCGGCCCAATTTTGGGACGGTCTTTTGTCCGTAAAGAGGAAGCGAGTGCGCTTAATAAGGCACTTAAACTGCTTACCTTTGTTGGATTAGAAGGCAAAGGCGATTTATTAGCAGAAAATCTCGCTTATGGTTTTCAGCGTCGGTTAGAAATCGCCCGCGCCTTAGCCCTTGAGCCGCGTTTGCTGCTCTTAGATGAACCAACAGCGGGTATGAATCCGCTGGAAACAGAGGAGATGATGCACTTCATCCGTCAGTTGCGTGATGAACGCGGCTTGACCATCTTTTTAATCGAACATGACGTAAAATTGGTGATGACGATCTCTGACCGGGTTAATGTCATGGATTACGGCAAAAAAATCGCGGAAGGTACACCAGCCGAAGTCCAGCGCGACCCGAAAGTGATTGAAGCGTATCTCGGCTCTGGCCCCACCGATCATGACTCTGAGGCGCTCGTTTCTGGCAAAATTGAGGTTGAGGCATGACACTGCTCGAAGTTGAAGATATTCATACTTACTACGGCAAAATTCACGCCCTCAAGGGCATTTCTGTAACGGTCAATGAAGGGGAAATCGTCACGCTGATTGGTGGCAACGGCGCGGGTAAAACAACGACTCTCAATTCGATCTGTGGCATTACCCCTGCGGCGCAAGGGCGTGTCGTCCTCGAAGGGCGGGATATTACGCGCATTCCACCGCATGAAATTGTGTCGATGGGCATTGTGCAATCCCCCGAAGGGCGCAAAATTTTCACTCGGCTGACTGTGCGAGAAAATCTCGAAATGGGCGCGTTTACCCGTACCGATAGCAACGGTATAGCGAAGGATGAAGAATATATCTTTGATCGGTTTCCACGCCTCAAAGAGCGTATTAACCAACTCGGCGGCACACTTTCCGGCGGGGAACAGCAAATGTTAGCAATGGGGCGGGCATTAATGGCGCGTCCGCGTCTTTTATTGTTGGATGAACCATCTATGGGGCTTGCGCCCTTATTGGTGCAGCAAATCTTTGGTGTCATTACCTACTTAAATCGAGAAAACGAGACAACCATTTTGCTGGTCGAACAAAACGCACTGATGGCGTTAGCAATCGCGCATCGCGGGTATGTCTTGCAGACGGGCTACATTACGCATACGGGTACTGGCGCGGAACTTCAGAAAGACCCGGCTGTGATTGAATCCTACTTGGGGGCTTAAAAGCTAAAAGCAAAATAAGGGCGAGATTTTCTCTCGCCCTGTGATCTTTATCTCATCCCTCGAGAAGCAATGATTCCGGGTCTTCGATCAGGTCTTTGATTTTCACCAAGAATTGAACTGCCTCGCGTCCATCGACCATCCGATGATCGTAAGTCAAGGCGATATACATCATTGGGCGAATGACGATCTCACCCATAACCACAACAGGACGATCTTTAATACCGTGTAATCCCAGAATGCCAACCTGTGGCGGATTCAAAATCGGTGTGCTGAGCAACGAGCCAAATATACCACCGTTAGTGATAGTGAATGTACCGCCACGCAGCGATTCAATGGCAAGTGTGCCATCTTCCACCTGCTTCGCATAGGCACGAATAGCTTTCTCAATTTCGGCAAACGACATGCGATCTGCATCACGCAGGACAGGGACAACCAAGCCTTCCGCTGCGCCAATTGCCATCCCAATATCAAAGTAATGCTTGAGGACGATTTCATTCCCCTGAATTTCGGCATTCACTTGCGGGAAGGCTTTGAGTGCGCCGATGGTGGCTTTGACGAAAAACGAACTCAAGCCGAGTCCAATCCCATTTTTTTCCTTAAAACTCTCTTTGCGTCGTTGACGCAGGGACTGAACGGCTTGCATATCGACTTCGTTAAAGGTCGTCAGCATGGCGGCGGTTTGCTGCGCTTCTATCAAACGTTGAGCAATCGTCTGACGGCGACGAGTCATGCGGATTCGTTCTTCCTTACGATAGCTATTTGCAAGTGGAGGTGATTGTGGAACTGATGCAGGCACTTTAGGTGCTGCGACTGGTGCTAGTGCTTGACGATCATTGATGAAATTCTGAACATCATCTTTCGTCACACGGCTGCCGCTGGCAGCAACTTGTGTCAGATCAACATCATGCGCCGCCGCAACTCGCTTGGCAACTGGCGTTGCAATTGTATTAGATGCTGCTGCTGGCACAGCCACTTTTTGCTCAATAACGGGCTGTTGCATCGATGCAGGAGCAGGTTGAGCCACTGCGCCAGACTCAGCAATTACGCCAAGCGTATCGCCAGGTTTAACATCATCCCCTACAGGATGGGTAATACTTGAAAGAGTGCCGGCTTGTTCAGCAGTCACTTCCAGCGAAACTTTATCTGTTTCGAGGATGACCAACGCTTCCCCCGCTTCGACACGATCACCAATTTTCTTAAGCCAGTCGGAAACCGTAGCTTCGACGACAGATTCACTTAAATCAGGCACGATAATATTGATAGACATGAATGATTTTCCCTTCTTCGCTTACTTAGCAAATTACTCTCCGCTAAATTTCCAACTAAATACGTAATCAACAATCATTGCTTGATTGATTTTATGGGCGGTGGATGATCCTTCCGCTGGGCTGGAACTGCGGCGGCGACCCACATAATTCAAAGGCCATCTTTGCTTAATGGCACGTTCAAGGCGGCGGCTGACAAAATCCCATGCGCCCATATTCTTCGGTTCTTCTTGCGCCCAAACAATTTCTTCAAGGTTTGGATACAGATCAAAAATACCTTGAACATCTTCCACAGGGAAAGGATAAAGCTGTTCGATACGGACGATGGCAACTTGCGGGTTTAGCTTACGATGCTCATTCGTCACCAAATCATAATAGAATTTACCACTGCATAATACCAAACGCCGGACAGCCTCACGCTCGACATCAAGATCATCAATAACGGGATACCAGCGACCATCAGTTAAATTCTTTATGGACGAAAACACCGTCGGATTACGCAGCAAACTCTTTGGGGTCATTACGATTAATGGCAGCGGATCTGTTTGAAGCAAAAGTGCCTGCCGCCGTAAAAGATGGAAATACTGTGCTGCGGTTGTGCAGTTGACGATTCGGCAGTTTTTCTTCGCCGCCATTTGCAAAAAGCGTTCGAGCCGTGCGCTGGTATGATCTGGCCCCGCGCCTTCATGTCCGTGTGGTAAAAGCATCACAAGCGAAGGAGTTTGTCCCCATTTTTCCCGCGCAGACATAATAAACTCGTCAATAATGATCTGCGCGTTGTTATTAAAGTCGCCATACTGCGCTTCCCATAATACCAGCCGATTAGGTTCTTCCACATTACAGCCATATTCAAAGCCCAGCGCCGCGCCTTCCGAAAGCGGACTATTATGGATTTCAAAAGAGGCTTTGGCCTGCGGAAGTGTTTGGAGGGGGATATATTCTTCACCTGTAATTGCATCATGCAGCACGGCATGGCGATGGCTAAAGGTACCGCGCTCCGTATCTTGTCCGGTTAAGCGAATAGCAATTGCATCCTCAAGTATGGTCGCAAAAGCCAATTCTTCCGCTGTTGCCCAATCGATACCCGCTTCATCTGACTTTTTCAGAGAATCACGTCGTGTACGAAGTGTAGCTTCAAACCGTTTGGAATAAAAATTGAATGTCGCCGGAATCTCCGCAAGCGCATCGTTGATGGCGATTAATCGCTCCTCGGATACGTTTGTCTTGACCTGACGCGCTGCACCAGCGGGCGGAGGCGGCGGCGGGAGTTCCGCTAATTCTTCGGCAGGTGGCAGCGAATCGTAGGTTGATTGAAGTAACTCGGTATAACGACTGACCATTTTTTCAGGATCATCCGGCGCAGTAAATCCGCGTTGGACGAGTTTATCCGCCCACAATTTACGGACTGTTAGATGATTACGTACTCCATGATAGAGCAGCGGTTGTGTAAAGCTCGGCTCATCAAGTTCATTGTGTCCGTAGCGGCGATACCCAATCAGATCGATGAGGACATCTTTCTCAAATTTTTCCTGATAAGCAAAGGCCAATTGCGCCACTTCGATGCAGGCTTCTGGGTCATCTGCATTGACATGGAAGATCGGCACCTTAAAGCCTTTTGCTAGGTCACTTGCATAAAGGGTACTGCGAGAATCATCGGGCAGGGTTGTAAAGCCAATTTGATTATTCGAGATAATATGAATTGTCCCGCCCGTCCAATACCCCGGCAAGCGCGAGAGATTAAATGTCTCCGCCACAATCCCTTGTCCGGGGAAGGCAGCATCGCCATGAATCAAAATTTGCATGGTCAGTGCCGGATCAAAGACAGGCGCACCGCCATGACCGACTTTCGTCCCAGCAGCGCGTGCCATGCCTACCGCAACGGGATTAATAACTTCCAAATGGCTAGGATTAGGGGGCATGGTAATGAGCGTTTGTGCGTTGGCATCATGCCCCACACGGGCGCGTACCCCGGCGTGATACTTAACATCACCCGTCGTCCAGCCAAGCGCATGTTGAATTTCAACGACTTGCAGCGGGTCTTTAAATTCCGAGAGAATCTGCTCGTAAGGCTTATTCATAATGTGCGCCAGAACATTCAAGCGGCCACGATGCGCCATCCCAATAGCTATCGTATTGATGTTGATGCCGACGGCGGCTGTGATAAATTCGTCCAGCATCGGCACCATCATATCAAGACCTTCAATCGAGAAACGATATTTCGTTGGGAAGGTTTTTTGCAGGAATAGCTCAAAAACTTCCATTTGAGTTAAGCGTTCAAGCAGGCTTGTATTCTTTTCTTTGTCTTGCGAAAAGCGAAACCGTCTTGATTCTGCGGCTTCGCGCAGCCACTGCCGTTCTTCTGGAACACGGATATGATCGTTATCATAGCCAATTGAAACGGTATACACGCCTCTAAGTATTGTGATCGCTTCTAGGGCATTTCCTGCTAATTGAGCAATCGGCCCCCCGACAAGGCTCGCTGGCAACTGTCGTAAATCATCTTCCGTAATCCCATGTGCTTCAGGTATCAATTCTGGATCACCGGGTGGTTGGGTACCAAGTGGATCAAGCTGGGCTTGTACATGCCCAAACTGACGAATCGCTTGGGCATAACCCACCGCGCCTACAATTTTTTGTGTATCGATTCCCACAAGTGCTTCTACTTCAGTAGAACTATTGGGAGGTGTCCAGTTTGCGAAAAAGGCGCGTGTCGCTGCATCAACGGATTCCGGTGACTGCCGATACTGTTCATACAGTCCTAAAATATAACCCGCGTTGGGGCCATGAAAATCTAGTTCAAACGTTTCAAACGACATAAGCTAAGTACCTTTTAAAACACTGTTTGATGGCGAATGGTGTTTGTTTTTATGCTTGCCCAAGTATAACAGACGGAATACGACTCAAGCAGCAACATTTTCCACTATTTGCCAAACCCTAACTCAAGTCACTCATGATAGAAAATGAGATGAAGACAGGTTAAATCTGTGCCAAATTTCACGAAGTGATAGATTTTGGGAGCAATCCTCCATTAGAGTGCAGTCTATGAACGAAAAGAAAAGTTCTCAATTGAGCCAATTCTACAAACGAACACTTGAAGAACGTCGAGCAATAGTCGCAAGCTGGCTTGATAATGACACGCCCATTGACTCTATTTTGGATGGCGGTATCAGCACCGAAATCGCCGCGAGTATGATCGAAAATGCGCTGGGGGTTTATAATCTTCCCTTCGGCATAGGGACGAATTTTCTCATTAATGGGAAAGAGATGCTGATTCCGATGGTAATTGAAGAACCATCGGTGGTGGCAGCGGTTAGCTTCGCAGCAAAATTGTTTCGTGCGGGAGGTGGGTTCATTACTTCCAGCGACGAGCCGATTATGATTGGGCAAATTCAAGTCTTGGATGTGCCTGATATGGAGTATGCAGTAGCACAACTGAGAGATCACAAAGACGCTTTGCTGACGTTTGTTAACACGCATGAGAGCAGTATCATCAAGCGGGGCGGCGGCGCACGCGACATAGAAATCCGTGTCATTGAGCATAGTCCTGTCGGCGCGATGTTGATTGTGCATCTGTTTTACGATACACGCGACGCAATGGGCGCAAATGCCGTCAATACCGCGCTTGAACAACTTGCCCCTGAGATTGAAACTCTCACGGCTGGACGGGTTAATCTGCGTATACTGAGCAATTTGAGCGACAAACGTAAAGCCCGTGCTAAAGGGATGATCCCCAAAGATGACTTAGCACGGGGCGAATTTACCGGGGAGCAGGTTATTAAAGCGGTATTGGAAGCGGCAGCCTTTGCGGAAGTCGATCCTTATCGCGCTGCAACCCACAATAAAGGGGTGATGAATGGCATTGATGCAGTTGTGCTTGCTACAGGCAACGATTGGCGAGCCGTTGAAGCTGGCGCACATGCCTACGCCGCTCGTGATGGGCGTTACACCAGCCTAACAAAGTGGTGGCACGACGAAAATGGTAATTTGCATGGTTCGATTGAACTCCCGCTGGCAGTGGGTATTGTAGGTGGGGCAACACGAGTGCATCCAACCGCGCAGCTTGCGCTCAAAATCCTCAATATTCAATCGGCGAAGGAACTAGCGGAAGTGATGGCGGTTGTGGGGTTAGCACAGAATTTTGCGGCCATGCGGGCGCTGGCGACGGAAGGCATTCAGCAGGGTCACATGCGAATGCACGCCCGCCAAATTGCCCTTGCGGCAGGCGCATTGCCCCAAGAAGTCGCCGCTATCGTTGAGCAAATGATTTTGGAAAATAACATCCGGTTAGACCGAGCGAAAACCCTCGTACAAGAATGGCAGGAGCAGAAATAAATGACTCTCAATGGAGCAAATCATTTGCAACAGCATCCTTTACAAAGTGATCTGATGCAATCTACGCGAAAAGTAGGTATTGTCGGTTATGGGGCTTATGTGCCGCGTTATCGTCTGCCTGGTACAGAAGTCGCCCGTATTTGGACGAATGGCCTCGGCGGAAGTCCGGTAAAAGAAAAGGCCGTTGCCGGGCTGGATGAAGATGTGACTACCATGTCTATCGAAGCGGCACGGAACGCCGTCGCCCGCGCCCAAATCAGCGCTAAGGAAATCCGGGCGGTATGGGTGGGCAGCGAAAGCCATCCGTATGCCGTTAAGCCAACCAGCACGATTGTCGCCGAGAGCATCGGGACTTCGGCAAGTATTCAAGCGGCAGATTGGGAATTTGCTTGTAAAGCGGGTACAGAAGCGGTGCAGGCTTCGATTGGCATGATCGGCAGCGGCATGAATGCCTATACCTTAAGTATCGGCATGGATACTGCTCAAGGACGACCCGGCGATGCGCTAGAATATACCGCGGCTTCGGGCGGTGCGGCCTTTATTCTCGGCATCGCGGAAAAATCGTGTGCTGTTTATCAGGGCAGCTATAGTTTTGTGACCGACACACCCGATTTCTGGCGGCGCTCTGGGGAAGCCTATCCAAGTCATGGGGATCGCTTCACGGGCGAACCTGCCTATTTTAATCATACGATTTCATCAGCACAGACCTTGATGGAAATGATGGGGACAACGGCAAAGGATTATACTTACGCTGTATTTCATCAACCGAATGTCAAATTTCCCAGCCGCGCCGCGCAAATTCTCGGATTCAATGAGGAGCAAATCAAGCCGGGTCTACTGGCTAACGAAATTGGCAACGTGTATTCGGGCTCTTGTATGCTTGGCCTGACGGCAACACTCGACATCGCGCAGCCCGGCGATCGTATTTTGATGGTCAGCTATGGGAGTGGGGCAGGGTCGGATGCGTTTGATTTAATCGTCACTGAACGTATTCACGAAGTACGTCATCTCGCGCCGTCTACACGTGATTACATCAACCGCCGCACCCAAATTGATTATGCGACTTACTGCCGTTTTCGCGGCAAATTCAAGGATTAGCTCTTATGAGACAAGTAGCCATTATTGGTGCTGGGATGATCCCAGTCGGTGAACACTGGGAAAATAGTTTGCGGATGCTTGCTGCGGATGCACTGCGTTTAGCGATGGCGGATGCCGATATTACCCAAGTGGATGCGCTCTATGTGGGCAACGCTTATGGCAGTACCTTCAGCAGTCAGACTCATTTAGGCGCATTGATCGCGGATTATGCTGGCTTAGTCGGTATAGAAGCCTATGCGATTGACGCAGCGGAAGCCTCTGGAGCAGCAGCACTGCGGACCGCTTATCTAGCCGTTGCTTCTGGTGCTGTCGAGACAGCTTTAGTGGTCGGTGTCGAAAAATCAACCGATGCCATTGGAGCAGCGCGTGTTGAGGGGCGCAATATTAGCTTGGATGCGGATTTTGAATCCATTCATGGCGCGACGTTACCTGCACTCGCCGGGCTGCTTATGCGCCGTTATATGTACGAATATGGCGTGGAATTAAGCGCGTTTGAGGGCTTTAGCATGAATGCTCACGCGAATGGCAAACTCAATGCGAATGCCATGTTCCGAAATGTCCTCAAACCAGGCGCTTTTGCTAAGGCTTCGATGGTGGCTGATCCGATCAATCTTTTCGATGGTGCGCCTGATGCCGACGGGGCAGCCGCGGTGATTCTCGTGTCAGAAGAAAAAGCTGCTGATATGGTCAGTAAGCCCATTCGTATCCTTGCCAGTGCCGCCGCAACTGACACTATTGCCCTACAAGATAGGTCTGATCTTCTTCACTTAAGTGCTGTTATGCGCTCAACTGAACGGGCTTTAATGCAAGCAAAAATCATGCGCGAGTCCATCGATCTGATGGAACTGCATGATGCGTTTACGATCTTGAGCGCCCTTTCACTGGAAGCGGCGGGGTTTGCCGAGCGAGGACAAGGGTGGAAGCCAGCTTCCGACTCTGGCGCAGGCATTAGCCTCAAAGGAAAACTTCCGCTGAGTACCTTTGGAGGTCTAAAAAGCCGGGGGAATCCGGTTGGTGCCACGGGCATTTATCAAGCAGTGGAGGCTGTTTTGCAACTACGAGGCGAAGCGGGTGCTAATCAGGTCGAAGGAGCGAGTATTGCCTTTATTCAGAATCTTGGCGGACTAGCCAGCTCAGCAATTTCTCATATTCTCGGTGTTTAAGGAAAAAACGGCATTGGATAGCGTTTGAGAGGCTTAAAAAAGTAGTGCGATAGCTTTTGATAGCCTACTCACCCTATAATTTGTACCAGATTGCACAAACGTGAAGGAGAAGAAAATGCAGATTTCGAGACATTGGCGCATGAATTCGCAGCGTTATCGGCTCATGGGCATTCGTTATGAGAACGGCGAAGTCAGCCTTCAAAATCGTCCGGTATCTAATGAAACGAATAAACCTGAACAAGCCGAAAAGCATTCCGATCTATCCATTCAGCGTGAAGTTATACACGCTGGTTAAATCAGCTAGGTTCAATTGATGACTATGCAAGATTCACCACAACCTGTTGAACTACGGCAGGAGCAGTTTAGCTTCTCTGGCTTGGGAGAGATTTACAGTTATACCATCGTATTAGACCCGCCGGGGTCGTTTCAAGAACAAGCGCCTTATGTATTGGCGCTCGTCAAATTGGATGAAGGGCCGCTTGTTACCGCGCAAATTAGCGATCTGGACGAAGAACCGCTTACGATTGGTGACCGCGTGGAAATGGTGACGCGCAAATTAACGACGGAAGGTACGCGGGGGATGATTGTCTACGGATATAAATTCCGCAAAATTCTACCGCGACAATAAGTATAACAAATAAAAAACCACTCAAAGCGAGTAGTTTTTTATTTGTGTACTTTTATTTACTAGACCCGTTCTTTTGCCAATTCACTGAGATAATGGTCATAGGAAAGAGACAGTTCGGTTGTGGCATCAAAAATATGGACGTTCTCCATATTGATGACGGCACCCATACGACCACCGATACGAGCGTTTGTACGAGGATCGGTACGGGCGATAAAGGTTTTGCCGCCTTCTTCCAGATAGACAATCATTTCATTGCCCATCTGTTCAATCACATCAACATTTGCCTCAATCTGGGCGGGTGCGATTCCGGGCGGTTGGAATTCAATATCATGAATATCTTCTGGACGAATACCAAAGATAACCTTTTTGCCGCTGTGTGACCGGAAGGGACCTGCTTTACTGGCTGGCATAGGAATTTGGAACACACCCGTATCGACCATCAAACTGCCATCCTGTTCCTTCAAAGTTGCATCGAAGAAATTCATTGAAGGGCTGCCAATAAAGCCGGCAACGAAAACGTTACGGGGGTTATGATATAAGTTGAAAGGGCTATCGATCTGTTGGAGTTCACCTGCGCTGAGAACACAGATGCGGGTTCCCATTGTCATCGCTTCTACTTGGTCATGCGTTACATAGATGAAGGTGGTTTCTAGTCTCTGATGCAGTTTGCTGATGAAAGAACGGGCTTCGACGCGAAGTTTGGCATCCAAATTGGAAAGGGGTTCATCCATCAGGAACACGGCAGGTTCACGCACGATAGCGCGACCTACAGCCACACGTTGACGCTGACCACCGGAGAGCTGGCGGGGGCGGCGATCCAACAATTGGGAAATACCCAAGCTGGCAGCTGCTTCCTGAACACGTTGGTCAATAATTTGCTTAGGTGTTTTCCGTAGCTTAAGACCAAAAGCCATGTTATCATAGACTGTCATGTGCGGATACAAGGCGTAGCTTTGAAATACCATTGCCACATCGCGGTCTTTCGGTGCAACGTTGTTGACAACGCGATCACCGATCAGAATTTCGCCATCGCTGATTTCTTCTAGGCCTGCAAGCATACGAAGACTCGTTGATTTGCCGCAACCTGAAGGACCCACGAAAACTAAAAATTCTTTATCTTTAACACTAATATTTAAATCTTTTACTACATGAGTCGCGCCATAGACCTTATGAACATGATTAAAAGTTACGCTTGCCACTACAATCCTCCCGAAATAATGGCGATCCACTATAAAGGATCGATTTGTCAAAATTTTTGGCGAAAATGCACAAAGTTTTTGCACTACGACATTAAACACCAACATCAGAAATTATAATGAGATTTCTGTTATTTGCAAAAAACTTGTTGCTATTGCGTCAAATCGGCGAAAAATGAAATCACTTGCTTTCAATTGAAATGAGATGAATATGTCGGAGAACTTAAACGCTGAAGTCATCAGCATTGGTACCGAGATTTTGCTCGGCGAACTTACCGATACAAATTCGGTTTACATCGCTCGTGTACTGCGTGATTTAGGGATTAACTTATACTTCATGACTTCAGTGGGTGATAATGAGGGGCGGATTGCCCAAGCAATACAAATCGCGCTTTCACGCGCCCAAGTCGTCATCACTTGCGGCGGTCTTGGGCCAACTGTTGATGATATGACGCGGCAAGCAGTTGCATTAGCGACGGATCGCGGTTTGACCTTTCATCAAGATTTACTTGACCAAATCGCCGCCCGTTTTGCAGGCTTTCAAGTCACGATGACAGAAAATAATCGGCGGCAGGCTTATCTTCCAGATCAAGCGGTTGTCATAGAAAATCCTGTTGGTACAGCACCAGCTTTTATTGTCGAAGAGGCGCAAGGCGTGGTTATCAGCCTGCCGGGTGTCCCGCGTGAGATGAAATTTTTGATGTCCCAGAAAGTCATTCCTTATTTGCGCCAGCGTTATGATCTTGGAATTATCAAAGCAAAAACTTTAAAAACGGCAGGTATCGGGGAAAGCGCTCTTGACGAGATGATTGGCCAAGACCTTTTAAATGCCAACAACCCAAGTATTGGCCTCGCCGCACACAGCGGACAGGTTGATGTGCGGATTACAGCCAAAGCCAATACTTTGGAAGAAGCTGACCAGATGATTGCCGAAATGGAAGCACCCTTGCGTGAGCGTATCGGGCAATTTGTTTATGGCGCAGGTGATGAACAACTTGAAGGTGTTTTGGCAAATTTCTTAAAAACGAATCATGGCACTTTGGCTGTCGTTGAAGCTGGTATTGATAGCTTATCGAAAGCTATACAAGGACAAGACGCATCGGTTATCCAAGTTTATGCCTATCCTAATCCAAATGAACTGCGGCAATTCTTGTCCTTGCCCGATGACGCAACACTGGGCGATATTGCAATAAAAGCTGCCAAAAATGTGGCTGTCACATCTGGCGCGATGGCAGGTATTGCTATCGTCAGCAACCCAGATATTGAAGAGGCTTCCGACGCAATAGAGGGGACGGCAGTTGCCGTCTACACAGCGGAAAAGTCGCGCAATCGCGCATATGGTTTCGGTGGGAAGTCTGAGATGGCTCGAAATTGGGTAAACATGTGGGCGATGTCGGTCACATGGCAGATGTTGCAGGAGCAGTTGCGTGGACAATGAATTTATCGATAAGTTGGCAAGAATTTACACCAGTCGTAAGCGCGGATTTGCTTTAATCCTTGCGCCACGTATAGAGCGTCTGCCGCTGCCCATTCAAACGTATGATGACCCGTTTTTACCCTTTGGTAAGGCTATTATCAATGCGACACGCGATCTTGTGACGGCTTATCTTTTTGATTTAGCGGCATATCTAGCGTTGGGCGCAGCAGGCGCAATCGCTTTAGAGCGCACGATTAATTACGCGGGCGGCGATGCCATCACGGTACTGCATGGCGCGTTTGCGAGTTCGGCTTATGCACGAATCAATGATGAGGGGGGATTTAATGCCGATGCAGTCACGCTGATTGATAATCAGCATGTTGAAGTATTTTTAAGCCGTCCTGATCGGGGCGTATTCATCATACGCACTGGTGAACCCAAGATGATGGATGCTCCTGCCAGAATGGGCATTTACTGGCAAGAAATGGGTTTGCTGACCATCTCCGATAGAGTTGGGGAAGCCATCAACTTACGGATATTGGGTGACTCTGTGTTATATGCGGGGGTTGGGGACGATTTTGCCGAGCAAACACGGGCGGCAGTGGAGCAAATCACCAATGAATAAGTTAACCGTGATGCTGCTTGAAGCGGGTCTGCTGCAATTCGGCTTATTCGACGGGGTGCATCCAATGAAAACCAATTTGGAACTACTCCCTTCTTATCCTGACATTTTAAAAACTATCGCGTTTGAAGCAAGTGCGCTGATCGCGCCGCATAAAATTGACCATTTAGTATGTCGATCTGACTCTATCCCATTTGGTATAGCGCTGGGGCTGGCTGCTGAGATTTCAGTTGTTTACAGCCGGGGAAGTCATGATGTGCCTGTTCATGATTTGGTAGGTGCTTATGATGTAGGACATCCAGCGATCTTAATTACCAATACTTGGCAAGCTGACCCTGCGACGTTTAAACTTATCTCGGATGCGAAACGTGTTGGCTTGGAAATCAGTACTGTGTTAACTCTGATTAATTATGGTGCTGGCGTGCCAGAGGGCATTAGGTTGATTTCGCTGCTCGATTTGCGATTGACCATAACTGAAATTGTCAATTATGGAAAACTTCCACAAGGGCAGGGGCAGGCTGTCTTATCCGCATTCGTGAAATAAAGAGGGCAAAGCGAATTTTTGCCATGCCCTAAAAATTTATTTTAATCGTCGTCTAAGCTCAAGAGCGCCATAAATGCTTCTTGCGGCAGTTCTACCGAGCCGATCATCTTCATGCGCTTCTTACCTTTTTTCTGCTTTTCCAGCAGTTTTTTCTTGCGCGTAATATCCCCACCATAGCATTTCGCCAACACATCCTTCCGCATCGCGCTGACATTGGCGCGAGAAATGATGCGCTTGCCGACTGCGGCCTGAATCGGAACGACGAACATTTGACGTGGGATAAGTTCTTTCAATTTGGTGACGAGCTTTTGCCCCTTATGATAAGCATGATCTCGATGGACGATCAAGGCAAGTGCGTCTATAGGCTCGTTATTGACTAATACATCGAGTTTAACCAAATCTCCGGCGCGGTATTCATCAAATTGATAGTCAAGGCTGGCGTAGCCTTTCGTAGCACTTTTAAGCCGATCATAAAAATCAACAATGAGTTCAGACAGCGGCAGCTTGTAATGCAAAATAACGCGGATTTGATCGAGATATTCTGAAGTAATGAATTCCCCGCGCTTTTTGATGACAATATCCATAATGGGGCCGATGTATTCTTGGGGTGTATAAATCTGAATTTTCATCCAGGGTTCACGAATTTCTTCGATAATACTTTCATCGGGCAGATGAGCAGGGCTGTCAATCGTGAACATTTCGCCATCGCGTTTGATGATTTGATATTCTACACTCGGTGCAGTTGCCAAAATATCAAGATCATATTCGCGCTCCAAGCGTTCTTGGACAATTTCCATGTGGAACAGGCCTAAGAATCCAACACGAAAACCAAAATTGAGCGCTTGGGAGCTTTCTGGCTCATAGACGAGCGAGGAATCGTTCAGTTGAAGTTTATCCAGCGCATCGCGTAAGACAGGATAGGCATCGTTGTCGGTAGGGTAAATGCCAGCGAACACCATCGGCTTCACTTGCTTATAGCCGGGTAAAGGCTCGTTAGAGCCGTTGACCGCCAGCGTGATCGTATCACCCACGCGACATTCACGCACTGTCTTGAAGCCCGTTGCTACGTAACCGACTTCACCCATGCCCAATGATGCAACAGGTTTCATCGTCGGGCTGAATACACCGAGTTCAACAGGTTCAAACTTAGCCTCGGTAGCAATTAGGCGTAAAATATCCGTTGGTTTAACTTCGCCATCGACCACACGAATATAAGCAATAACACCTTTATAGACATCGTAGTGCGAGTCAAATACCAGCGCCCGTAGCGGTGCATCAGGATTCCCCGAGGGTGGCGGCACTTTTTCGATAACAGCTTTGAGGACATCCTCGACCCCGATGCCGCTTTTTGCTGAAATTCGCAGCATTTCAAGCGCATCCAGTCCCAGTAAATCTTCCATTTCCTGCGCGATCTCATCAGGACGAGCAGCAGGAAGGTCGATCTTATTAATCACAGGGACGATTTCCAAATTTTGTTCAAGCGCAAGATAGACATTTGTCAAGGTTTGCGCCTCGATACCCTGGCTAGAATCGACAACTAAGATAGCACCTTCACAGGCTTGTAAAGCGCGGCTGACTTCATAGGTAAAATCCACATGCCCTGGTGTATCAATGAGATTGATGACATATTCCTGACCATCTTTCGCTCGATAGTCCATACGCACAGCGGAGGCTTTGATCGTCACCCCGCGTTCACGTTCTAAGTCCATGCTATCAAGCAATTGTTCCTGCATATCACGGGCAGCAACGGTATTTGTCAGTTGTAACAAGCGGTCTGCGAGTGTACTTTTCCCATGATCGACATGGGCGATGATTGAGAAATTGCGAATATTTTTACGATCCATCTATAACTCTGTTCCAATGCTTACCCAATTAGGGGGATTATAACAGAAAGGGAGGCAAATGTTGTGCTGTATTTTAACTCAAAGTTGACTCTTTTGGATGGTTCACAACGTCATGAATAAGGGATTCTACATCCGTAATCTGGCCTTCAAAACTTCCCCATGTAAACCATGTTAGAAATTCAGTGTTACCTGCTGGGCCTTTTAAGGGCGAAGTCGTTAGCCCACGCAGGGTAAATCCTAACTCTTGGGCAGAAAAAATGACTTCTAAAAGCACACGTTCATGTATCGCACTGTCTTTAACAACCCCACCTTTGCCGACATCCTGTTTGCCTGCTTCAAATTGCGGTTTGACCAGCGTAATTACATCCGCTTTAGGCAGCAACCATCCTTTAAAAATGGGAAGGAGGAGTTTTAAAGAGATGAATGAGGCATCGGCAACGACGAGGTGGACTTGTTCCGCGAGTGTTTCCAGATACCGCGCATTGGTGCGTTCAATGACGACTACACGCGGGTCTTGGCGCAGTCCATAATCCAGAATCCCGTACCCAACATCAATCGCATAAATTCGTGCTGCACCATTTTGTAAAAGACAATCCGTGAAACCGCCTGTACTCGCGCCGACATCAGCACAGATGAAGTCTTTTACGTCAAACTGGAAATCTACTAATGCCGCAGCCAGTTTATCTCCACCGCGACTGACAAAACGTTGGCGCGATTTTATTGTTAGTTCATCATGAGCGTTTACTTTTACGCCCGGTTTATCAACCCGTACGCCGTTGACATTAACTTCGCCCGCCATAATCATGCCACGCGCTTTTTCACGACTAGGTACAAGACCACGCTCTAATAGCGCGATGTCGAGCCGCTGTTTTTCGATCATCCTATTTCCCTCAATCCCGTGTTAAGGGAATAACAATTTCCAGTGGGTTATCCGATTCAGCATCTACTTCAAATCCATCAGCGCTGATGGGCAAATACCCGTCAGCAGCAATCATCACACTATAAGGCGCACCAAATTGTAACAGGCGATCAATTTGAAACTGTCCCAGACTATCAGTGGTTGCTATTGCATAGATTTGATCTTGGCTCCAAACAAAATCATCCACCGAAAAATTCTCGCTAATCAGGATAAAGGTGACTCCAGGTATACCTTCATTCGTTTCCGCGTCAATAACACGCCCCCGTAATTGGATGCCTGTAGCTTGTGCAAAAATATCAATTGGCAGTTGACCAATCCCCACCTGCGCTTCAACCGAAGCTAACCTGACCGAATTGATGTAAATTTCCATCTTATAGGTGCCGTCAGGGATGCCATTATCGCTTACAAGCTGCAAAAGATAATTTTGTCCGGTTTCGAGGCTGCGCCAAGGACCGATGTCCTCATAGAATACATCGTTATCCACTGACCAGCGCAGTGTCCAGAGTGTCCCTGGTGCAAGCTGTTCCCAATCGAATAAGGCATAGATGGTGCTAACATCCGCTGGAAATGTGCTGATTCCAGTTCCACTTGCTCTCACGGCTTCTTCAGGTGTATTTGCAGAGACGAAACGGGAATTAGAAAATACACGAGAGAAGGCAGCGTCTCGTGCGCCCGCTACAGTAAAATCCGCTAAAGCGGAAAGCCTACCCTCAATATAAAGCGTCAATCGGTAGCGACCCGGCAAAAGAATATCGCTGACGATGCTGGTATCGCCTAACCCGTCGGAATCGCGTGTCCAAACGTCATCACTGCGGTAAATTTCCGAATCGTTATAGTACCAGATTGCCGACCATGCCATATCCGGTTGCATATTGTTGTAAAGAAATGTCGCATTAACCGTATTGCCCGTTCCCAGCACATACCCATTGCCAAATTGATTGCCATCATCATCAAGTAATACAAAAAGTAAATTGCTGAAGGAAGGCACTTCTTCGGGCGCGCCGCCAATGAGAATTGTGGCACGTCCACTGGCAAGACCATCAATAAACAAGGCAAATTCATAAACCCCATTAGGCCAAACCTGTTCATTATTGCCAATATACCACAACCCCTGCTCTCCGCCGCTCCAGCGCACTGGCGCAAGGCTAAAGGTAGGATTCGGAATGTCATTGGTGGTCACACGTAGTTCATAAACTGTTTCTGCGGTCAGATTGATGTAATCAAAGAACAGAAACAAGCTGGTTGTCCCCGTTGGCAAACTGTTCACAACGCTCGCAGGCATCCCTTCGGTAACAGCGGTTGAGAAAAATAAATTGGAAAACTGAGCTTCGCCAGAAGCAGTGGCTTGAAAATTAGGGGCTGTAAGCTCATTAACCCGAATACCCAATGATGCACCTCGTAAAAGAGGGCGTACAAAATCTGCTGGACGTATGGCGTTGATAAAACCACCGACAGGGACACACCTATCGGCTTGATTAACCAACCCATCGTCGTTGGTATCTTGTAAAAAAAGGCACGTTGTATCTGCAACTAGATTGGTCACAGGGGCGGTTGTAGGAATACCAATTAAACGGGCGTTTTGGTCATAAACGCCACCCCCTGTCATCGTGCCGGGTATAGCGGCATCCGTCTTAAACCATGCTTGATTACCGCCGCTGGGTTCGGCTACAAAACCACTGATTGTGCCTCGGCGTATTTCAACGGAATCATTCCCGACACCGGGATAACCAACCACCGTAATCGTATCGTCTAAAGCAACCTGCGAAGACTCTCCCAGTTCCACAAATGGTAATGACAATATGGCTGGATCCACTAAACGTCCATCCAAATCTTGTGTGATTCGTAGAAGCGCTAAATCCAACCCTGGATTTGCTTGGACAACTTCAGCACGATATTGAAGAATGGGTGGCTCATTAGGATTACGCGAAATAGCAATTAACAAAGATTGTCCCGGACAATTGGTATTCGTCACTGTGTTATGAGCATTAGTGACAATTAAGCCGCTGCGATTCACAATGGTGCCTGTTCCCACGCAAATGATGTCATTGTTGGCGAAATCGCTGGTTTGGATAATATAGACGGTTGCTCGGCTGATGCGATCAATATCTAAGCTGTTGGTGTTATCTTGTGCAATAACAGGCAGCGCAATCATCAATAGGATGACACTGATAAGGCCATACAAGGTTCGACGCATCGTTAAAAATCCAAACTATCTAAAAAACGATCAAATATCGACAAATCATCGTCGAAGGTGCCGGCATCTGCGCGAAATGTGACAATCAATGCCTGCCCCCGCGAGATTACAAGGATATCTAAGCCGCGTACAACAATCGGTAAACTTTCCAAAAATGGATTAGCCTCTGTTTCAACATAGGTATATTGCATCGCAAAAGCAGGGATGTCATCTGGCAGAAGGTATTCTTCATCAATCGAAAGCACATTATAAGCTGCCAGCGCCGTTGATCGATCCATCGAAATAGAATCCAAGACATTGCGCTCGGTGGTGTCTGAACCCACGGGTTCTATAGCGATCTGGATCGCTGCCTTATAACCAAGCCGAGAGGTATCTCGTACACGAAAGACAAACGCTTGGGTCGAATCTGCTGTTTCAATCACCCAATTGCGCGGATAATTCAGTGTGATACCCGCTTGGCTGTCTGAATAAGCAGTCGTCGCAAGTAATGTTGTACTCCTCGCATTTAACCCGATTAAGAAAAGCACCACAGCCAGCCCCAATGTCAAGAAGTGGCTTAAACGCTGTTGATTCGTCGCTGCTTGTACCTCGGCATCAATCTCGATAATGGACATCCATCAACCTTTAGATCGACCAGTGATCGATTCTTCTTGGCGGTTTTCTTGGGCATTAAAGAGAAAGGCGGCTATGACCAACGGCACGACATACAATCCAATCGAGAATAAAAGACCCAGTAACGCATTTGGATTGCCAATGCCTTGTACTAAACCGGCATTGACTAGGCCTGAACGCAACGGAATGGCAATACCTGTAATGAATGTTGCCAAGAACATCATGAACGGAAGTAAAATAAACGACCCTGTTCCAAAGCGCGAACTCGCTAATCCATAGCCTACGAGGACAGCGGTTGCCGTATGCAGTGCAGTTGTGCTAAAAACACGCACCGCGACAACATCAGGTGAAGGCGTACCATTCGCAATGAAATGCAGATTAACCACTGTAGCATATCCGACGGCGCTGGCAGCGGCATAAGCAACCGCATCGAGACGAATACGTAGGCGGTTAGGCCAGACAAAATAACGCACCACCATGTATTTGATACCTTCTTGTATAACGCCAACTGTAAAGGCATACCCTAGAATACGCTCGACTGCACTTGAAAGAGACAGCCATTGATCTACATGAAGGTAATCATCTAATAAAGGCAAGCCAATGGCATTTGCGGCAAGACCAGTGACGATCAAAATCACCATTAAGCGCCGACGCGGTTCTAGAGCATTGCGTTCTCGAAAATACGAAAAAACCAGCCACATTCCAATAGGAGACAATGCAAGCAGCAGATTAAGCGGCAAGCGAAAATTCGACGGAAAGGTGATGCCAAGAAAGTTTTTTGCCGCGTAGAATCCGATGGTGATGACAAACAACAAGATGGCTTCAATCGTGATGCTTGACCATACACGACGATATGGATAAATTTCTTCTTCTTCTCTAGGCGGCGTTAAGAGCCGGGGTTTTGGTGTTGATCTCATCACAATTTACCTGCATTGTGGTAAACTCTGTACTCAAAATAAAGCATATCTCTCATCTCAAATTGAATGCTAACCTATTGCCCTTAAGCTGGAAAGACCAAATGTCCCGCAAACATATTCTCCTGCTATTCGTGACATTCTCACTTCTTATAACTGCATGTTCCTCTAGTGAAGAACCTCCCGCCAAAAACAGTATTACCTATGGGTTAACGCTGATTCCGTCGGGCTTTGATCCCCATATTAACCAATCGACTGAATTGGGGATTGTGCTGCGTCAAGTGTATGACACGTTAGTCTATCGTGACCCTCAAACCAATAATTTCGTACCGGGATTAGCTACAGACTGGACGATTTCCGACGATGGATTGATTTACACCTTTACCTTGCGACAAGGAGTGACATTTCATGATGGAACCGCCTTTAACGCGGAATCTGTCGCTGTAAATTTAGATCGCATCGTTAACCCGGCAACTGCTTCACAAAAAGCCTTTTATATGCTCGGCACTTATACCAGTTATCAGATTATGGATAACTACACCATTCGATTCATTCTTGCCGAACCTTATACACCCCTCTTAGATGCACTTAGTCAAGTGTATCTTGGGATGGCTAGCCCAACGGCGCTGGCGCAATATACGGCTAATACCTATCAATTTCATCAAGTGGGAACGGGACCATTTCGCTTTGTCGAATACTTGCCCAATGACCGAATCGTCTTAAGACGTAATGAAAATTACACGTGGGGTCCGTCGTTCTACCCATTAATTGCCCAAGATGGGAGTTCGGTTGATGAAATTGTCTATCGCTTTTTTACCGATGAGGCAACACGCGCTCTAGCTTTGCAAAGCGGAGAGGCACAGATCATGGGTGAGCTGCTGCCTTCGGATGCACGGGCTTTAAGTGCTAACAGCCAAATTCAACTTTTAACAACCGATGTTCCCGGCGAGCCGTTGCAATTCCTGATGAATACCCAACGCGCCCCAACAGATAACCTCGTCGTGAGGCAAGCCTTGATTTACGCCACCAATCGTAATGGTATTGTAGATACGGTTTATCAAGGATTTTCGCCAGTTGCTTGGGGGCCATTGTCTGCCAGTAATCCTTTCTACAACCGTAGTGTCGTTGGTACATATGACTATAATCCGCAAACAGCGCGTGATTTGCTCGCGCAGATCGGTTATATTGACTCGGATGAAAATGGTTATTTGGACATAGGCGCAGGCGACCTAGAAATTACGCTGATTGTACCTAGTTGGGGTTTACTGCCCGAAGTCTCGTTGCTGATTCAAGATCAATGGCGTGAAGTGGGTATAAAAGCAATCTTAGAGCCTGTTCCCGGTTTTGCGGCGTTAAGTGATGCTGTGACGACAGGCGAGTATAACCTTGTTGCCTTTGATACACCCGGTATTGACCCCGCTTTTTTAAACGACTACTACATGACAGGCGCAGTTCGCAATTGGATGAATTATAGCAACCCTGAACTAGACAACCTGCTTATTTCGGCTGTGCGCGAACAGGCGATCCCTACGAGACGTGGTTATTATGCAGAAGTTCAACGTATTGTCATGAATGAGGCGCTCATTTTGCCCATTCGTGATTATGTTAACTTAAACGGCGCTAGCGCCTCCATCATGGGCTTGCAATTTGACCCCTATGGGTGGTTTCCTTTGCTCAATAATGTGACCCGTCAACAATAAAATATGGGGCGGCAGTTCTTTTCGGCAGTCATCACCATTTGGGTAGCAGGAACAATGACTTTCTTCGCTCTAAGGTTGCTGCCGGGTGATGCCATATCAGCCCAACTCACTCGCGGCGGAGCAAGTGATGCCGACATTCAAAGACGAAGGGCTGAATTGGGGTTGGATGCGCCAATTTCATTGCAGTATGGACGGTTTTTAATGGATGCCGTTCAAGGCGATTTTGGTATATCGTTGACAAGACAGCAACCTGTCATGGAACTGGTCTTGTCGCAGTTTTGGCCTACCGCTGTACTCGCCACGAGCGCACTTTGTATTGCCATTATTTCAGGTCTAGCACTTGGGATTATTGGCGCACGCGATCATTTTACGAGTGGAATAGCGCGATTGATTATCAGTCTGTCCGTGAGTATGCCTGTTTATTGGACAGGGACATTAGCGATTTATGTGTTCTCAGTCTTATTAAGATGGCTTCCGTCTACTGGAAGTGGGGGAGTCGATCATCTTATTTTGCCCGTTGGTGTGTTAGGATTTCACAGTGGTGGTGCGATTGCACGGATAACACTTATCAACATTCGTGTTATACAAAGCGCACCTTTTATTCAAGCTGCGCGGGGTAAAGGGCTACCAGAACGCACACTTCTTTTTAGGCATATTTTACGGGTGGGGTTAATCCCTGTTATCACCGTTATCGCCGCGCAAGCCGGGATTCTCTTAGGAGGAGTTGTTATCACTGAGAGTATCTTCGTCCGACCCGGTATAGGGCAGCTGCTCCTAAACGCCGTAATTGATCGAGATTACCCGGTTGTGCAAGGGATCGTGATATTGTCTGCTGCTGTATATGTATCGCTCAACCTCATTGTGGAGTGGCTTTATCGTCTTTTTGACCCTAGATTAGCAACGTGACCCATGCGGCTGTCTTTATCGATAATGATTATGCTTGTTTTTGTCGCGTTGCTAGGGATGCTCGCAGCGCCGTATGACCCGATGCAAACCAATATACGACACACAGCACAACCTCCGAGCGTTTTGCATCTCTTCGGAACTGATCAACTGGGTCGTGATATTTTTAGCCGGCTGTTATATGGCACACGACATACTTTGTTGGTCGCTGCTTTAGCAACAGCCTTTGCCGTCATCCCCAGTTTACTTTTGGGCGTAGGGGCAGGAATGAGTAGAGGGTGGGTAGATCGTTTCGTTATGATTTTCGTCAACGCCTTTCTCGCATTTCCTTCTTTGATGCTGGCATTGGTCATTTTGACACTTTTAGGCCAGGGAACGTGGCAATTGGCGTTTGCAACAGGTGGAGCGCAAATTGCGCTATATGCCCGAATTGCTCGCAGCGCGACGATCAGCATCTTGAGTTTTGGCTTTATCGAGAGTGCACAAGCTGTTGGGGTAGGCAAAATACGACTGCTGCTGCGATATATTCTCCCAAACGCCCAACCCATCTTAATTGGTTATGCTGGACTGGTTTTTAGCTACAACATGATTAATAGCGCAGCGCTCAGTTTTCTGGGGCTTGGTGGCGAGCCGGGAATACCCGATTGGGGTGTGATGCTGGCAGAGGGACGCGAGGCTTTTCGATTTGCCCCTTGGGTGAGCATCGCCCCGGGTGTTGCGATCACGCTTACCGTTTGGGCGGTCAACAGGCTCGTTGATCGCCTCATCACGCCGACGAGTTTATGAGATTTTTGTGGTAGACTTATTGACGATTTTTACCGAAAAACGCCGTAAAGCCCCTAGCTTTAGATAGGGGGATATAAGGCGTAGAAAATCTTGAGGATTGAAACCATTGGCGCTATACTTCCATTCATTCAATTGGCGCATTGCACGAGGCGTAAAGCCCGGTAATTGAGCCAATCGAGGCACTTTAACAACGGAATATAGGCGGTTGTGGCAAAT